>JAZQKZ010000055.1:0-22659 GCA_045542415.1 Clostridia bacterium
ATTTACACCGACACATTTCAATTGCAGCCATTGGCTGCCGAGACGCTTGATAAGGGGGTTTTTAAAGGGGGAAAGTTATGCTACGCCTACGAAGCTACGCTTCTAAGGCTACAACACTTTGTGTTGTTCACTTTAACAGCATTCTTTTTCGTACTTTTTCTGTTGCTGCGGTATGGTTGCATAGCCGAGCAGTGTAGCAAAGCGAAACGACCAGGCACAAGAAAAAGTACCGGGGTATTACCGAAATAACAATAACCGCAAAATGTCAAGGGGCAGCGCCCCATTATGTCGTATCGATAAGTGCAAACTAATAATATAAACCATAATTTACAATAACAAATCGTTAAAAAGGAGAAAGTTATGCAAACATTAGACGTCATTTCTGTCAATTTATGGCAGATTGTGATTTCGCTTTTAAACCTTTTAATCCTTTTCCTTATATTAAAAAAGTTTCTGTATAAGCCTGTAAGAAATGTACTTGAAAAACGACAGGCTCAGATTGACGAGAGCTACGGTCTTGCAGAGCAGGCACAGAAAATAGCACAGGAAAGCAAGGATGAATGGGAACGCAAGCTCAGAGGCGCAAGGGATGAGGCTGATGCGCTTATTCAGGATGCTGCCGACAAGGCAAACAAGCGTAGTGATAAGATTATTGCCGATGCAAAGGAAAAGGCGGATGGAATTGTTAAGAGAGCTGAAAATGAAGCTGTGCTTGAACGCAAAAAGGCGGAGGACACAATCAAGCGTGAAATTGTTGACGTTTCGGCTGTACTTACGGAAAAGCTGCTCGGTCGTGAAATAAACGAGCAGGATCACAGAAGTCTGATTGATTCCTTTATTGAGAAAATAGGTGAAGCAGATGGCACAGATGAGTAAGGAATACGGCGAAGCGATTTACATGCTTGCGGCGGAGTGTCAGGCAGCAGAGGAATACGGTGCGGCACTTGATACGGTGTTGTCGGTATTCAATGATAATCCGGAGTATATGGATTTTCTTGCATCACCATCAATACCTAAAGCAGAGCGTATTGAGGCACTTGGAAAGGCTTTTGGCAATGGCTTGCCGGAGCATATTGTTTCCTTTGTTTCGCTTTTATGCGAACGCGGACGAATCCGTGAATTCGGCGACTGCGTAAAGGAATACAGGGAGCTTCTTGATGCCTCGAAGCATATAAGCACAGCAAAGGTGACAAGTGCAACAGAGCTGACAGCTGCGGAAAAAGAGAAATTACAGAAAAAGCTTGAAAAAATAAGCGGACAAACGGTTATACCGGAATATTGTATTGATGAATCGCTTTTGGGCGGTGTTATAATTGAGATGGACGGCAGAGTAATGGACGGAAGCGTGAGACGCCGTCTGCATGAAGTAAAGGAAGTGATAAGCGAATGAGCATGAAGCCTGAAGAAATCAGCAATATCATAAAAGAACAGATAAAGAACTATAAATCACGCATTGAGATGCGTGAAACGGGTACGGTTATACTTGTAGGAGACGGTATCGCAAGAGTATATGGTTTAAGAGAATGTATGTCGAGTGAGCTGCTTGAATTTGAGGATGGCAGCTTCGGTATGGCACAGAACTTAGAGGATGAGACTGTGTCTGTGGCATTGCTTTCGGACAAAAATAATATTCGTGAGGGTACTACTGTACGCAGAACGGGCAGGGTTTTGTCTGTGCCTGTGGGTGAGGCTCTTCTCGGAAGAGTTGTTGGTGCATTGGGAAATCCCATTGACGGAAAAGGTCCCGTTGCAACAGTTGAGACACGTCCGATGGAGTCGGAGGCTCCGGGAATTATAGAGCGACAGAGCGTAAGCGTGCCATTACAGACAGGTATCAAGGCTATTGACTCTATGATTCCTATAGGCAGAGGTCAGCGTGAGCTTATTATAGGCGACCGTCAGACGGGTAAAACGGAAATCGTGCTTGATACTATTATTAACCAGAAAAATACGGGTGTAATCTGTATTTATGTTGCAATCGGTCAGAAGAATACATCAGTTGTACAGCTTGCAAATGAGCTTACGAAGAACGGTGCAATGGACTATACAATTATCGTATCGGCATCGGCTTCCGAGTCGGCACCGTTGCAGTATGTTGCTCCGTATGCCGGCTGTGCGATGGCGGAGTATTTCAGAGAGCAGGGCAAGGATGTCCTGATAATTTATGACGATTTATCAAAGCATGCGGTTGCATACCGTGCGTTGTCGCTCCTTATCAGAAGACCGCCGGGCAGAGAGGCATATCCGGGTGATGTATTCTACCTGCATTCACGCTTGCTTGAACGTGCGGCATGTGTTGCACCTGAATACGGTGGCGGCTCGATTACTGCATTGCCGATTATTGAAACACAGGCGGGTGACGTTTCGGCGTATATCCCGACAAATGTAATCTCGATTACAGACGGTCAGATATTCCTTGAAACCGAGCTTTTCCATGCCGGAATTATGCCGGCTATAAATCCGGGTATCTCGGTTAGCCGTGTCGGCGGAAGTGCACAGCTTAAGGCAATGAAGAAGGTATCGGGAGAACTGAAGCTTCTTTATTCGCAGTACCGTGAATTACAGTCCTTTGCACAGTTCGGAAGTGACCTTGACGCAGATACCAAGGCGAGACTTGCATTGGGCGAGCGAATTGTTGAGGTACTGAAGCAGGGAAGAAACGAGCCGGTAAGAGTGGGATGTCAGGTTGCGATTGTCTATGCCGTAATCAACGGTTATCTTGACAGTGTACCGGTAAATAAGGTGCGTGAATATGAGAGCAGATTGTTTGAGCTGCTTGAAAATAAGTACAGTGAGCTTTTAATCCGATTTGAACAGGGCTATTACGAGGACGAGGATGTTGAAATGATGAAAAAAGCCCTGGAGGAAATGCAGAGGTGAGATAGATGGGCGCTGATACAAAAAAACTGCGTAATCGCATCAAAAGCGTGGATTCAACTCTGCATCTGACAAAGGCAATGGGACTTGTTGCGTCGTCAAAAATCAGACGTGCAACACTTGCAATGAACAGGAGCCGTGAATATCTGAATGCAATCACCGATGTGATTGATATGCTCAGTGCGAGTCCTGAATGTGCAAAAAGTCCGTTTATGGAACAGCGTGAGGGTGAAAGAATACGCTTTGTTGTTATCGCCGGAGACAGAGGTCTTGCAGGCGGTTACAATGCAAATATTTTCAGAGTTGCAAAAGAATATCCCGATGCGGTGTTTTATCCGATAGGAAAGCGTGCATGTGACCGCTACGGCGAGGGCAGTATGAGTGCGGAGAATTTTACCTATGCAGAGGCTATTGAGCTGTCAAAAAAGCTTTGTGCGGACTTTGAAGCAGGCGATTATGACAGGCTTGGGATTATCTGCACAAGGTATGTGTCTATGATGACGCAGGAGGCATATATCAGATGGGTGTTGCCGCTTACCGGGACAGAGGCGGCAAAAACGTCGGGTATAATATTTGAGCCGAACGAAGCACAGATACTTGACGCTGCAATCACTGAATATACAGCAGGTGCAATTGTTGCGGCTGTACGCGAAAGCTTTGCGAGTGAGGTTGCGGCAAGACGTTGTGCAATGGACAGTGCAGGCAAGAACGCACAGCAGATGATTGACGGACTTCAGCTTGAATATAACCGGGCGAGACAGGGTGCAATCACGCAGGAGATTACAGAGATAGTCGCAGGAAGCGGCTCATAAAGGAGGAAACTTTTATGTCAGATACAGCAAAGGGCAGGGTTGCGCAGGTCATGGGACCTGTAGTTGACGTACGCTTTGAAGAGGGTAGCCTGCCTGCTATATTAAATGCTTTAACTATACCAATTGGCGAGAGGACTCTGACTGTCGAGGTGGCACAGCATATCGGTGACAATACTGCACGCTGTATTGCAATGGCATCAACGGACGGTCTGAAGCGTGATACTCCGGTTACGGATACGGGCAAGGCTATAAGTGTGCCTGTAGGCCGTGAGACATTGGGAAGAATATTCAATGTTTTAGGAAATCCGGTGGATAATCAGCCTGCTCCCGATACGGAACAGCACTGGAACATTCACCGCAGTGCTCCGGCATATGATGAGCTTTCAACATCAACCGAGATTCTTGAGACGGGTATCAAGGTAATTGACCTTATCTGCCCGTATTCAAAGGGCGGTAAGATAGGTCTTTTCGGTGGTGCCGGTGTAGGTAAGACAGTTCTTATCATGGAGCTTATCAACAATATCGCAAAGGAGCATGGCGGTCTTTCGGTATTTACGGGTGTCGGTGAGCGAACAAGAGAGGGTAATGACCTCTATAACGAGATGAAAGAATCGGGCGTATTATCAAATACTACGCTTGTATATGGTCAGATGAATGAGCCGCCGGGTGCGAGAATGAGAGTTGCACTTTCGGGACTTACAATGGCTGAATATTTCCGTGACGAGGAGAATCAGGATGTGCTTCTCTTCATTGACAATATTTTCAGATTTACACAGGCAGGCTCGGAGGTGTCGGCATTGCTCGGACGTATGCCGTCAGCCGTTGGATATCAGCCGACGCTTGCAAACGAAATGGGTACGCTTCAGGAGCGAATCACATCAACCAAAAAGGGTTCAATCACGTCAATTCAGGCGGTATATGTACCGGCGGATGACCTTACAGACCCTGCTCCGGCGACAACCTTTGCACACCTTGATGCAACAACAGTACTTTCAAGAGGTATTGCATCGCAGGGTATCTACCCGGCAGTTGATCCGTTAGAGTCAACAAGCCGTATCCTTTCACCCGATATTCTGGGTGAAGAGCATTATACTGTTGCGAGAGAGGTACAGAGGATACTTCAGCGTTATCAGGAGCTTATGGATATTATTGCGATCATGGGTATGGATGAGCTTAGTGACGAGGATAAGCTTTTGGTGCAGCGTGCAAGAAAGATACAGAGATTCCTTTCGCAGCCGTTCCATGTATCGGAGAAGTTTACAGGTATTGAGGGTACTTATGTGCCGTTATCGGAAACAATAAGAGGCTTTAAGGAAATTGTCGAGGGTAAGCATGATGATCTGCCCGAGTCGGCGTTCCTTTTCGTGGGAACGATTGACGAGGCGGTTGCAAAGGCCAAGAAGGTGTGATTATGAATACATTCAGATTAGTAATTTCATCTCCTGACGGAAACCTTTTTGATGAAGAGATTGTAAAGGTCTCCATGCGTGGAACCGAGGGTGATTTTGCGATATTGGCAGGACATATTCCGTTCATCACCTCGGTGAAGCCGGGTGAGTGCAGGATAGAAATGCCTGACGGTACGGAAAAGTCCGGCACGAGTGACGGTGGATTGTTGACCGTGACAAATGATTCGGTGACCTTGCTTTCGGGCAGCTTCAGATGGTAATGATAAAGCAGATACTGTGAAGTATCTGCTTTTTTATCCCTTTTATGGGACAATAACGCCCCAAAACGGCTTAGTGACGGGAAAAGTTGACCGATATATATTGACTGTCTTAATAAACCGTGATATTATGTAAGCATAAAAATAAAGGTTTTGACACGGGAGTTAAGGAGGTTAATTATGGCAAATTTAAAAAACAGCTACAACAAAAATCTTTACGGTGACGGACACAGAAAGACTCTGGATACTGATGACGGAGCGAGGTATGAAATCAGAAATACACCTATGAAAAATATCTATGGTGACGGATATATTCAGGAGGTAGTAAAAACACAGCCCGTTGATGCTCCGACTGGGTTTATTCTTGCAGGCTTTGCCGCATTGGCATTGTTTTTTGCCATCGTGGCAGGAAAAGTGAGCGCTATTATAATCAGTGCAGCAGTGGCAATAATATTTTTTCTGATTGGAATTGCAAGCGAGTCACGGGAGTGGAATATGTCATTCGGCGACACTCTTAAAACGTATCTGTTGATTATAGGTGCATTTGTTTTAGTGATTGCAGGTGTTATTGGGGTAGGAGTGTTTATGATATGGTGTTTTACAAGCATAATGTCATGAGCGGAGTGATTTGATGTGCTTGTGCGACTGTAGAAAATATTAAAAAACTCCCGAAACAGCTGTGTTTCGGGAGTTTTCATATTATCTGCTGTACATTTTAATAAGCTTGCGGTTAACTGCACTGATTAAAGCGTGTAATGATGCTGTTGAAATATTTGCATCTACTCCTGCACCCCAGAATGTTTCATCCTTGCAGGTCCTGATTGCAATATATGCAGCAGCCTTTGATGCGGATGAACGCTCTAAGGCATGCTCGTGATAGCTGCAGATTTCAAAATCTGCGTCAAGCATTTCTCTTAACGCATTTGACAGAGCGTCAAGCGGTCCGTTACCCTTGCCTGTGATTTCGTGAGTTTCCTGACGGTACTCGATTTCTGCTACAAGCTCAGTTGTTTCCTTGTCCGCATGAGTGATTTTGTATGAGTGCATCTCAAGCGGTGACTTTAAATCTACATATGTATCCTTGAATGCAACATGGATTTCATGGTTTGTTAAAACAGTCTGCTTTGCATCGCTTAAACGGTTCACAAGGTCTGAGAACTCTACAAGCATTGCTTTCGGTAATATGTAGCCGTACTTTGATTCGAGTACATAGCTTACGCCGCCCTTTCCTGACTGGCTGTTGATAACAATCGGTTCGTACTTTCTGCCGATGTCCTTCGGGTCGATTGTGAGGTACGGATTTGCCCATGTGTTTGACGGGTCTGCTTCGAACATATCGAAGCTCTTCTTGATAGCGTCCTGATGCGAGCCTGAGAATGCAACGTATGCCATATCGCCTGCATACGGATGTCTCGGGTGAATTGTGAGCTTATTGCACTTCTCGAATACTGCAATGGCCTCGTCGATGTTTGAAAGGTCAAGCTCAGGATCAATACCCTGTGAGAACATATTGAGTGCCACTGTTACAAGGTCGGTGTTACCTGTTCTCTCGCCGTTGCCGAAGAGTGTACCCTCGACTCTGTCCGCGCCTGCCAGCAATGCAAGCTCACTTGATGCCACGCCTGTGCCTCGGTCATTATGTGCGTGAACGCTGATAACGAGGTTTTCGCGGTTATTTAAGTTCTTGCACATATACTCAATCTGATCGGCATATACGTTTGCTGTAGCAACCTCGATGGTTGACGGGAGGTTTACTATTACTTTCTTGTCAGCTGTGGGCTTGAATATATCAAGAACTGCGTTTGTTACCTCAACAGCATACTCCGGCTCTGTACATGTAAAGCTCTCCGGTGAGTATTCGTAGCGGATGCTCTCGGTCATGCCTGCTTCGTCAACAAGGCTCTTTACGAGTTTTGCTCCGTCAATTGCAAGCTGCTTGATTTCCTCCATGCCTTTCTTGAAAACAACCTTTCTCTGAAGAGTTGAGGTTGAGTTGTAAAGGTGGATGATTGCACTTTTTGCACCCTTTAATGATTCAACTGTTTTCTTTATGATATGTTCTCTTGCCTGAGTAAGTACCTGGATTGATACACCGTCAGGGATTCTGTTCTCGTCGATAAGACGGCGTACAAAATCATACTCTGTCGGCGATGCTGCCGGGAAGCCTACCTCAATCTCCTTAAAGCCAAGCTTTACAAGAAACTCAAAAAATTCGATTTTTTCGTCGATTGTCATCGGCGAATATAATGCCTGATTACCGTCACGCAGGTCAACACTGCACCAGATAGGAGCGTGTGTGATTTCCTTTGACGGCCATTCACGGTTCTCCAGCGGAACCGGGTGATACATTTTCACATACTTTTTATGATTCATCATGGCTGTTACCTCCTGATTTTTTACTATTAAAAAAGCCGGACCCGCAATGTGGACCCGGAAGAATTGCAACATTCACAAACGCAAACGAACAAAACTGAATACCACATTGCCGATTCAGCTCATAAGTCGTAGTAAGTTAGTGTTCATTACGTTTTTCATGGCTTTTACCTCAATTCTATATATGTATGTATTTTACAACAAAACTTACAATATGTCAATAGAAATTTTACGGAAAAGGCATTGTTTGTATAAAATTTACATAAAAAGTTGTTTTTATTCAGAGTTTATGCTATAATTGGTGATAGTATGCACTGAGAGGTGAATTGAGAGTTGAATAAGAAGAATATACATATTATACTGACAGTCTTTATATTTTCTTTGCTGGTGAGCTTTATAGACGCATTTGTCAAGCCGGATTATTTCGTGAAGATTCCGATTAAAATACTTTTCTTCCTTGTCCTGCCTATGATATTTTTTGTTATACATAAAAGTGATTTTAAGAACTTTAAATCACTGTTCGTGTTTAAAAAGGGAGGCTTTTTAAAGGCTTTGCTGTTGGGACTTGGGATTTATACGGTTATTTTCGGCGGATATTGCCTGACAAAAAATATTATAGATTTTTCAAATGTCACATCAAGCCTGACCGACGGCATGGGAATTACTGCCGGGAATTTTATTTATGTTGCACTCTATATTTCGGTTATGAATTCATTTCTGGAGGAATTTTTCTTCAGGGGCTTTGGCTTTATAACTCTTAAAAAATATACAAGCAGGAAATTTGCGTATATATTCAGTCCGGTGATGTTTGCTGTGTATCATGCAGGAATGATGTGGGAGATGTTTTCTTTTCCGGTATTGATGCTGCTCTTTGCGGGTCTGTTTATCGGCGGTTGTATTTTTAACTATTTAAACGAAACCAATGACAATATTTATCCGTCATGGTTTGTGCATATGTTTGCGAATTTTGCTATTAATACGGTAGGATTTATTTTATTCGGTGTATTGTAAGAGGGAGTAGAATGAACGAAAAATTTATGCGAGAGGCAATACGGCAGGCTAAAAAAGCAGCGGCAATCGGTGAAACGCCGATTGGGGCGGTGATTGTCCGTAACGATGAGATTGTTTCGCGTGGCTATAACAAGCGTGAAACGAGGAAAAATGCTTTGCTTCATGCCGAGTGTATTGCAATCGATAAGGCTTGCAAAAAGCTGGGCGGTTGGCGGTTGCCGGGGTGCGAGCTGTATGTTACGCTTGAGCCGTGTCCGATGTGTGCAGGAGCAATTTTAAATTCGAGGATTGAAAAGGTATATTTCGGTGCATATGATGTAAAATCGGGATGTGCGGGCTCGGCAATAAATTTATTCGATAAGAATCTGTGCAATTATTCACTTGATGCCGAGGGCGGCATGTTGGAGGAGGAGTGTGCGGAGCTGATGCGTACATTTTTCAGGGAGCTAAGAAGCAAAAAATAAGGCAGTTCATGTCGATTTGTGGGCAGTTCGTGCGAAAAATATTGATTTTTTGAATTTTTGTGATATTATTCAGATATAAAAATAATGAACGAGGGAAAATGATGATTAGAAAAACGATAGTGGCGGCTGCGGCAGTGTCTGTACTGACATCAGGTGCATATGCCATGAACGGAGAAGTTATTAATATAGGTGTAACGGTTAACGGTACGGCTGTGGAATTTGAGGATCAGCAGCCTATTATTTTAAACGACCGTACACTTTTGCCTGTGCGGGGTGTGATGGAGGCATTGGGCAAGGAGGTTGCGTGGGACAGCGAAAACAGCCGCGCGGTTATAAGTGACGCTTCCGTATCCGTAAGTCTCGGTATAGGTGATGCTGTTATGATAAAAGAGGTTATGGCAGACGGATTGAGTGTTACAGAAAATATTGAGCTTGACAGTGTGCCGGTCATTGTGAATGACCGTACGCTTTTACCGATTCGTGCGGTGGCAGAGGCGTTTGGCGCTCAGGTGCTGTGGGACAGCGAGACGAGTACTGTAATAATAAACGGATAAGATAAATTGGAGATTTGGGAATGCTTAAAAGAATATTGACAGCTACGGCTGTGCTTTGTCTCGCTTCGGGCAGTGCATATGCGGCTGAGGAGATAAGTGTAACAGGGGACACAATTGCGATTTCGGGGACACAATATGAATTGGTGGGTACTGCATTTGAGTATAACGGTGAGGTGTATATGCCGTTGGATGAGGTGCTTGGTAAATGCGGATTTTCGCTCGGTTGGGATAATGCTTTAAAAGGGACGGTATGTGAAAACAGCCGTGGCGAGAGGGCGGTTGTCCTTTCGGGAAAAAATACGCATATTATCGGTTACAGAATGTATCGGTATGTCAACCCGACAATAAATATCGCTGATGTGTGCTATATAAACGGAGCATTGCTTGAGGATATAACGGGATATGAGATTAATTACGAACAGCTTCCTGCGATGCCGGGAACGGTGTTCGGGGATGATTTCAGATACAGCGGAGAGGTGAGTGCATACCCGTCTTTCTTTGTTCTTGACAGAAGCTATGCATTTGAGTCGGTGACGATAGCTCCGGAAAATGCTTCGTTCTATGCGGCTATTGTGAATGATATTGCCGATAAGCTGCCGGGCGTGAGCGTATATAACATGCTTGTGCCGGATTCAGGTGAGATATATGCACCGAAAGAATATTACTGCTCACAGCTTGCATCGTTTGAGAGCATATATCAGAAGCTTGATTCAAATGTTACTCCGGTAAGGATTGCGGATGCATTATATGAGCATGCAAGTGAGAATATATATTTCCGTACCGACCATCACTGGACACAGCGTGGTGCATACTACGCATGGCGTGAGTTTATGGAGTCCAAAGGCGAGAGTGTGCCGGAATTATCGGAATTTAAGAATGACCCGTACTATGAATTCAAAGGCTCGTTTGCTTCGCATATTGGCGAGGCGTTTGACAGTCCATATGAGACTATGGAGCGTTTTTTACCGATGTATGATGCTAAGGTGAAGATATATAACGATATGTATATGCAGGAGCGTGTTGCGACATTGCCGCTTGTGGATGTGAGGGTAGGCGATTATACATGCTTTATTGGTGTTGATTCGCCGATAGCCGTAATTGAGGGTGGAGTGCCGAACGGCAAATCGATTGCGATTATAAAGGAGTCATGCGGCAATTTACTTGCAACGTGGGCAGTAAATAATTACGAAAAGGTGTATGTAATAGATATACGGGGATTCTATGACGGAGGCTTTGATATTGCACAGTTTCAGTCGCTTACGGGATTTGGTGAGCTTCTGATTGAGAGTTATCCGACAACGGTTCAAAGCTCGGATTTGAGAATAGGGTTGCTTAGTCTTAAGGGTGAGTGATGAAGAGGATGTTGGAACAGTGCAGCAGTTTATGACTGCTGTGCTGTTTTTTTTTGTGTAATGTGTTGATATGCTCGTGTTGTATTTGTATGAAAAAGTATCCGACTTTTTTGATTGTTCAATTGATTTGTTTTTCGGGGGAAATTTGATTTTTATTTTTGCGATTTGCATAAAAATATATTGTTTTTTTCGGTGTTGTATGGTATAATGAGTTTAATCGTGAAATATTAAACTCAGCGATACACGGGCTATGCCCTTATTGAAATTCCTTGCGGAATTTGCGGTATATACTGTGTATGCGATATGCCTGACGGCACGATATGTTGCTTTGCAACGAGAATAAAGGAGAACAATTTATATGGAAAGCTCAAGAGATATCAGCTTGAAAATTAAGGAAATGGCTCAGCGTATCCGTGAACTGCGTGAAATTGAAAATTACACACAGCAGGAAATGGCGGAAAAAACGGGTATTTCGGTTGAAGAATATATAAAGTGCGAGAATGGTGAAAGCGATCTTAACTTCGCTTTTATTTACCGCTGTGCGGCAGAGCTGAGAGTAAATGTTACGGATATCATAGAGGGCTACAGTCCGAACCTCAGGTCTTATACTGTTACCCGTGCAGGAACGGGACAGCAGATTGCCAAGGCTCACGGTATGGTATATCATAATCTGGCATATGCGTTTAAAAACCGTATAGCTGAACCGCTTTATGTAATAAGCACCTATGATGAAGAGGCACAGAATAAGGATATTGAGCTTACTACTCATGCCGGTCAGGAATGTGATATCGTTATTGAGGGTCATCTTATGGTTCAGGTTGGCGAGCATAAGGAGGTGCTTGGCCCCGGCGACAGCATTTATTATAACAGTGACACTCCTCACGGTATGATAGCTGTAAACGGTAAGGATGCAAAGTTCTATGCTATTGTTCTGCGTGCCGATGCGGAGGAGGCTGAGTCCGCTTCGGCTGATACGGTTGCAACGGAGCAGATTATCGGCTCGGTTCACAGAGATACCAAGGACAGGATTTATCATAAGTTTATTGACGTTAAAGAGGATGAGAGCGGAACACCGGTATCTATTAAATTTAAAAATACCGATAAATTCAACTTTGCGTTCGACCTTGTTGATGAGCTTTCAAGACGTGAGCCGGATAAGCTGGCAATGCTTCATATATCAAAGAATAAGACTCAAAGACGCTTTACTTTTGAAAATATGCGTAAGGAGTCGAACCGCTGTGCAAATTATTTTGCTTCACTGGGAATTAAAAAGGGTGACAGGGTGATGCTCATATTAAAGCGTCACTATCAGTTCTGGATTGCAATGCTTGGTCTGAACAAGCTTGGTGCAATTGCAATTCCTGCGGTTGACCAGTTGCAGGAGCATGACCTTGAATACAGATTCAATTCGGCAGGCGTAAGTGCTATTGTATGTACCTCGGACGGAGATGTTGCATATCAGGTTGAGATTGCTGCTAAAAAATGTCCTATCTTAAAAACAAAAATGATTGTCGGCTCAAGCAGAGAGGGCTGGGCAAGCTTTGATGAGGAATACAAGCGATTCAGCTCGAGATTTGAGCGTACGGAGGATTCACCGTGCGGTGACGATGTGATGCTGATGTACTTCACATCCGGAACGTCGGGATATCCAAAAATCGCAACGCACAGTTATAAATATCCGCTCGGACATTTCCATACTGCAAAGTACTGGCACAATGTTGATCCGGACGGCTTACATTTCACCATTTCCGATACCGGCTGGGCAAAGGCAATGTGGGGAAAGCTCTACGGACAGTGGCTCTGTGAGGCGGCGACCTTTGTATATGATTTTGACCGCTTTGACGCATCAGAGATTTTACCGATGTTTGCAAAGCATCACATTACTACATTCTGCGCTCCGCCTACAATGCTGCGTATGATGATAAAGCAGGATATTTCAAAGTATGATTTTTCGTCGGTGCGTCATATGACTACTGCGGGTGAGGCACTTAACCCGGAGGTTTACCGTCAGTTTGAAAAGGCTACGGGCCTGCAGATTAAGGAGGGCTTTGGTCAGACGGAAAGTACAATGATTATCGGTAATCTTGTCGGTAAGATGCATAAGATAGGCTCTATGGGTAAGCCTGCACCGATTTACAATGTTGAGCTTCACGATTCGGAGGGTAATCCTGTTCAGACGAGTGAATCGGGTGAGATTGTAATCAATGTCAAGGACGGTGCACCCTGCGGTCTGTTTATGGGTTATTACGGCGACGAGGAAAAAACAAAAGAGGTGTGGCATGACGGATATTACCATACCGGAGATGTTGCGTGGCGTGATGAGGACGGCTACTATTGGTATGTAGGACGTGTGGATGATGTTATTAAATCATCGGGTTACCGTATAGGACCGTTTGAGATTGAAAGCGTTATTATGGAGCTTCCGTATGTTCTCGAATGCGGCGTGAGTGCTGTGCCGGACGAGGTCAGAGGACAGATTGTTAAGGCAAGTATTGTTTTGGTAGGCGGTACAGAGCCGAGTGAGGAGCTTAAAAAGGAAATCCAGACATATGTTAAGGACAGAACTGCACCGTATAAGTATCCGAGAATAGTTGAATTCAGAGACAGTCTGCCTAAGACCGTAAGTGGTAAGATTCAGAGAAATAAGCTGTGATATATTAAGCAGAACAACCGAAAGCAGGTGCTTTCGGTTGTTTTTTGTATAGGCAAATCCATAATTATATTGTGATAAATGCATTGACAAGCAAATCTAAATGGAATATAATATTTAGTAACAGCAGAACCGTCAGAAAAACTTCTGACGGACAAAATTCAAAGAGGAGAGAAATATGAAAGGGAGAAAAATTACATCGGTTGCATTGTCGCTTGCAATGACTTCGTCATTTGCGTTACCGGTGCGTGCAGAGGATAAGGCAACTCAAACCATAAGCTATAATTATCTTTACGATTTAGCGAATGACTACAGTGCGGAAACTGAAATTACGCGCGAAATGGAAAAGCTTGGCAGAGGTCTTGTCGCTGTAAAGACAACGGATGGCGTATATCTGAGCTGGAGACTTTCAGACAGTGAGGACGTAAAGTATGGAAGTGCGGAAGAGAATGTGTCATTTGACATATACCGCAACGGTGAGAAAATCGCTACGGAATCAGGAACGACAAACTATCTTGACCGTGACGGAACGGCAGACAGTGTGTATTGTGTTTTACGGTCGGACGAAAGTGTTGCTACTGTGACATCGGGAATAAAATGTGACGGAAGTACGGTTATTGTAAATGCATTAAAGGAAGGACTTACGGCTTATGCTGCGAAGTACAGTGAGGACGGAGCCCTTGAAAGGGTTATCTCACACGCTGTTACAGATGCAGGAGAAAGCAGCTTTGACGCGGGCTTCGAGCCGGACAGGGCATTCCTCTGGGACGGTATGGAGCCTGTTAAGAGTGAAATGCAGGAGGCGGCTGCTCTTGATGAGGTGACGCCGTTAGCAAGTGCTTATTTCGATATTCCGCTTGTAAATCCGGAGGATGAAACGATAACTGATTCTTCGGGAAATTCCAATACATATTCATTCGCACCGGCGGACTGCTCGGTAGGAGATGTGGACGGTGACGGTGAGTATGAAATAATCGTGAAATTTACTTCAAACGAACGTGACGTAGGAAATGCAGGATATTCGGGTACGGTACGTTTTAACGCATATAAGCTTGACGGTACACGTCTTTGGGAAAATGATATAAATCTTGGTAAAAATGTATTTTCGAGTGCCCATACAGCACAGTTCCTTGTCTATGACTTTGACGGCGACGGAAAATCGGAAATGATAGTGCAGAGCTCGCTCGGCTCAACTGATGCGGCAGGAAATTATGTATCAAAGGTAAGCTCGGAGAGTGAGATAAAAGCCATTACCGATGAGGAAAATGCAACTACAGACTATCGTGAGCCGAACAACGGACGAATTGCGAGCGGTCTTGAATTTTTAACTATATTTGACGGTGAAACGGGTGAGGCAATTGACACCATTACATATCCTACGGCACGAGTAAATCAGATTTGCTGGGGTAAGAATGACGGCGGCAACCGTTCGCAGCGTTTCCTTGCATCTGTTGCATATCTTGACGGAGAAATGCCGTACGCGGTTTACTGGCGAGGATATTATGATTACCTCAAGGGCAGAACGGGTGTTGCAGGAGTCAGCTTTGACGGTGAGAAGTTAAGCGTTGGTTATCAGTTTGATACTTTATCGGGACAGCCGGGCTATCACGCAGAGCTTGAGGATTATTCCGGTCAGGGTAACCACAGTATGGTATCGGCAGATGTGGATAATGACGGAAAAGACGAGATTATAAGTGGTGCATTGTGTCTCGGAGTGGACGACAATGACGAGCTTATGCCGGTGTGGTGTTCATGGCGTGAGCATGGTGACGCACATCATATAGGCGATTACGACCCGACAAATCCGGGACTTGAATATTTTTCGGTACATGAGCATGGCGACGGCACTCAGACACACGGAAAAACTCTTGATTACGGTATGACTGTATATAGTGCCGCAACAGGTGACGAGCTGATACATTACGGCAGAAACAGCGATACCGGACGTGGTGTGATGGCGAACATCGGTGCTCTCGGATATTATCAGATTACCTCCGCAGCGGGAACATATCAGTCAAACGGCGGTTCGGAGTTTGTTTCCGGTAATTTTGGCATGAGCCAGAATTTCAGAATCTTCTGGGACGGTGACTTATATGATGAGCTGCTTAACGGAACAGATGTGACCAACTGGAACGGTTCGGGAATGTCTAAGGTGTTCAGTGCATCGGGCTGTACAAGCATTAACAGCTCAAAGTCAACGCCTTCAATTCAGGCTGATTTATTCGGTGACTGGCGTGAGGAAGTAGTATATCCGACAAGTGACAAAAAATCGTTAAGAGTATTTATTCCGACTGATTATACAAATTACAAGATAAAGACCCTGATGCATGATCCGGTATATCGTTCGGGCGTAGCGACAGAGCAGACAGGCTATAACCAGCCGCCTCATGTTGGCTTCTATATGGGCGAGGAGATATTTGCCGCAGAGCTTACGGGAATTACCATTACGAGAGAGCCGGATATGTTAAGATTTACTCTTGGTGAGGATATTGATGTAAATGGCATGGAGGTAAAGGCTCAGTATGCCGACGGTCTTGAGAAATTTGTGTCTAATGCGGCATGTGAAATCTCGGGCTATGACAAGGATATGGCAGGTCAGCAGGAGATTAGTGTAACCTACAGAGGCATGACCGATACATTTAATGTAACTGTTGCGGAGGCTGATGTGCTGACGCTTGTAAGTCTGCCTGAAAAAACAACCTATACGCAGGGGCAAAGACTTAGCTTGTCAGGAATTGAGCTGTCGGTATCGTATGCAGACGGATTCTCAAAGACAGTTGACATTGCTGATTGCGAGGTTACGGGCTTCAATTCCGAAGAGGTCGGAACTTGCACTGTGACAGTGGAATATTGCGGAAAGAGTGTTACTTTTGATGTAACCATCGAGGAGGGTGCAGGCTTGCCGCTTGACGATACATATGTGTCAACTGATACCTCGACAACAAATTCTACTGAAGTCAATATCGGTGAATATTACGGCGATTTCACGCTTGAGCATAATTTGACCATCAATTCAATGCCTGCTCCGGGAAGTAATGACAGAAGATCAGATGCAGGATTCTTCTTCAGATTCAAGACTCTACCGGCATACGGCGGCGGCTGGTACTTTATGCCTGATGGCACAGAGGCGGCGCATGTATGGTGGAAGACGGGTAGTGCTACAAAGCTGACGGATACTATGCTCAATGTAGGTGAAACGTACAGATTTGTATATGATTTCCACGATATCGGTGTGGGCGGCAGTGCGGCTGTTGATATAACGATATATGACAGTAACGGCAATGTTATGGGAAGTAAAACCGGTCTTGACATGAGAACCATGACGAGTACATATCCGAATGTGCCTGTAACAGTAATTGAGATTTTCAATCAGGCACGCGAGGGTGTTGAATCAAGCGTAACAATAGACGGTTCAACTGTGACAATAACTGAATAAACCTGACAGCCCTGCTGACCGTAATAGTCGGCAGGGCTGTTTTATTTAAGGTCTGAAACTTCTTAATACAAGGCTGTAGTATGCTTTTTTATCACTCAAAAGAATAAAAAAGCATAATATATACAAAAAAACAGGAGGGTGAGAGTATGTTCAAAAGAATTTCGGTAATAGGCGGAGATTTGAGGCAGCTTACAGCGGCGGAGCTGTTTGGCAAGGACGGCTTTGAGGTTGTGCTTTACGGATTTAGGGACAGAGAATGCGAGGCGGATTTAGGCAGGGCATTGGATGCGGATGCAGTAGTTTTGCCGATGCCTGTAAGTACGGACGGTGAGTATCTTAATGCACCGTTTTGCGATGAGAAAATTGCGTTGAGGGAGATATGCGAAAGGGTGAAAGCGTCGGCGGTGGTATTCGGCGGCAGTATGCGTGAGGGATTTGTATCGGAGCTTAATAAAAAGGGGATAAAGCATTGCGATTATCTGAAGCGTGAGGAGCTGGCAATAAAAAATGCCGTCCCGACGGCGGAGGGGGCGGTTGAAATTGCAATGTCGGAAACACCGATTACGCTTCACGGCAGTAAGTGCCTTGTTGTGGGCTACGGACGTATCGGAAAGATTTTGTCGAAAATGCTGTCGGGAATCGGTGCAAGGGTGAGTGTAGAGGCACGCAAATTTGCCGATCTTGCATTGATAGAGGGGCATGGCTGTGAGGCGGTTGCGTTGAGTGAGCTTAGTCGGTATGTGGGAGAATATGATGTGATTTTCAATACCGTTCCGGCAATGATTTTCGATGAGGAGCTGCTTGGCAGGATACGCAGTGATACGCTGATTATTGATCTTGCGTCACGTCCCGGTGGTGTGGATTTTGAAGCGGCGGCAAGACTTGGGGTAAAGGTGATATGGGCGTTGTCGCTTCCCGGCAAGGTTGCTCCTGTGAGTGCCGGTGCAATTATTAAGGATACTATTGTGAATGTTCTTGGCGAGATGAAGCAGTGAGATATCCTTTGAGGAAATGGGAGAGCTATGGATTTAAAGGATAAGACGATGGCTTTGCGATGTCGGCTTTATTTGTGATTATATATGGGTGCAATATAGCACAGAGACAGAACAAATGGTTCTGTCTCTCTTACTGTATAATGATTTTTCAATATAAAGCTTATTATTCAATGATGCTCCAAGTGTCTGATACTTGGGGCAATTTGTATATTAAATAATACTTTAAATAAAAGCGTCAATTACACCTCCGCAATAATTCCATTCACTCAAAAACGTAAAAAAGCATAATATATAGAAAAAGGTGAGGGGAGGTGACAGTATGGATTTACGAGATAAAACTATTGGCTTTGCGATGTGTGGCTCTTTTTGCACCTTTTCCAAAGCGATTGCCGCTTTGGAGGAGCTTAAGGCAACGGGTGCAAGCATTATCCCGATTATGAGTGAGGCGGCGTATTCGACTGATACACGCTTCGGTACAGCGTCGGAGTTTGATGCAAGAATTGAGCAGATTACCGGCAACAGTATAATTAAAACCGTCACGGAGGCGGAGCCGATAGGTCCCGGGGCTTTTTTAGATATGCTCATAATTTTGCCATGTACGGGAAATACGCTATCCAAGCTTGCGTCGGGGACGGCGGACAGCTCTGTGACTATGGCAGTCAAGGCACATCTGCGGAATAACCGACCGGTGCTTGTGGGCGTATCCACCAATGACGGACTCGGAACGGCGGCAGAAAACATAGGGAAGCTTCTGAACAGAAAAAATATTTACTTTATTCCGTTTGCACAGGATGACTACATAAAGAAACCAAATTCGGTTGTAGCACTGTTTGATATGCTTATTCCGGCGGCAGAGGCGGCAATCGAAGGAAAACAATTACAGCCTGTATTGGGCTGATTATATAGATTAGGGGCTGTATCAAAACGACTTTAAAAATCGCTTTGATACAGCCCCGTTTGATTTATGCAAATGTCTTTTCTACCTCAGCCTTAACCCTGGGAAGAACATGCTCCTTTGTTTCCTCTAAAATTACCGGAATTTCGGGATAGAACTCCTTTAATCTCTCCCAGATTAAAGCCTTATTGAGCATTCCGCCGCACGGGAATTCATAAACTGTCTTGCCGTCGGCAACCTTGAAATCCTTTAAGTGCAATGCTCTTGTGAGATTGCCCAGGAGGTCGAAATGTGTGTTTATAATTTCGTCCTGCTTTTCATAGTTTGAAATGTTTATGTAGTTCACCGGGTCAAAGATAACTCTTACATTCGGTGAGTTTAAGTCATCAACAAGACGCTTCATCTTTTCGGGTGTGCTTATAACATGTGAATGAACACCCTCGATACCTACGATTACGCCGATTTCCTCTGCTGCGGCAACAAGTCGCTTCATGTTTTTGAGAAGATACTGATATGTTTCCTCAGTCTGATTAAGCGAATAGTCGGTTTCGCTGAAGCGGCAGGTTTCAAGTCCTACCATGTCTGCGTTAAGGTACTTTGCATAGTGCAGATTTTCTATGAAATATGCAATATTATCCTCAAGCTCCTTTTCGTCGGGAGCGGTGGGGTTGATATAGCATCCGAGAACAGGAATACGGACTCCTGCTACCTTGAATGCATCACCGATTGACTGTGCGTACTCCGGTGTGAAATTTCCTTTTTTAAAGCCCTCAATCGACTTCAAAAATGCAAGCTGAACGCCGCCCACATTATACTCATTACACTTTTTGAGCAGTGCGTCAAGTGTTGTGGTATCGAAGTCGTGACCTCTCATTCCAATATACATTTTAATCTCCATTCTGCCTTTTGGCACATATTTAATGTGGAAAAGAAGCAAGGCTCCTTTTCCACGCTGTTATATTCTTACTTTAAATCCTTTGTTTCGATAAAGTCCATATCGTCAAATTCCTGGTTTTCGCCGCACATTGCCCAGATGAATGAGTAATTCTTTGTGCCGACACCTGTGTGGATTGACCAGCTCGGTGAAATTACAGCCTCTTCATTGTGCATGATTATGTGTCTTGTTTCGTTCGGCTCGCCCATCATGTGGAATACTGCGTCATTTTCGCCCATGTCAAGGTACATATATACCTCCATACGTCTGTCATGTGTGTGACACGGCATTGTGTTCCAGTTTGAGCCTACCTCCAGCATTGTAAGACCCATTGCCAGCTGACAGCTCTGCATAACCTCAGGGTGAATGTACTGATTGATAACTCTCTTGTTGCAGTCCTCGACAGTTCCGCACGGAACCTTCTTTGCCTTTGTGATATCAATCTTTACTATGGGGTATTCCTTATGTGCCGGACATGATGACACATAGAATTTCGGCGGGTTGGCTGCGTCAACACACTTGAATGTGATTTCTTTGTTGCCTCTGCCGATGTAGATACCGTCACGGGGGTTCATCTCATAGTCTGTACCGTCAACAGTGATGATGCCCTTTCCGCCGATGTTGATACATCCCATTTCACGTCTCTGTAAGAAGTAGTCAGCAGCAAGCTCCTTGCCTGCCTCCAGAACAAGCTCCTTATTTACGGGCATAAATCCGGCTGTGATGATTCTGTCAATATGGCTATATACCATTTTAACATTATCTGCAGTGAAAAGGCCGCTGATATGAAACTCCTCTCTCAGTCTTTCTGTGGTGTAATGCTTTACATCCTTTGGGTTTGATGCACATCTTAAATCCATTTTTAGTTCCTCCCTTATAATAAATATCAGATACTATTATTCTATCATAAACCAAGCTAAAAATCAAGACCCTTTTGCTTATTCTATCGCTTTGATATCGAACCAAAGCATTGTCTTGTTGCCCAAAAGCTCCATGTCACGGTGGAAGTGTCCTATGTACCAATGCTTGTATTTGACTGATTCGTCAATGTATTGAAGGAAATTATTCAGAGGCTTTTCGGCGTTACCTACATCTTTGAGCGGCAGCTTATGGACGCCTTGCAGCTCAAGTGTGGAAAGGGGTGCGGTGTGGGTTATGATATAGTCAACTTTGCGTCCGCAGCGGTCAAGGTTGGTATTTGCCTCTGCAAACTCCGCATCCGCAGGCATTTCCTGCGGCCACCAGGATATTCCCTCTGTGCGGTATGCTTTGTCGATGGAATATCCGCCACCCATAGTAAAGAACTTTTTGCCTTCAATATCAAAGACCTGACCTCGGCACAGGTGAATAATGTTGGGTCTGATACGATGTATTTTTCCACCGTTCCAGTTCTCTTCGGGGTAGCGGTACAGTTCATCAAAGTTTTCGTGATTTCCGTCAACAAAGAGAATTGTATAGGGGCGTTTGGATAACTCGTCGAGGGCGATTTTTTGTAATATTGCCCGTTCGGAGCCCGGAGGATAGAAAATATAGCCGAAATCTCCGCAGATAATGATGTAATCTCCTTTTTTGAGCTTCAGGTCGAAGTCGCGGAAGCGTGTTGTGTCGCCGTGTGTATCTCCTGTTATGTAAATCATGTTTATACCTCCTTGTTTTTTCTACATATATATTATAGCAGATATTCCTAAATATCAAGAGGGGGGGAGATTTTTGGTTGAGTTTGTGTTGAAGTTGTGGTATAATAGAAAAGGCTTCTATATATAATGAGCATAAAAAACGGAGGTAAGATTTATGTCGGTGGAATTTGAATTGGCACGGCTTACGGAGCGTGCAAGGGATGACAAAAAATTACGGCAGGAGCTGTTGGAAACAAGAAATGCACCCGATGCGGTAAAAGCGTTTTGCGACAAGTGTGCCGAATTGGGCTACAGGAATATTACGGTGTATGAGCTTCTGACTGCCGGTGAGGCATTTTGTGCGGCAATGCTGCGTAGTGTTAACGGCGGCGGTGTTGAGGCACCGGACAATTGGGATGACTTTTATGAGATGTTTTTTGATGAGTTGGAGAGAATGGAATGAGTCTTTTGTCAGATTATCTAAAAAAAGGCGGATAAATTTAAGTTTATTTGTCGGATTTTTTTCGTCAAAAAGTATTGACTTTTTTAAAATTAAATGTTATACTGATTAAGCTGTCGCAATGAGGACAGCGAAAAACAAAAGCAAATTTGGTGCTGATTACAGCATTGAAAAATGGACGTCCATATGTCTTACGACATATTCCCGTCGTTTTCAATGTACAAGACAGCATCGGAGATGCTACCTTGTACATTGAAAAATAAACAGTGCAGAGTTCTTGTCAATGAGTTTAAAGACTCATTAAATAAGAAAAACGTTTAACGTTTTTTATGACAGAAATTCGGATAAGTAACAACGAAACGAAGCAAAGTCAGCAGAGTTAGTAAAAAAGAGCTAACAAACAAATCGATATAAAGCGGTTTGCCGCTATATATACAATTTTATCGAGAGTTTGATCCTGGCTCAGGACGAACGCTGGCGGCGTGCCTAACACATGCAAGTCGAACGGAGCCAACCGAAAGATCCCCTCGGGGTGATTTCGGGGAAGCTTAGTGGCGGACGGGC
>JAZQKZ010000056.1:0-6537 GCA_045542415.1 Clostridia bacterium
CGTGAAATCGAAAATGCTATACGCACAATACGAATGACCAATAAGAAAGCATCTGCAGCTCCTGAGGACGAAATGCTTCAATACATTGCTGTTGATGCACTGAGGGAACTTAAGGCAATGGGTGGAGCAACAGAGTAAGCAGAAGAATATCGGCAGCCGCTACCGAAAATGTTTTTTCTCCTTAGCTTGTTGGGAAAATAATCCCAACAAAAAAGCACCTACCGCATTAACACAGTAGATGCTCATCAGATGATTTTCTTTTCGGTGAAGCCGTAGTCAACGCCTGCATACTTTTCGTAAGCCTGACCAATCTTGCGTATTCGCTTGAGAACGCCGCTGTGATTGGCATAGCCAAGCTGTTCGGCTATTTCCTCAAGTGTTGCACCTTGCATTCGCAGTTCCAGTATGCGGCGATCTTTGTCTGTAAAGGTGCTCATGAAGTCCTCAACCATAATTTTGGCGGTTACTTCAAGTTCAGCATCACTTGTATCATCGGCAATATCCCACTCAGCACCGTCGTTGTTCTCACGATAGCTTTCCTGCCATGCTTCAAGTGAGATTATCGGGTGAGCGGTGCGTGTGTGATACCACTTTCGATAGAAGTCGGTCTTTCTGTTGCTGTGGCGGGTGTCGAAGTCCTCAAAGCAGCGATATTGTTCTGCAACCTCAATAACCTCGTCCATACCGTTCTTACGCATTACCTGTGGCACCAGCCAATCGAAGATCATATCGACAATCTCAAGCGGTGTGTATCCGTACTCTTCATCGGGCGGCGTTGTGCGGTAAAGGTCTACAACCGTTGGCAGTGCATTGACGTGAATCATCTCATCTATCCAGTACGATGGACAGTGAGCATACCGCCACGACGGCTCATAGCCTGAATACGCCTCTCTTGGTGCATTGAGTCCCATATACGGCCAAACCATATATGCGTAGGCATCAATGATGCACTGGGCGAACAGATCGCTTTCAACTGTTTCGATGGCATCCCAGCTGCAGACGACCTGCCTGATATTTCTCGGTATGCTGTTCAGCTTCTGACCGCACTTGTCGAGTATCTCTTTGGGTATGAAGTAGTACGCCGGCAGATACTCTGAGTTGATAAAGTCCGTAATTTTACCGGTTTTACGTCTGATTTTTAACGGCATTTTTCATTTCTCCTTTCCGAGAGAAGCTCTCTCTATTTATTTACGACAATAAAGCTTGCATAATGTTCCTTGCAAGCCATAATGTTTTTGTTAGCGATGCAACATTTATTGAGCTGTGTCGCGGATAATTTTGTTGATTTTTATCTGTAATTGTTATATAATATGTTTATCAAAAAAAGGAGGATGGATATGGGATTATTTGACAAAATAGTAAAGGGTATCAAGGAAGAAATCAAATCGGGGATTGCCGAGCTTCTTGATCCGGATACCGGAGAATCAACCGAAGCAGTCTCAGTTTCGTATGGGACACCGCAGACCGCTTACAGAGAAACTGAAACTTACACACAAATATACAATACCGGCGACGATCATTTTGCAGCTATTATTTCGGATGAGAAATTTCCGGGATATTCCATTGAACATTCAATTCACGCAAGTGTATTTGACGCTTCTGCTCATCAGAAATGCTATCCAATTACCTATCTCTTCCGCAAGAATGGCACACCTGTTCTTGCCGTACTGGTTATGAACCGTAATCAGAGCAGAGCCATGATCGCTGTAGGCACCTACCGTGTTCTTGATGCAAACGGAATACCGTATATTCGATTCTATAAAGGCATGGAGAACCGTGAGGACTATGTTATAAACAGAATCAGGGAAAATCTTTCCTGATTCCCCAATAATGCAAAAAACAGAGAGAAACGCATTGTGCGCCTGCGATGAACCCAGCACAGACTTTTTTACGCTTTGCAGGCAGCTTGTCTGTGTACGGTTTGGTATCGCTAATTTGCGATGTTAAATTGTTTTCTCTCTGTTTTTTTATGGAGTTTTTTATGAATATACTTGAGCGTCTGTCACAACGATTAGAATGGGAGCAGTACTACGACCATAAACTTCAACAGGGAAATATGTCCGAAAAGGACGCGAAGGACCTTTACAGCTTTATTGCAAACGAGGAATATCTGCCTGTAGTTCAACGGATTTATCGTGAAGAGCCTTTCCCAGCCCCAAAGAAGAAGCTGATAGGCAAGGCAGGGGTAAAGAAAAAGAGGGTAGTATATACCTATGGCAGAGAAGAAAACTACATATTAAAACTGGTTGCTTTTCTGCTGCGGAAATACGATAGTATTTTTGCGCCGAATCTTTACTCCTTCAGAAAGAACACAGGGGTAAAGGCCGCAATAAACGAGCTGCTCAAGGTAAAAGATTTGGGCAGCCGATATGTATATAAGGTTGATATAAGTGATTATTTCAATTCCGTGGATATTGAAATGCTGATGCCAGAGCTTTGTAAGGTGTTAAGTGACGAGCCTGAGCTGTTCGGATTTATCCGTAGTTTGCTTGAGTGCCCTTATGCTGAAATCGACGGAGAGCTTGTAAGAGAAAGAAAAGGGATAATGGCAGGAGTGCCGATATCCGGTTTCCTTGCAAATTTGTATCTCCGTGATATGGACAGCTTCTTTTACGAGCGTAATATACCGTATATGAGATATTCGGACGATATAATTGTTTTTGCAAAGACAGAGGAAGAACTGCATAGCTATATTGAACTCATCAAAAAGTTTCTTGCTGATCGCAGACTGCAGGTCAACGAAGCAAAAGAAATAATATCACAGCCGGGAGAGCAGTGGTCGTTTCTTGGCTTTTCGTTTTTGAACGGTGTAATAGACATCTGTCCGGTCTCTCTTGGAAAGCTAAAGGCAAAAATGCGCCGTAAAACCCATGCCCTGGCACGGTGGGCGTCGAGAAAGGGTGTTCCGGGGCAAGCTGCAGCCCGTGCATTTGTAAAGCGCTTCAATGCAAAGCTCTATGATAATCCCGTTTACAGCGAGCTTACATGGTCGCGGTGGTTTTTCCCTGTTATCAACACCGACAGAACCCTTGCGGAGATTGATGCCTATATGCAGGAATGTATCCGCTATCTTGCTACCGGGAAACGCACCAAGGCGAGGTTTAATTTCAGATATGATGAAATTAAGGCTTTAGGCTACAGAAGTCTTGTTAATGAATACTACAAGCAAAAGAATAATGAATGAAAGCAGCCTCTGAAAATTTCAGGGGCTGCTTGGCTCATTAAATCAGAAGTCGGTATATCCGAACTCTTCGGAATATCCGCAGATGGTGTTGTCGAGATATTCGCCCTCAACCTTGAAGCGTATCGCATTCCAACCATATGCTTCTATGTATGTATTGGCTATGGCCTGCAAAATGAGATGGCCATGTTCAAAATCCTCCAGTAACAGCAGGTCATCGGAAAAATCGAGAACAACAACGCCGTTGCGCCCTTTGATTGTTTCGCTTCCGAGAAAACTGCAAGAGGTGGGGATCGCTTCATTCAGCTGTTTGAGAGCCTTCCAGACGTGCCATTTTGAATTGCTTTCGATGGTCATTTCTCTGGGGAATACCTCACCTGTATTACTGACCCAGAAAATCTCAGCCATAAACTCCGAGGAGGTGGTTGTGGTCGTCGCTTTGGTGGTCGTGGTCGTTGTTTTAGTGGTTGTTGTCGTGCTGGTTGTAGTCACAGCTTCAGTATCGGCAGAGTCAGAAGTATTATCAGTAGCTTGATTTCCATCAACAAAAAGACGGTCAATCTCAACCAGTGTTATTCCGCCGTCTCTGCCGTTATAGCCTATTGCGTACATATAGGTAGTGCCGAGTGCGGTATATACTACCGCATCGGTTGGGAATCCCTCGGGCACAGTGCGGCGGAAATTTATCGCTTCATTTGGAGCTATTTTTTCGGCGTCAAACAGATGAATGCCATTGGTTGTCCATTTTTCAATATTGGGGTAAAGCTCAACTATATAAAAATCGGCCATTTCTGCTTCGCACCAGAAAATGTAATTCTCATACTCATCACCGCCGAATGAATAAATAAGGCCAAATTTTGACATAAGCTCATCGGTTGCAATATCGGCGTGAAGCTCTCCGCTGACAACCGGCTGCTGAGGCAGTGATAAATCCTCCTCGGGCTTGCTTTCTGCTGTTGTTGTGCAGCCGACGATGGACAGCAGCATGATAATACAGAGAATAAGCGAAGTAATAGATTTGCGGATTGTTCTCATATTGATTTCTCCTTGACAACAGAATAGAACATACGGTGCTTATTCAACAGTTATCCATCGCTCATCGGTGGGACATTTTATATATTTTTTCTGACTGAGATATTCGTCGATAACATCTGTTTCGCCTGTGGCAATTACACGGGTAGGCTTATATTTGGTTATGGCACGCTGTCCCAGACCAAGAAATTCCTTGATGCTGTTGAAGTGGTATGACTGTATACCAACATTAAACAGGGCCTTATCATCAATGAAGTCACCGTTAAATGTGATTTTCTTTACTTTTTTCTCCGACAAGGATACAACAATGCGTATACCGCTTGAGAATTGGTACAGCTCGGTGTCACTGTCGAAACTTTCTGGACGGAAAATGTGGCGTATCATACGCTTGAGCTGAGCACCGTCGATCTGAATACGGTAAACCTCGTGATTGTACGGATAAACCTCAAGCAGTTCGCCGTAATCTACGACAGGTCCCATTTTATCCTTGCGCACACTGCCGGAGCCTACCAGCATAAGGTCAACACCCAGACCGTCACGCAGAACGTCTGCAAACAGCCTGCCAAGCTCGGTTTCGCGATTGCGGCAAGGGTGAGTCAGCGGACGCTCAAATCTTGTGATGAATCTGCTGAATTTTCTGTCCGTTACCTCCTGATATCTGTCAATTACCTTTTCGATTTCAGCATCTCTCGGACAGTTCTCTTCATTGATCGGAATCAGTTCCCAGGTAAAGCTGTCTACGGTATTTCGCTCGGTGTCGATCATAATATCGAAGCGTCCGATCTGGTCGGTGCCTGTAACAGCCTGAACAATCGGAACACCGTTGACCACTTCGGGCTGTTCAAGCAGAGTATGGCTGTGGCCGCCAATTATGACGTCCACACCCCAGCTGGGATCAAGAGCCTCTGCCAGCTTTCGGTCCTCAACTATTCCTACGTGGGTGAGAAGAACGGTGAAATCAATATCCTCCGTACGATAGCAGCTGCATATTCTGCCGACTTCCTGTGCCGCATCGTGCACATCAACAAGTGTTCCGATAAGCTCCTCCTGCTTTGTCTGCGCAAGAACCTCCTCTGTAAGAACACCGATAAAAAGCACCCTCATTCCGTCAATTTCAAGAATTGTGTGACTCTGGAACAGACGGATCTGGTTGGTTGTAATATAGATATTCGCGTTTATGATGGGGAAACGGGCGCATTTTTCAAGAAACAGCAGATGACCGAGACCGTAATCAACCTCATGGTTGCCCAGTGTAACAACATCGGGACCCAGCATGTTTATAATCTCGATGGTTGAAAGGCCCTTATATTCACTGTCAATAAGAGAACCGCGGAACATATCACCCGATATGGTATAAAGAACATTTTTCTCCTCATGGCGAACCTTTTGTATGTAGCCTGAAAGCATGGAAACACCGCCACGAAGACCGTCATCAAGCTTTTCGGCCATAAAGTCGCCGTGCATATCGTTGGAATGCAATAAGGTGATTTTTTTAAGATTTACCGAAGCTGATGTTTTTTCCATTCTATATCCCTCCTAACATACACATATCTTAAATTGCGTTTTCCTGTGATTACAAATCGAAAACAGCACCCGAAGCAGTAAAACTCCGAAACCACTCCGGGTGCTGTCAATGACTTAAATCTGTGTTTTCTGCATGAGACATTAAGCTTATTTAAGAATCTTATACTTGCCGATTACAGGAAGCTCCTTCGCCTTGCCGTTGGCTGCATTGACTATACCGATGACTGCCAGCACGATAAATACTATGGAGAAAATTCCAATGATGCTTGAGATGAAATACAATCTCCATGAAATTGCAAGAATAATCCGGTTAATAATGTTGTAGACAATGCTCCATGCTGTGCAGGCGATAAGCAGAAGCAAACCCTGATTGCTGTGGTAGCGGGCAAATTTTGAACCCTTTGCGGCAAAAATAGGAATGAGTACCAGAGGTCCAAAGTAGGCAAGAATAGCCATTGCCTTGTTTTGGGTTACGTCATTTGCATCAAACTCCGCAGTGGTGTCTGCAGTATTATTGAGTGATGCGAATTTTGCTGAGAAGTTGTTCTGTGCAGCCTCGTTCTGCTGAGGTTGAGTCTGCTGTGTACCGATGTTTTCAGCAGTAGCTCCGCATTGCGGACAGAATTTTACATTATCCTCAATTTGAGCACCACAATTCTTACATAATGCCATAATAATTTCCTCCTGATTTCATTATATTTTTATGGACAAGAATTTTAATCTGTCCATACTGTACAAGTATGATTGCATTTATGTTCCATACATATTGTTACAAAAATTCTGATAAGCCTCATCAAAGG
>JAZQKZ010000057.1:0-2386 GCA_045542415.1 Clostridia bacterium
AAGCGGTCTTAGGAAGACAATCAACTGCCTCAACTCCTTGGCTCACAGAACGACATGGCTACGATCCGACTTGTTCCTTCTCGGTTCAAACCTTTCAGAAGTTGTTTCAATTTTCTTTGCAACAATTATGAACTTTACAATTCTCCGTGCTCCTCATCTTCTTTTTATCAACCTTGTTACAGACTGTTTCCCAGCATTGGCACTCGGTCTTGAACAGCCTGAAGAGAATATTATGAGAAGAAAGCCAAGAAGCAAGAATGACGGTATTTTCGCAGGCGGACTTGGTATTGACTGCTTCTATCAGGGCGTTATTGTATCAGTTCTTACAGTAATCGCATTCTATATCGGTGAATTTATTGAAACAGGACATCTCGTATTCAGAAATATTGCAGACAGCGAAGATGGTATGACAATGGCGTTCTTCACAATGGCAATGTGCGAAGTATTCCACTCATTCAATATGCGTTCACAGCGTGGTTCAGCAGTTTCAATGGTATTTAAGGGACATCACAACATAGCTCTTTATGGTGCTATGATTGGTTCATTCCTCCTTACAACAGCAGTTGTTGAAATTCCATTCCTCGCAAATATGTTCGAATTCACACAGCTTTCAGCTCTTGAATATGCAATTTCATTAGGTCTTGCATTCCTTATCATTCCAATTGTTGAGCTCGTTAAGGCAATTCAGAGGGCAGTCGAGAAGAAAAAAGCATAAAAACCCTATAAAATAAATTGAGCAGGTAACCGAAAGGCTACCTGCTTTTTGCTGTATCTGGTAAAAATCAGAGTTTATCGGAATAATTAATATGATGCAGAAACCTTGTAGGGGACGACGACTCGGCGTCCCTTTTTGGGCTTTATTTGTACATTTGGTTCGGGCTGCCGGGGGTGCGGGTGTCCGGTGGACACCTCTGCGAAGCAGAAGCACCGACCGAACCGGCAGGTGAGACCATTGCCCGTTCCCAAAGTATGCAGTAAACCTCATTCGGGCGATTCATGTATCGCCCCTACGGATATCCCGACAAATTATAATTTACAATTCATTTTGCATTAAAAAAGAGGCAACCGAAGTTACCTCTTAATAAAAGTATTCAATTATTTAAGCTCTTTTCCGTACTTAATCTGATTTTTCACAAAACCGAATAAGAGGAGAAGAAGGAGTGGGATAAACAAGAGGATTACAAGAAGTAATGTGATTAAGATAATCGGCAATCCCTTTTTGCTTTCCTTTACTGTGTCAGGTATCTTTTGGGGCTCAGGCTGAGGACCAACCTCATCACCCTCATACAATGGCATAATCTGCATTATAGCGTCATAAGACGGAATACCTGAATTGTAAAGAAGTGGCTCAACAATTCCTCTTACTGTGTCAGAAACCTTAACAAGCTTCTTAAGCGGAATATGTAACGCCTTGATAATTGAGTCGATAATGTTAATAAGACCGATTGCGATTTTGTATTCATTATCCTCAGGTGTGTAAAGACTCTTACCACCATAAAGATTAAGAACTAAATCAACGATAAAATCAACAACACTCTTGTCCTTGATGTCAGCATAATCTTCCTTTTTAAGCCCTGTTTCAGCCCTTGTCCAGTTACCCACAGTGCCGATTTTAAGCTTGTTGAGGAACTTGAAAATAGGCTTTAAAATCCAGCCGATTTTGTAGCTGACCTTTTTCTTGATACTGATAGCAGTTGCCATATCTGCAAACATGTCAATATCTTCTCCGGCAGCTTTAATCACATCTCTAATCATACCAATCATATGGTCAGCAAGATAAGTCTGCAAATCTTTTCCGTGAGTATTGAAGCTGACAGGCTCAGTAATCAAATCAGTAGTTGTTGTAACAACCTTGTTGTCAGCATCAAACACTACAGTTCTGATTGTAGCAGGGTAGCCGACTGTCGATGCTGTTGAAATATCATAGAAATAATTTCCCTTAGGACTTACGTGCTTATCAATATCGTGAACATGAGTGTGACCTGTGAGCATAAACTGAACACCTAAATCAGCCAACTGCCCACGACGGATTTTATAGTCACCCATCATATCACCCTTGCCGATAATCTCGTACATAGGTGACGGAGCAATAAGCGGGTGGTGAGTCATTGCAACAATAAACTGGTCGTTAGCCTTGGCATCAGCAATCTGCTCCTTAATCCACTCAAAACACTCGTCAGAAAAACCGCTTTTACCGTTTCTGTTTGTGTCATCATTGAGTGCAAAAAGGCGATAGCCCTCTGCAAGCTGAACAACATAAGACATACTTTCCTCGTGAACCGAGAGTGCCTCGTCAGGACCGAATTCCTTATACATATCAAAAAGCTCTTCTCGTTTTGCTGCAGGAATAGTAACTCTTTCATCCTTTACATATTTGTGATGTGTA
>JAZQKZ010000058.1:0-1996 GCA_045542415.1 Clostridia bacterium
TCCTTTTTATTTTTTCTGTACGTTTGCTTATGCTACTGTATCAGCAATGGAGATAACACCGTTGAATACGCCTACATATGCCTTGCCGTTGGGACCGATCGTAATAGGACCGTAGGAGTTATTCCAGTTCTTACCGCAACCTGTGAATACCTTGAATACAGTTTCACCTGTTTCAAAATCAACAGCTGTGAAGTACCATGCAACTGCATTATCGGGAATACCGTTACCGTACTCTCTTGTGTAAAGGTAAACAAGACCGTTCTTTGTGGAGAGCTTGGGAACAACTGTGCAGGAGGCTTCATCACTTTCCCATGCGATGAATGCATCTGTGCAGTCTGCGTTCATATCAATTCTTACAACGCCGGGTTCACTTGTGGGATCATTTACAAGGAAGCCTGAGCCTGATTCGGAATAGTTATTTTCAACGATGAAGGATCTGCCGTGAGCGATAAGGCTGTTTTCACTTACGCTCTTGCCCTTTGTGAATACGGGAACCTCTGCAATTACCTCACCTGTAAGACGGTCATAAATGCAAACGTGTACCTGCTCGTCAGCATTGTCTGTGATTGCAACAAGCTTTCTTACGCTGCCGTCTGCGCAGGGAACGTCAAGAAGAGTGGGAGTTGTACCTGAGCCCTGATTGATAGCACCGGGCTTAAGGGTTGTTCCTCTGTCATAAACAGTTTTCCATGTGAATACGGGTGTGCCGTCTGCACCGATTTCAAAACGGTACATAGCGTGGTCGGAAACGATATAGATACCGTCCTCGCAGATAGCAAGTGTGTTCTGGATTTCCTCTCCTGTAAGAGTCATCATATGAACGTCACCTGTTTCGGGATCAACATAACCAACCTCACCGGGACGTGTTACGAACCAGATATTGCCTTCAAAGTCGGGGATAGCGTCTGTGATGTAGGAGCCTTCGGGAAGCTTGTCGCTGATGTTCCATTCCTTTTCAATCTTCCATTCGGGTGTGCCTGAGGACTCGTCAACATAGTAGATCTGGATTACGTTGTCGGAGTTACCGATGATGGGTCTGTCGCCTGCAAGAAGGTGGCAGTAAGCACCGCCTGATGTATCGCTTGAAATAGCGGCAAAGTTAAAGGTCTTGATAGCCTCAATGGTTGAGGGTCTCTGGGGAAGTCTTGTTTCGCAGAGAATTTCAAGAGTTTCTGCATCGAGAAGGAGAAGTCTGAAGCCGACAACGTTACCGCTGATGCACATAATTCTGCCCTGTGTATCGAACATAAGAGTTGCAACAAGGCCGCCGAAAACGTTCATTGAACGTGAGGTTACAACGGGATTGATGCCGAGAGGTCCCATGTAGTTATAGCTGCCTGTGTTGTAGGAGTTACCGTGCATACCGTTTGTTCCCTCGGTAGCAAGATAAGGATGCTGGGGAACCTCAATGGGTGCAAGTTCATTTACTTCAGCGGGCTCACCGAAAAATTCGGGACATTTGCTGTCATGAATTGATGTGCCGATGTGTCCGCCGGGGCTTAAGAACAACATAAGAAAAGCTGAGAAAAATGAAAGAATCTTAATGAATAAGTCGTACATTTTTATACCTCCGTTTATTTTTTGTATATTTATTATATACAACTAAAATTTACCTGTCAACACCCAAAATGTGTACGCATTGTAAACAACACTTAAACAGTTTTTTCCGGAAAATCACAAGATAATGTGTACCGGTCCGCAAAAAAAACATTAAAACAACAAAATGGTGATATAAAATAAAAATGTCCGCAATGTGAACATTACGGACATTCTGATAAAATTTATTTCATATCAGAGAGAAGCTCAAAATATTCACCTACAAGATATGAGCCTGTGTGCTTACCAACGGACAGCACCTCATCAGCGATTTCCTCACCGATAATATGACCCATAAATGCAAAGTTGTTATCGGTAAGAACATAACCGATTTCATCGTTTGCAAGGGAGATACAGTAAACATCAACGCCCTCTACGGAGTTAAAGAGGCTGTCATAGG
>JAZQKZ010000059.1:0-1948 GCA_045542415.1 Clostridia bacterium
CAGCCGATTACCTTTTTCACAAAAGCACCGTCGGAATTCTTAAGCTTTATTCCGCAGCTTGCAAGGGTTAATGCACAGTTGATAATATATACATCATCATATTCGCTGTAGATAACGGGGGTGGTTTTCATATATTTTCCGCTGTTATCAACGGGATTGTTGAGAGGATAATCAACTCTGATTCCGCTTATGCCCGAAGCATTGCCGCCCAACGTAATAAGCGGTTTATCCGATTCACCGAAACCGTAATATGAAAGAATGAGAGTTCCGCTGCTGTTCTCACTCTGGCAACGGGTTGCAACAGATGATGAGCCTCTGAATTCAACACCTGCAGGAACAGTTACGGGATTTTCAAAGCGGTAAAGACCGGCAGGCAGATAAACCGATCCGCCTGTTTCTGCCGCTTCATTCAGCTTATTCTGAACCGCAACGGATGCATCGGTTTTGCCCGTTTTATCTGCTGATACAACATACAAAACTTCGGCAGGCTTTGTGTGCTTATGCTCATAATCGGGAGTGTATTCGCTTGTATCCGCATTGTAGATACGGATATTTTTGCCTTTAATTTTGCCTTCGGTTTTAACGTTTGTGAGAATCATTGCATTTTCACCGGGGTCATATATTGCACATTCGCTGCCTTCTATAACTCCATTGCTAATGCCTGTGCCCCATGAATATTTTCGTGAAATTATATTTCCTTCGGGAATATAAATGCCGTAATCACAATCGGTTATATAAAAACTTGTAAATTCGCCGCTGAAGGTGTATCGTGTGCCTTCTCTGACAAACATTCCGCAAAGCATATCGGAAATTCTGACATCGGCAAATTCAGGCCATTCAAGGTCGCCTATTACAAGACCGAAGCCGTTTTTACGGGTGTAATCATCAATTTTCTGCCTTTCGGGGGCGTTGAATTCAGAACCCGCCTCAGCCCAGTACTCATTAGAGATATAAAGAGTTTTAACCGTATCAACATCGGCTGAATTATGTGCATTCAAGCCCTGATAAAGGCAGGTGCCTTTGACATTTTCAACCGTCAGCATTTCGTGGCACTCATAAATTCCGTTTTCGCATTCGGCACTTGCACCGATTCCTCTGTAAGAATTTATAAGGGTACAGTTCTTGATTGTTGAGAGCATATAATCCTCATTGCCGACAACATAAAAAGTAAAAGGATAAGGTTTGACACAGTCTATATTCTGTTCGGGATACCAAATGGTAAGACCAACCGCACCCGCACTTGCACCAACTTTAATCAAAGCGGGATTCATCGCATCTGTGCTTTCAACATCGGCAATGATTATTGTTCCGTAGTCCGTTCCGTCATCGGGGTCCTGATAATCGCCCATCAGCGTTACAAACTGGCGGATATAAAGGCTTTCCGTTATTCTGTATTTTCCCGCAGGCAGCCACACCGTGCCGCCGCCGTTTGCGGCACAGTCATCGATTGCCTGCTGAATAATCGAAGTAACATCGCTTTCGCCGCTTGAATCAGCATTGATAACAATATCAGCAATAACAACATCATCTGTGGGATAAACGGTTTCAATGATTTGCGGTGTAACTGCTTCGTCAGCCGCAAAGCACGGGATAACCGCATTAAATGCAATTAAAATGCAAATCAATGAAGAAAACAGTTTTTTCATCTTATCAGCTCCGATTTGTTAATAAAAAGTTATGATGCATTAATTATAAATCTCTTTCAAGATTATGTCAAACATACTGTGGAAATTTGCAATAATGTATGGTATAATTTGATTACTGAATAAAAATCACCTTATCGGAAAATACTGTGTGTTAACTTCTGATTAGTAATTAAAAGTATCCGTTTTTGGAGGAATTGTTATGAAAAAGCTTTTATCGGTAATTCTTGCTGTTTTAATTACCCTGAGCATAACTCCGATTGTGCTTGCAGCAGGAACAACATACTATATTGACAGCATATCGG
>JAZQKZ010000060.1:0-2205 GCA_045542415.1 Clostridia bacterium
TGATGAGCTGAGCAAGAAGCATCTTGGCGAATATCCCGATTTTATCGAATGTCCGAGAATAACCCCCGGTGGCAGAAAATGGGTAGATGTCATTACAGAAGACTGTCCATACGCTGACGGTGAGGACAAAACCTGCGGAACTTGTAGTTTTATGTTAAAGCAGGATGAGAAAGACATAATCGGAATTTGTATGAATGATAATTTGAAGGAGGCATAAGTTATGAGTTTCTTTGATTTGGAAAGAGCAATCAGACGAGGTGTGAGTCAGGGAATCGGCAGAGCCGTTGGCGATGCCATAGGCAAAGCCATTGAGCCGACAGCCACAGATCTTGCAAACAAAGCGGCAGGTCATATAGATAATGCCGCAGGCAATCAAAACGGAGGTGAAACTCAGGACGGCGGTTTTCAGGGCGCATTTGCAAATTTGGAAAGAAGCGTAAATAATTACGCTACCGAGGCTGCAAAAAATATGAAGGTTTGCCCGAATTGTGAAAAGCCGACCACGGCAGATAAAAAGTTCTGCCCCGAATGCGGAACGGCACTCCCCGAACAGACGGTAGCCGAGGGTGCAGTTTGTACCGCCTGCGGAAAGCAGAACGCCATCGGCACAAAATTCTGTCAGGACTGCGGAGCAAAGCTCCCGTCAGCAATCGCCGAAGAACAAACACAAGCAGACAAAAGCGCAAAGATAATGGCAGAGTGGGATGAAAAGCTTTCAGCTTATCCCAAATGGAACTGCGGCGGAAGTAACTACTATATAGAAGATTACGGCGATTACATCACCTTCTCGGCAGACTTTAAGGGAAATCATCTGCAAGCCGCAAACGCAGTTGAGCAGTACAGACAGATTTTGATGCAAAACGGATTTACAGAGGCAGGTCAGTATCCGAGCATCGCACATTTGTATAAGAAAATCGGCGACACCTGCTATCACGTAGATACCGAGCACTGCTTTGAGGGCGATCCCGATTGTCCTAACATCGGCTTTAATATTTCGGAGCCGTCAGGCGGTTTTGATTATGTAAAACCCGAACCCAAACAGGGCTTCGGCGGAATAAAAGATTTATTCGGATTTTAAGGAGGATATGAAGATGAAGAAATTACTTTCGATTTTATTGGCACTTACAATGTGCCTGGCGGTTATGACATTTACGGCAGTAGCGGCAGATACGCTCAAGGATGTAGAGCTTCCGAAGCCTGCCACGCCGAACTATTTTGTAGTAAATCAGGATTTTTCCGGTACGCATAATGACTATATTACAATGTATGCTGCTTTTGATGATTCCTTGGTTAAGCTTTATACGGAATATGATGTTGACTCGGAAGCTTTTTTCAAAAAGTACGGCATTGAAAACGAGGGCTATTACGATTTCTTCCTTGATATGCAGTACGATGTGAATGTAAATGGTAACGGCTGGCAGTATGTTCCCGAATGGGATGAGGTCGACGGATATACAGGAAGTTATGCCGAGGGTTATGATTATACATCTGTCAGAACAGAGAGATTTTATGATTTCACACTTGCAGACCTTTACCAAGAAGAAGCAAGAGAGCTTTATAAGGATGTAATATACAGTGCTGAGCAAGACGGTGCAACCGTATATCACATCGACCTTGAAAAATACTCCGTGCAAATAAGATGCCGTTATCAGATGCGTTATATACATAACGATAACTGGGTTATAAAAAACAGTGATTGGTCTGATATTGCGGTACTTGGTAAAGGTTCTACACAGATTATACCTGTTCAGCCTACATCCTACGAGGCACCGGTTATATCGAATATGAAGGTTGTGCCTCCGGAAGAATATCAGACTGATGCGTATGTTTACTTTGAACTTGATACACCCGATTCTGTATTCAGTGCAGACCTTTATTATGAAATGAATGACGAAAGCACTCTCGATGAGCTTTATGCAGAGATAAGTGTAAACGGCGGCGATTGGAGTGAGGTGTATGTAAGTAATTCTCACTGGCCGCTTTATGAAGGTGACCGACAGACAAGCACGACAGCGGCTCTGACATGAGAAAGCCATGTGCAGCTTCGCGTTCGCTATGGCGGACCTCCTGGCTATTCAGATTGGTCTAATGTTCTTTCTGTAAATTCTCCTGCATTTGAAGCATCGGATTGGGCACAGGGCGAAATAGCAAAAGCAGAAGAAATGGGACTTATCCCCAAAATTCTTGATGGTGCTGATTTAACAG
>JAZQKZ010000061.1:0-1910 GCA_045542415.1 Clostridia bacterium
GTTGGCTCCATCGGCGGTGAAGAAGACGGCGTTATCGGCGCAGGTGAATGTCCTGACCCCGCAGAATGTAAGATGATCGCTGACCCCGGCGTTACAATGCCCGCTGCACGTATCGGTAACATCCACGGTAAGTACCCTGAAAACTGGGCGGGTCTTTCTTTCGAAACTCTCGACGCTATCCAGCAGCAGACAGGTGATATGCCCCTCGTTCTCCACGGCGGTACGGGTATCCCCGCTGAAATGATCCAGAAGGCTATCTCTCTCGGCGTTTCCAAGATCAATGTAAACACAGAATGCCAGCTTGCATTCCAGGATGCAACAAGAAAGTATATCGAAGCAGGCAAGGATCTTGAAGGCAAGGGCTTCGACCCCAGAAAGCTTCTCGCTCCCGGCTCAGAAGCAATCAAGGCTACAGTCAGAGAAAAGATCGAGCTCTTCGGTTCTGCAAACAAAGCATAATTTTTTGAAACAGGCACTCACGTTTCGGCGTGGGTGCTTTTTGCTCTTGAAAACCTGAAGCATTCGGGTTGAAATTTTTTAATCACAGCTATATAATATCGGTGGTTTAAAATGACGGACAATGTCTGAGCTTGAAAGGATATGCATATTATGTCGGAAATATTAGAGGTTATCATGATCGTCTGCTTCGGTGCTTCGTGGCCGCTGAATGTTATCAAATCATACAAAGCACGGACGGCTAAAGGAAAAAGCATTGCATTTTTATGCCTGATCTTCTTTGGCTATATTGCAGGGATTTCGTCGAAGCTTCTGAACGAGGCGTACATGGCATCCTTTTCAACGAAATGGTATGTTCTTGTTTTTTATGTGCTGAACCTTGTTATGGTCGGTGCGGATATCTGTCTTTACATAAGAAACCGTAAATTGGATATGGATAAAGCGAAAAAGACGATGGCGAAGAACTGAGCGATAAAATAATTCATATTTATGTAAAAGAATGTTTTCACATTTTGCCAATCTGTATGTTATATTACAGTAAAATAATATGTTTCAGATATTTTACATTTCTTTCTGACATCAGGAGGGTGCTTTATGAAAACATTTTTTAAGGCATTATTGGGATTTTTATTATCATTGGTTGGATTGGCTGTTGTTATTGTTATTGCGATTAATGTCTTTCTTGACAACAGTTTGTCAAAGAGACAGGTTTTCCGTCTTGTGGAGAAGCATTCCGAAACAATACTCGAGGATATCAAAGAAAATAATTTTGAGGACACGCTTGCCATTGACGGGGTAACAGGCGTTGATTCGGATGATTTGATTGACATTAATTGCGGCGGTTCAGGCATCGGTTCTCAAACAAGCTGTTCAGGCTTTTATTATAATGAAGACGATAAACCCGTTGTTGTTTATTACGGCAGCATATATCATGTTGATGAATCGGAATTTATCGCATACGACGAGGGCTATTCATATACAGAGATGCATAGTGACGGAACAGTCAGCGACAACACATATTATACCGAAAGAATTTCGGATGGATTTTATTATTACGAGTGGCATTGGTGATTTTTTATCCGTCTGTCGATTTCAATAAATAACAGGCATATTTTATTTCAATATCCATACAATATAATAATAAATAGTCGGTTGACAACGAAAAAATAATTTGATATAATTTTACCCAAGTGAAGACCTGACTTTTTTGGAAAGTCTGAAAGAGATGGCGCATCATGGGCTGAAAGTGTGCCTCAGACGAGTAGTAAGCTCAGCAACACTTCGCCGGCATACCCACATCTGAATAAAAGAGAGGATACGGTTTTCGTATCAATAACGGGTGGCACCGCGGGTTAATAACTCGTCCCGAGAATTACTTTCATTGTAGTTCTCGGGATTTTTTGTTTTTCAGAAGCATATTTTCAGTATTGAAGCTGTTGCCTGATTTGTGGCGG
>JAZQKZ010000062.1:0-2416 GCA_045542415.1 Clostridia bacterium
AAAATGCAAAATTTTCTTGCAAAATCAAAGGTAAGGTGATATATTATAATTAAATTAATGTTTACTGGAGGAAAAGTTATGAAAAAAATTATAGCACTTGTTCTTTCACTGGCTCTTATAGTTGCCTGTTTCGCAGGTTGCTCGGGCAAAAAAACACTTGTCATGGGTACCAATGCAGAGTTTCCCCCCTACGAATTTGTTGATGATGACGGCAATATAGTAGGAATTGATGCAGAAATAGCTCAGGCAGTTGCTGCAAAAATGGGTTATGAGCTTGAAATCAGAGATATGAAGTTTGACTCTCTTATCACTGCTGTGCAGTCCGGTAACATCGACTTTGCTCTTGCAGGTATGACTGTGGATGAGGAGCGTCTTCTCTCGGTAAACTTCTCTGATACATACGCTACCGGTGTTCAGGTTGTTATTGTTAAGGAAGATTCCGGAATTGCTTCTATTGATGATCTTGATGGTAAGATGATAGGTGTTCAGTCCGGTACTACCGGCGACATTTACTGCACCGATGACTACGGTCAGGAACATGTTAAGCAGTATGACAATGGTGCTCTTGCAGTTGCTGCTCTTATGAACGGTCAGGTTGACTGTGTTGTTATTGATAATGAGCCCGCTAAGAATTATGTAAAGGCTAATCAGGGACTCAAGATACTTGATACCGAGTATGCTGTTGAGGATTATGCAGCTGCTATCGCTAAGGAAAATACTGATCTTCTTGAGAAGTTCAATAAGGCTCTTGCTGAACTCAAGGCTGAGGGAGAGCTTGACAGAATCATTAACAAGTATATCCCCGCTGAATAATCAGCTGTAAATTTAAAGCAGGGACGGTATGCCGTCCCTGCTTGATTATGTTATAGAAAGGTGAAAGTTGTGACGATTTTAAGTTTCGCTGACTGGGTTGCACAGGCACCGGGTTGGCTTCAGGCATTGCCTGAATGGTTGCAAAACTTTATTTTTCAGCTTTATCAGACATTCATTTATCAGGATAGGTGGAAATTCTTTACCGACGGTTTAAAAATTACTTTTATTGTAACTATCGGTGCTCTTATTTTGGGCGTTGTTATAGGTCTTGTTATAGCTATTATTCGAACTGCGTATGATTCCTCAGGTAAAAAACCTTTCTTTTTATTAAGGTTCTTTAACTGGTTTTGTAATGTGTATCTTACAGTTATCAGAGGAACTCCTATGATGGTACAGCTTTTGATTATGGGTTTTGTAATCATGGCACCAAAAACAGAAATGGGTACTATTATATGCGGTATAGTAACATTAGGTATTAACTCAGGTGCATATGTTGCTGAAATTGTGCGTTCCGGTCTTATGTCTATAAATGTGGGACAAAGTGAAGCGGGCCGTTCGCTGGGCCTTAGTTACGCTCAGACTATGTGGCACATAGTTATACCTCAGGCATTCAAAAACATTCTTCCTGCTTTAGGAAATGAAATGATTACGCTGCTTAAGGATACCTCTCTTGTTTCAGTTATTGCCTTGCGTGATGTAACTAAACAAGCACAAAATATAGCAAATAAGACATATCAGGCTTTTGTGCCTTATATCAGTCTTGCAATAATTTATCTTGTTATAGTCATTATTATGACTAAGCTTCTGTCTGTTCTTGAAAGGAGGCTGCGTAAGAGTGACCACTGATAATGCAATTATTAAAGTATATGACCTTAAAAAATCCTTTGGTGATATAAATGTTCTTAACGGAATAGACATTGAAATTAATAAAGGAGATGTTGTGGTTGTAATCGGCCCTTCCGGTTCCGGTAAGTCAACATTTTTGCGTTGCCTTAACAGGCTGGAAGAACCTACTGACGGTAAAATTTATCTTGATGAGACCGATATTACCAGTAATAAAACTAATATAAATCTACATCGTCAAAGAATGGGTATGGTTTTTCAGCAGTTTAATCTGTTCCCACATAAGACTATACTTAAGAATATGACACTTGCTCCAATTAAGCTTTTGAAAATGCCTAAAGCAGAGGCTGAAGCCAAAGCAATGGAATTGCTTGAACGAGTTGGTCTTGCTGATAGAGCAGATGCATATCCGTCTCAACTTTCCGGTGGACAAAAGCAGCGTGTTGCTATTGTGCGTGCCCTTGCTATGAATCCCGATGTTATGCTGTTTGATGAGCCTACAAGTGCACTTGACCCTGAGATGGTAGGCGAAGTTCTTGAAGTAATGAAGGAGCTTGCCCAAAGTGGTATGACTATGGTGGTGGTTACCCATGAAATGGGCTTTGCAAGAGAAGTTGCCGACCGTGTTATATTTATTGATGAGGGAAAAATTATGGAGGACGCTCCTCCTGAGGAGTTCTTCACAAATCCCAAATCGCCTCGACTTAAAGATTTCTTATCTAAGGTTTTATAATTTACTGCCCGTGTCTTTTGGCACGGG
>JAZQKZ010000063.1:0-16522 GCA_045542415.1 Clostridia bacterium
ACAGCACTCTTTTTCGTGCTTTTTCTGTTGCTGAGGACAGAAAAAGTACCGGGGTATTACTGAAATAACAATAACTACAAAATGTCAATGGGGCAGAGCCCCAATATGTCGTATCGACAAGTGCTAACAGTAATATAAACCATAATTAAGCACAACAATTTTTTTGCACTTTTCACCAAAAAGTACTTGATTTTTTTTATGCTACATGATATAATAATTCGTTTGACAATTTTGGAAAAATGTGCTATAATTATATTGTGGGGCAATATCATCCACAGTGTATCAGTATGAAACAATAAAGATTTGATTCGGTGAAAGCGAGCGTAGAAAATGAAGTATTCCATTGGTGACAAGGTCGTACACCCGATGCACGGTGCAGGTCTTGTTGAAGACATAACAGAAATTGAGGTCGGCGGAAGAAAAAAACCGTATTATGCACTTAAATTTACGGTGGGAAATATGATTACCAATATTCCTGTTGAGAATGCGGATAATATCGGAATAAGAAATATCATCAGCCGTGAAGAAGCACAAAAGGTTATGGAAAACTTTTGTGCCTATGATATAACTGATGATACTAACTGGAATAAGCGTCAGAGAGAAAATTTACAGAAAATAAAGTCAGGTGATATTTATATTGTGCTTGGCGTATTAAAGGAGCTTATGTACCGTGACCGAATAAAAGGATTATCGACAAGTGAAAGAAAAACCCTTAGTTCAGCTCGTCAGATTGTGATAAGCGAGCTTGTCATGTCCGGCTATGCCGATCTTGAAACTGTAGAAGAAATTATGGGCGATTCGGTAGAAGAATTAATATCGGCTAGAAAATAAAGCTTGCGCTTTATGAAATAATCAGTGAAAGGAATTTCGGATAGATGGTAACAACTGTAATAGCTGCCGGAGGAAAGGGTACCCGTATGGGTGCCGGTTTCAATAAGGTGTTTATGCAGCTTTGCGGTGATGAAATACTTTTGCATACAATGAGGACTTTCAATGAAAGTCCTCTTGTTGATGAAATTGTTGTTGTCACCGGTGCGGACGATATTGAGCGTGTAAGGACACTCGGCAAGGAGAATAATATAAATAAGCTTTGTGCGGTTACAGAGGGTGGCGAAACACGCCGTGCAAGCGTATATAACGGTATATGCTGTGCAAGAGGAGATATAATAGCAATACATGACGGTGCGAGATGCCTGATTTCGCATAAGGAAATAGAAGCTGTAATAGGCGATTGTCAAAAATACGGTGCCGCTGCAGTGGGCGTGCCGTGTAAGGATACGCTGAAATCGGCGGATGAAAACGGATTTATATCGGGAACGGTTGATCGAAGTCGCACATATCAGATACAGACTCCGCAGGTGTTCAAGAGGGATGTAATTATACCGGCACATGAAAGGGCGATAGAAGAGGGCTTTGAGCCTACAGATGACTGCGCGCTTCTTGAACGTTACGGCGGCAGGGTGAAGATCACAGAGGGTAGCTATGACAATATAAAGCTCACTACTCCGGAGGATATTGCAATAGCTCAGAAGATTTTAGAATCAAGAAAATAGGAGGATATACTTATGAGAATAGGACAAGGCTATGATGTACACAAGCTTGTAGAGGGAAGAAAGTGTATAATCTGCGGCGTTGATATACCGCATGACAAAGGACTCCTGGGACATTCTGATGCTGATGTGGCTTTGCATGCGTTGTCAGATGCTATTCTTGGTGCAGCGGCGTTAGGTGACATCGGTAAGCATTTTCCTGATAACGACCCCGAATATGCAGGTGCTGACAGCAGAGTTCTGCTCAGACATGTGGTTGAACTGATAAAAGAAAAAGGTTATCATGTTGTGAATGCAGATGTGACAATTATTGCACAGAAACCTAAGATGCTGCCGTATATCGAGCAGATGCGTAAAAATGTAGCTTCGGATATTGAGGTAGAGCTTGATTGCATAAATATCAAGGCTACAACTACAGAGAAGCTTGGCTTTGAGGGCAGAGGTGAGGGCATTTCCTCAATGGCTGTCGTATTATTGGATAAATGAGGTTAATAAATGAACGTATATGATTTTGACCAGACAATATACAGAGGTGACTGCACGGGCGATTTTATCGGATACTGCATAAGGAAATATCCGCGTGTGCTTTGTACATTGCCTTATACGGCGTGGAGTTTTCTGATATATATATTCGGTCTGATAAATAAAACGCAGTTCAAGGAGCGTATGTACAGGTTTTTGAAATATGTTCCTGTGGGTGCGGAGGAATGCTTCTGGGATGAGCATATTGAAAAAATAAAGCCCTGGTACCGTGAACAGCAGGAGGCTGAGGATATGGTAATATCTGCATCTCCGGAATTTCTGGTAAAGCCTGCCTGTGAGAGAATAGGCATAAAAAAGGTAATGGCAACAAGGGTTGACAGGAAAACGGGAAAGACGGACGGTCTTAACTGTCATGATGTGGAAAAAGTAAGACGCCTGCATGAGTGGGATCCCGAAGCGAAGATAAACGAGTTCTACTCGGATTCCTATGCAGACCAGCCGCTGGCAGACTTGGCTGAGTGTGCGTATATGGTAAGAGGTGACAAGCGTATTAAATGGGACGAATACGAGCCGTCGAAAGCACATAAGGCAATGAAGCTGTTTTTATCGCGTGAGTTTCTGATGTTCCTTATAGTGGGTGTAATTAATACGGGAAGTAACGTTGTGTTCTCGACGATATATTCGCTGTTTATTCATAATACAACGCTTGCATTTTTGCCGGGGTATGTAACCTCCAACGTGGTTTCGTATTTGCTTAACAGCAAGCTGACCTTTAAGGAAAGACTTGGATTTGTTAAGTTTATAAAATTCTTCATATCCTATTTGCCGAACTTTTTTATACAGACGGTTATTGTGTGGCTGTTTGATAGATTCATACACGGTCCGAGCGTGGTTGCGTATGCACTTGCGGCAATTATCGGAGTGCCGGTAACATTTATATTTATGAAAATATTTACCTTTAAAAAGAGCAAAAAAGCAGATAAAAGCTGAACTTTTATCTGCTTTTTCTATATGTTCATAAATTATTAACAAAAAAGTTGGAACTTTTTTTGAAGTTTACCGTCTAAAGGAGTGTTAACAAGATAAAACAGTGTGCGTACATAAAATATAATGAGGATAATAAGGAGAGAGAAAATGAAAAAGAGAATTTTATCAATAATGTTAGTGGCAGCAATGGCTGCATCATCAACAGCAGTAATGGCGGACGAGCCGGCAGTAATGGACGACAATGCAGTACTTATTTCAGACACAATCGACGCATCAGATGAGGGCATTATGCTCATTTCTGAGGAGGGAGCAGAAGCAATCGCTGAGGAAGAGGCAATTGAGGTTGCGCCGTCATTCGTGAACTTTGCAGGACTTAAGATTGTGGCAATCGAGGATACAATGATTGAAACGGTTGACGAAGATGACAACACTGTATTTGTAAATGCACACAAGTCAATGTTCTTCAATGTTGACGGAACAGAAACTAAGCTTGACGAGCTTGAAGCGGGTGACGAGCTTTCAATCTTCGTAAGAGCAAACGAGCCTACACCGTTAGTGCTTCCGGCTGAATACACACCGGCAGTTATTGTAAAGGCTGACCCGGCATATGCAGGCAGTGTTGCAGTTGACACATTCATTCCGAATACAGACGGCGAGGGATATATAAATACAACAGGTACGCTTGTTATCCATCTTCCGGAGGATTTTGTTGAGAATAAGAGATTAGACAACGATTATATTGTGTTCTATTCAAGAACAACAAGGAGCATCCCGCCGCAGGCACCGGCTGACAAGGTGGTACTTCTTCCGGCTGAGGTTGTAGAGGAAGCAGTAGAAGAGGATGTAGTTGAGACAAAGAAGTTTGCAGACGTTGCAGATGATGCATCATATGCAGAGAGTGTTTATGACGTAGTTGAAAGAGGCTTATTCAACGGCGTATCGGAAACAGAGTTTCTTCCGGACGGCAATATGACAAGAGCTATGTTTGTAACTGTTTTAGGACGTCTTGACGGCTTTGCCGTAAAGGATGCTATGCCGACAGGGTTCAGTGATACTCCGGGAGATCAGTACTATTCATCATATGTAGTATGGGCAAACGAGAACGGCATTGTAAAGGGTTACGAGGACGGTACGTTCAGACCGGATAACAAGGTAACAAGAGAAGAAGCAATGCAGATTATCTGGAACTACTGCACATACAAGGGTATGACTCCGGAAGACGGTCAGGCATGGGCTGTACAGCTTCCGTATGCAGATAAAACAAGAATGTCAGAGTATGCAGTTAATGCAGGTATGTGGAATGCAATTCACGGCTACTTCACAGTTGACGGTGAAGAGAATATCCGCCCGACAGAGAGTGCAACAAGAGCTGAGGTTGCATGTGCAATGAGCGTTTTAGCTGACGAAATTGCGGAATAAGAAATGAAAATTTGGGTACCGATTCGGTACCCAAATTTTTTATATATCCAGATTAGTTACATACTTTGCATTAGCTTCGATAAATTCACGTCTCGGCTCTACCTTGTCGCCCATGAGAATTGTAAATGTCTCATCTGCAAGCATAGCATCCTCAAGCGTTACCTGAAGCAGTGTACGCTTTTCGGGATCCATAGTTGTTTCCTTTAACTCCGGCGGGTCCATCTCACCTAAACCCTTGTAACGCTGTACCTTGGAGCCGGGACCCATCTCCTTTAAGAGAATATCACGCTCATCATCCGTAAATGCAAACCTTTCAACAAGGTTCTTGTTCTTGCCCTTGAATACCTTATAAAGCGGCGGCTGAGCAATATAGATATTGCCGTTGTCGATTAGCGGACGCATGTAACGGAAGAAGAAAGTCAGAAGTAAGGTTCTGATATGCGAGCCGTCAACGTCGGCATCTGCCATGATGATTACTTTTCCGTATTTAAGGTTCTCAATCTTGAACTCGTCTCCGATACCGGCACCTAATGCCTGGATAACCGGGAGAAGCTTTTCGTTTGAATATACCTTGTCAATTCTTGACTTCTCAACGTTGAGCATCTTACCCCAGAGAGGGAGAATTGCCTGGAAGCGTCTGTTACGTCCCTGCTTTGCACTTCCGCCCGCACTGTCACCCTCGACGATAAACAGCTCTGCGTAATCTTCGCCCTCGTCCGTACAGCGTGCAAGCTTACCTAAGAGTGCAGTGCTGTTGCCGGAGCTGTCCTTTCTTGAACGCTCTCTTGCGTTCTTGGCAGCTTCTCTTGCTCTTGCGGCGGCGAGAGTTTTATCGATAATGGTTTTTGCTACTTTGGGATTTTCCTCAAGGTATGTTGAAAGCTTGTCGTTTAATGCACTTTCAACCAATGCTCTTGCTTCACTGTTACCAAGCTTCGCCTTAGTCTGACCCTCAAACTGTGCCTCCATTACCTTTACACTGATAATGGCAGTAAGACCCTCACGGGTGTCCTCGCCCGAAAGGTTGGAATCCTTTTCCTTTAAGAAATTATGCTTTCTTGCATAATCGTTTATAACTCTTGTAAGACCTGCCTTGAAGCCTGTTTCATGAGTACCGCCGTCAATGGTTCTGATATTGTTTGCAAATGATGAAATTGCTTCTGAATATGAGGTTGTATATTGCATAGCAACTTCGACCATCATATCTGAACGTTCCGCTTCAAAGTAGATGATATCCTCGTGTATGCCATCCTTGCCTCGGTTTAAGTATGTGACAAACTCCTTGATACCGCCCTCTGCATAGAAGGTATCGGTTTTCGGTGTCTCTTCACGCTTGTCCGTGAGTATGATTTTGATTCCCTTGTTAAGGAATGCCTGCTCACGAAGTCTGTTTTGCAGGATTTCATAGTTGAATTCAAGTGTTTCAAAGATTTCGCCGTCCGGCATAAAGGTAATCTTTGTACCTGTCTTGTCCGTGTCGCCTATAACCTTGAGCTTACATGTCGGTGTGCCGCGTTCGTAGCTCTGATAATGAACGTGCTGACCGTCAGATACCTCAACCTCAAGACGTGATGATAAGGCATTAACTACAGACGAACCAACGCCGTGAAGACCGCCTGAAACCTTGTATCCGCCGCCGCCGAATTTACCGCCGGCATGGAGGATTGTAAGTACAACCTCAACTGTCGGAATTCCCTGCTGCGGATGGATACCCACCGGGATGCCTCTTCCGTTGTCGGTAACGGTTACGCTGCCGTCAGCGTTGATATCGACAAGGATTTCCGTACAGTAGCCTGCAAGAGCCTCGTCAATGGAGTTATCCACAATTTCATATACAAGATGGTGGAGACCCGGTGAAGAGGTTGAACCGATATACATACCCGGTCTTTTTCTGACTGCTTCAAGTCCCTCAAGAACCTGTATTTGGTTTTCGTCATATACTGTTTCAATCTTTTCAAGTTCGCTCATTAGCTTTACTCTCCTTTATTCTGATTGTTTAAATCGCTTTCAAAAGTATGTCCTGATTTCTTCGCACGGTTCCCCAAAACCTTTGAGGAAAGCGAAGATAAATATATCTTATCGTTATGCTTACTGCCGGTGACTATAAAGGATACGGGCAGCTCTTCTGTTGTGTTATATAACCGTCCCTCGCTTTGTGCGCGGGGGAGAAAGTCACGTCCCTGACGTGAAACTGTGGTGTTATCCATGTCGAATATACCAATAATATCACGGGAATTTAAAATCAGGTTGTTGCCTGCATGTATATACATTACTTTACCACCGTCCCCGAATCTATTTTAAATAATCTGGTATCCTCGGTGCTTTCGATGATATCCGTATCGGTTGATGTGATAAGCACCTGCTTGTTTTTGATTTTCTGCGACAGATACATACGTCTGTTGATGTCGAGCTCGCTCATTATATCGTCAAGCAGCAACACCGGATATTCACCTTTTACATGCTCAATATAATCTGCCTGCGCTATTTTCATGCTGAGTGCCGCTGTACGCTGCTGTCCCTGAGAGGCGTAGAGCCGTGCATCACGGGAATTGACCGTAATGGCAAGATCGTCACGCTGTATGCCCCAAAGTGATGAGGTTGCTTCGATTTCACGCTTCTGATGTCTTTCAAGATATTCAAGAAAAGCATCCTCGCTGATTTCCTCTGTTCTGACACTTGGTGCATATTCGATTTTAAGCTCTTCGCCACATATTTCATTCTGAATTTTTGAAGCAAAACCGTTTAAAAGCTCTGTAAACTCGCTGCGGTATTTCATTATGGCAAAGCCCTTTTGGGCAAGAGTCATGTTCCATACGGTGAGCTGTGCATCATTTGTTTTTCCCTGACTCCTCAAAAACTTCAGCAGGCTGTTCTTCTGCATGAGAGCCTTGTTGTATTCGGTCAGGTTGAGCAAATAGTTCGGGTAGAGCTGACTAAGTGCCGCATCCATAAAATGCCGTCTGGAAGATGGTGAGCCTTTTACAAGCTCAAGATCCTCCGGTGAAAACATTACAACGTTCAAATAGTTCATAAGCTTTGAAAGCTTATTTATGGGTACGGAATTAACGGATACCGCCTTTTTTCCGTTACGCTTGAGATGCATTTTTGCACTATAGTCTCTGCTGCTGTCTTCAAATCCTATGGAAATGCGTGAAAACTCCTCGCCGAAGCGTATAAGCTCCTTATCTGACTTTGCTCTGTGGCTTCTGCCGTGTGCAAACAGATATACAGCCTCCAATATATTGGTTTTTCCCTGTGCATTGTTTCCGTAAATGACATTGGTATGCGGTGAAAATTCAAGACGCTCGCTTGTATAGTTACGGAAATTCTGAAGCTCTAAAGAATTGACGTGCATTATTCCTGATTAACGGTAATCTCTACCGTTTCGTCCTCAAATTCAACCGTTACCTTATCGCCGGCTCTGACCTTTTTTCCACGCATGGAGCATGGTTCACCGTTAAACAGCACCATACCCTCAAGCACCATTGCCTTGGCATCGGCACCGTTTTCTGCAATGCCGGTGAATTTTAAAAGCTGGTCAAGCTTGATAAACTCGGTTGTTATACCTGTTTCTAATTTCTGCATTTTAATTGTCCTTTCCGATGTATAAAATGTCCTGAGACACATACATTAATTGGATTCTCTTGCTACGCTTCTCACGCCGGAAATCTGCTTGATTTTCTTGGTGAGCAGTGCGAGATCTGATGTATTTCTTAATTCAACGCCCAACGAAATAATGGCAATGCCCTTTTTGTTTACGCTTGCATTAATTGCTTTAAGCGGAATTTTGAGCGTTGAAATTATATTTGTTATTTCTATAAGCAGTCCGTCATGGTCCAATACCTCAATACGGATTTTTGCTTCGGAGAGAGTTGCTTTGTTGATATCCCACTCAACATCAATAAATCTGTTGCGATCCTCCTCGGCAAGGTTTTCCTTTTTGACGTTCGGACAGTCTGCTCTGTGTATGCTCACACCTCTGCCCTTGGTTATAAAGCCGACTATTTCATCGCCAGCAACCGGAGAACAGCAGTGAGCAAGTCTTACCAGACAGTTGTCAATACCCTTTACAATTATACCCTTATCAGAGGTTTTTTTAACATTCTGTACAGGTGCAGGTGCTTCGCCGCTGACCATTGCCTCGACTTTTTTGCGTTTTTCGTCCTCTGCCTGCTCCGCAAGCCAGTAATTACGCAATCTGGTGACAAGCTTCTGGGCGGTGATACCGCCATAGCCTACTGCGGCATATAAATCATCTATAGTATTGAAGCCATAGCGGCGTTTTGCTTCTTCAACCCATTCGGGGCGGAAAAGCTGTGAGCGTGTGTTGCCTATTCTTCTGAGTTCTCTTTCGATAAGCTCTGTACCGTGTTCTATATTTTCTTCACGCTTCTCACGCTTGAACCACTGATTGATTTTATTCTTTGCATTAGTTGTGCGGCAAAGCTTAATCCAGTCACGGCTCGGACCGTGAGTATTCTGAGTAAGGATTTCAACAATTTCTCCGTTCTGTAAAATGTAGCTGTTTGTAACTATTTTACCGTTGACCTTGGCACCACTCATGCGGCAGCCTACCTGCGTATGAATAAGGAACGCAAAGTCGATAACGGTACTTCCTGCCGGAAGCGAAACAACCTTACCCTGCGGAGTGAATACAAATACCTCATCGGAAAACAGGTCGCAGCGGAGTGCGTTAAAGAAATCGTCGGTATCAAGCACCTCTTGTTGTGTGTCAAGCAGCTGTCTTACCCAGCTCAGTGCCTGATCCATATCATTGGCTCCGCTTTTGCCCTCTTTATATTTCCAGTGTGCCGCAATACCCTCCTCAGCAATGCGGTGCATCTCCTGTGTTCTTATCTGAATTTCAAAAGGCATACCGTTCGGGCCGATAACCGTTGTATGCAGTGACTGATACATGTTCGGCTTAGGCATAGCTATGTAATCCTTGAAGCGAAGTGGTACGGGCGTATATAGCTCATGTACCATACCAAGTACGGCATAGCAGTCTGCCACAGAATCGACGATTACACGAACTGCAAAGAGATCGTATAGCTCGTCAAGTGTTTTATTCTGGGTGTACATTTTACGGAAAATGCTGTAGAAATGCTTTGCACGTCCGGTAACCTCACCCTTGATATTTACCTTTTTAAGACAGTCATTGAGAATGTTCATAAGGCTGGTTATATACTCCTCACGCTCATCCTTTTTCTGACTGATACTTGTTGTTATTTCCTCGTATGCAACCGGGTCAAGATACTTCAGTGCCAAATCCTCAAGCTCTACCTTGATTTTTGACATACCAAGCCTGTGTGCCAACGGTGCATAAACATCGAGAGTTTCCTTGGATATAAGCAGCTGCTTTTTTCGGGGCATAAAATTGAGTGTACGCATGTTATGCAGTCTGTCGATAAGCTTAATCATAACGACACGGATATCCTTTGCCATTGCAAAGAACATCTTTCTCAGATTTTCTACCTGCTGCTCTTCTCTTGTGTTGTATTTTATCTGCTTGAGTTTTGTAACACCGTCAACAAGCAGTGCTACATTTTCTCCGAAAAGCGTTTCAATGCTTTCATAAGTATAAGGAGTGTCCTCAACCACGTCATGTAAAAGACAGGCTGTTATGGTAGTCGGGTCAAGTGCAAGCTGCGACGCAATGTACGCAACCTGAACCGGATGCTCTATGTAGGGAGCACCGCTTTTTCTGAACTGATTTTTGTGTGACCACTTTGCGAGTCTGTATGCAATATAGATTGTGTCTGTATTTGCCGAGGGATTATGTGCCTTTACGGATTCAATGATCTCATCGACAAGCACATCTGTATCTATACCGTCAGCCTGCTTTATTGTTGACGGTGCAAGAATTTTATCAATGCTGTACATACATAACACTCCTTTATTGGGCGAGTTTTAAATCCTTTAAAATCAGCTGGACGGATTCATTGCCCTGGTAATAATTTATATCAAGCTGAAAGGCTGCATGGATTTTCATTCCCGGCTGCAATGTCTGAGCCAATGCTCCCATTGAGAAGCCGATGGCGTTGAAATACATACCGCCTCCCGCAAGTCTCAGACGCAGGTGCTTTTTATCTGCACCCACTGCCGAAACAAATGCAATTTCAAGATTGTCTGTTGAGAATATGGGTTTTTCGTTACTCATGCCAAACGGCTCAAGTGTTTCGAGTGCCTTTGCACATGAGAGCTTGATGCTTTCGTGCTTTAAAGGACAGTCAATCTCAAGTCGGGGAATAAGATTTTCTGAAGTAAGAGTTTTATCGGCATATTTATTTATCGCTTCACTGAAGCGGGGGATATCTGCAATATTAACATTGAGTCCGGCAGCCACCGAGTGTCCGCCAAAGCCTGTTAAAGTGTCCTCGCACGCACTTAACGCATCAAACAGATTGAAATCCGGTATGCTTCTTCCGCTGCCCTTACCGTTGCCGTTGCCGTCATCGGATATTAGTATGCATGGCTTATAATAACGCTCGTTAAGACGTGAGGCAACAATTCCTATAATACCCTGGTGCCAGTCGGGACTTGACAATACAATGACCTTTTTCTTGTCGAAGTTTACATCGGCAGCTATCATATTAAGTGCCTGCTCAAAAATCTCCTGCTCGGCACTCTGACGCTGTCGGTTTGACTGGTCAAGCTCCTGTGCGATTCGCAATGCCTCGTTATAATCCTTTGTGAGAAGTAATTCAACACCGATGGAGGCACTTGATAATCTTCCCGATGCGTTAAGACGGGGAGCAAGTGAAAAACCGATGGTTGAAGCACTTACAGGCTGCTTTGCTCCCGAAACCTCCAGAAGAGCCTTTATTCCGGGACGGGTGGGGTTCTGTAAAACCTTTAAGCCGCGATCCACAAAGATTCTGTTCTCGCCGTTTAACGGAACAACGTCTGCAACGGTTCCTATTGCAACCAGGTCTATATATCTGTCAAAGCATTCCTTTGTGCTTTTTCCGAGTGCCATTGTAACTGCAAGTGCAAGCTTGAATGCAACACCGCAGCCGCAAAGACTGTCAAACGGATATTCATCATCCTCACGCTTGGGGTCGAGTACTGCAACTGCATCCTCCGGGATTCTTTCCTTGCAGGTGTGGTGGTCTGTGATAATAACGTCCATTCCCTGAAGCTTTGCAAATGATGTTTCGCCCAGGGCAGTAATACCGCAGTCAACACTTATCAAAAGCCTGATGCCTTTTTTTATTAATTTATTCACTGCACGGATATTAATTCCATACCCCTCGCCATTGCGTTCGGGGATGTAGTATTCCACGTTTGCTCCGAGTGAGCCGAGAAAATCATAAAGCAGTGATACCGCTGTGATGCCGTCAACATCGTAGTCGCCGTAAACCACAATCGGTTCCTTGTTTTCCAAAGCAAGTAAAATACGCTCGACTGCCGCTTGCATATCCTTCATTTCCATCGGGTTTATAACATCCTGCATGGATTTGGTGAAATATGATTTCATGTCCTTTTCGGCAATCTGTCGGTTAAGCAGAATAGTGACAATAACGGGAGGAATGGAAAGCTCTTTTGAAATCCTCAGTATATCCTCACGTTTATGCTGCTTATGCTTATATTCCCATTTTTTCTCTAACATAAATCCTCTTAAATAACTATGATTTTAAAACTGTATATATATCATTTATTATATCATTTTTTGAGAAAAAAGTAAAGTGAAAATACGATATTTAACGAAAAAATATGCACAAAAAACAGACAGCGGTTATGCTGCCTGTTGTAAGACGGGAAAGAGGTCATGCCCAACCGTGCATATCAATTTCAATAGGCGAAATTTCTACAAACTTATTCATAAGTATTTCAAGCTCCGGCGGAACATCATGCCAACAATCATGCATTATTGTTTTATCCTTGTAAATAACCTGAACATGCCAGCTGTCGTCCCAATAATCCATATTGTAGTCTGACTGAATTGCTTCATCTGCCAGGGATATAATCTCCGAAACCTCTGAATCAGAAAGCATTTTGCCTCTGCGTTTTTCTACTTTTGTTATAAATGGCTCGTGTGTAATATCATCGGTGGTCGTTCTTACTCCTTTTTCCACAATCAGCTTATTGTTATCGTAAAGAGTAAGGCAATATGATTCGGAGGTTGTTCCGGCGGGGTATATTGCAAGCTTAATCTGCATATCTGCATTTGAAATGTTGAAATTTGAAGCAACATGAATGCTGCATACGACTAATAATACGATAATTACAGAAATTATAGCTTTCTTCATAGCGATCCCTCTTAATATTTCACCAATTCTATTAACTCATCATGCAATATTCCGTTTGAAGCCAGAATATCTGAGTTGCGGTCGTATGTAACTGCACCGCCATGCATATTTGTAACCTTGCCGTCGGCTTCGTTTACGATACAAATTCCCCCGCAGTAGTCCCAGGGCTTTAAATTACGCTCAAAAAATCCGTCAATTCTTCCGCAGGCTGTATATACAAGATCGAGTGCGGCAGAGCCGCTGCGGCGGATATCGCTTGTTTTGAGATAGACATTTTTCAATATTTTAAAGTTGACCTCTGCAAGCTCCTTTTCGTACGGAGAAGTACCGAATGCAACAAGTGCTTTGTCAAGTGCGTTTTCTTTGCTTACGGAGATGGGTTCACCGTTTAAAAATGCACCCTTGCCCTTTTCGGCATAAAAAAGCTCGTCGGTAAACGGGTTATATACAATACCCAATACAGGATTGCCGTTGTCGAGCAGTCCGAGTGAAACGGCACTCATTTTGTAGTCATGAATAAGGTTGGTTGTGCCGTCAACGGGGTCTAAAATCCATACTTTGCCTGAAAAATCAATATTTTCCTTTTCGCCCTCTTCACCCATGAACTGAATGTCCGGGTAAAGCTTTGAAAGCTCGGATTTAAGATATGCCTGAACAGAAGTATCAACCTTAGTCACAAAATCCGACTGACCCTTTACGGTTACGGCATTTCTCAATTCATTATCATCAATTATAGGCTTTGTGCTTTTAATTAAATCAATCAGCTTGTTCATTCTTCCTGACCCTCCTTGTATATTTCCTGCGAGTCTTTTTTGCTTTCTTTTTCTGCTTGAAAGAAATCTTGCAGCCGGGATAGACTTTGCCTGTATCCACTTCAAAATGCTCCTCAATCTCTCGGAGTGAATGAATATTGCAGTCATTCATGATACAGCGAAGCACCTCTGCACACGCATATGCATCGTCATATGCCTGATGATGCGAAAAAGTAATTCCAAGCTCGTCACATAAGCAGTTGAGTCTGTGGCTTGCAAATTCGGGATATGCCTTTTGAGAAAGCTTGACAGTGCAAAGATAGCGGAATGACGGAAATTCTATTCCGTAATCGTCAAGAGTGGCACACAATGCACTGACATCAAACATTGAATTGTGTGCAACAACTATTTTGCCGTCAATATAGGGGCGGATTGCAGGCCAAAGTTCCTCAAATGTCGGTGCATCTTTAACCATATCCGGAGTTATACCGTGAATTTTTATATTATAATCATTAAATTCGAGTGTTTTCGGGCGAATAAGCATGCCCTTGCGTTCGACTATTTCATTGTTTTCAACTACGCATATACCGATTGAACAGATGCTTGTATATTTAGAAGTTGCAGTTTCAAAGTCAATTGCGGTAAAGTTCATTATAAGCTCATCCTTTCGTGAATACATACCAAATACTATTATACAACTTTTTTATCTGTTTGTCAAAACAATATTTGACTTTTGTAGGGGAGTATAATATAATAGATGTATAAATGCGGAAAACGGAGGTAAAATCTATGTTAATCGGAATAATCGGAGCAATGGATATAGAGGTTCAGGCTTTAAAGGAGCTTATGGATGAGCCGGCTATTGAGACAATAAGCACAGTCAGCTATTACAGAGGGAAAATTAACGGAATGGAAGTTGTAGTGGCTGTTGCGGGTGTAGGTAAGGTAAATGCGGCGGTATGTACTCAGACAATGATTCTTACATATCATCCTGAATATATCATTAACGTAGGCGTTGCAGGCGGACTGTCGCCGGAGCTGGGAATAGGTGATATTGCGGTTGCGGAGAATGTGGTTGAGCATGATATGGATACAACACCTATAGGTGACGTGCCCGGTTATATATCCGGACTTAATATTGTAAGAATCCCGTGTGATAAGTGGCTTTCGCAGGTGATGATAAATGCTGCGAAAAAGCTTGAGGGTATAAAGGTTTTGACCGGAACAATTGCATCAGGCGACCAGTTTATTTCAATGGATGACGAGCGTAAAAAGATAGTGGATAATTTCTCGGCAATAGCAGCTGAAATGGAGGGTGCAAGTATCGGTCATGTGTGCTATATGAACGGCGTGAGATTTGGTGTACTCCGTGCGATTTCAGACGGTGCGAACAGTGACTCTGCAATGGATTACCCGACGTTTGCAAAAATGGCGGCGGCGAACTCAATTAAAATTATCTGCGAGATGCTTAATCAGATAAGGGAGGAATGGGCATAATGGAGAGAATAAAAAGCTTCAGTGTAGATCATAACAAGCTGGAAAAGGGGATATATATTTCACGCAAGGACGGCGATGTGATGACATACGATATGCGTTTTTGCAAGCCGAATTGCGGAGTGTATCTTGATAACATTACCATGCATACTGTAGAGCATATGATGGCTACGTTTTTAAGAAACAGTGAGTACAGCGATGAGGTAGTATATTTCGGACCGATGGGCTGTCAGACGGGATTTTATCTTTTGATGCGTGATACGGTATCGACAAAGGATACGCTTGAATTGGTAAAGGACTGTCTGAGAAAAACAGTAAACCATGACGGAGCAGTATTTGGTGCAAGTGCAGTAGAGTGCGGAAATTACCGTACGCTTGAGCTTGGTAAGGCGAAGCGTGCGTGTGAGGAGTATCTTGAGGTACTTGCAAATGTGAGTGATATTTGTGATTATGAGGCGGTGTAATAAAAATGAAAAATCTTGGTAAGTTGGAAGAAATTACTGATTTAAGAAAAATATGGCTACATGAAGCATTGGAGTTTACACCTTGGCTTGCAGACGAAGAAAATATGGCTATTCTATCTGATGCTGTCGGCTTAGAAATAGCTGTTGATGAAACGGAATCTTCGGTAGGAGATTTTAATGTTGATATTTTTGCTTATGAAGTAGGAACAGATAGGAAAATTATCATTGAAAATCAGTTGGAAGATACAAATCATGACCACTTGGGTAAGCTTATTACATATGCTTCCGGAAAATCAGCAGACATAATCATATGGTTGGTGAAGCGTGCACGGGAAGAACACAAAGCGGCGATTGAGTGGTTGAATAATCATACGGACGACCAAATAGGATTTTTCCTTTGTGAAATAAAATTATATAAAATCGGAAATTCGGATCCGGCTGTGAAATTTGAGGTTGTTGAGAAGCCAAACAATTGGACAAAAGAAATGAAAAAGAACAGCATTTCAACACCTTTACAGCAGCTCAGATATGAATATTGGACTGCATTTGATGACTATGCATTTTCAAATGCGAATTACGCAAAGAAATTTAAGCAAACTAAATCAAACAACAGAAATTATAAGGATCTTTTCTTTGGGGCATCAGGTTTTCACATTGTAACAAGAATGAATCAACAAAAAGGAATTATCAGTGCGGAGATTTATATAGGCGATGATAAGGAGTTGTATAGCAAACTATATAATGACAAAACAACAATCGAAGAAGAAATGGATATGAAATTAGATTGGAGAGAGCAGCCGACAAGTAAAGCAAGTAAAATTATTGCTAAAAAAACTGTGGATTTTGACAATAAGGAAAATTGGAAGGAACAGTTTGATTGGATTATGGATGTAACTGCAAAGATGAAAAATGCTTTTAAAAAATATTTGTAATAATAAACAATGGGGATGAAAAACATCCCCATTTTATTTTACAGTTTTCTTGTAGAATGTATTATAAATTATGGTTTAGCGGTGTGTTGGTTAGCACTTAACCATACGACATTGTAGGGGACTTTGTCCCCTTGCAGACTTTGGTATGATTTGATTTTTTGCTATAACCCCTACTGGCTTTTCTGCCTA
>JAZQKZ010000064.1:0-12178 GCA_045542415.1 Clostridia bacterium
AGAAAAGCCAGCAAAAGAATGCCGTTAAAGAGGGGACGCCCCTCCCTCTTTAAAATCTCCCGCTGCGCTTTACCAAAAGATTCAATCAATTAAAACGAGGCTAAACCATTTGCTGACGTAGGTACTCTTTTGAATTAAAAGACAAAGCTTACTTAAAAAAACAAGCAAATTTCCACCGACACATTTCAATTGCAGCCATTGGCTGCCGAGATGCTTGATAAGGGGGATTTTTAAGGAGGAAAGTTACGCTACGCCTACGAAGCTACGCTTCTAAGGCTACAACACTTTGTGTTGTTCGCTTTAACAGCATTCTTTTGGTTCGTTTTCTGTTGTTGCGGTATGGTTGCATAGCCGAGCAGTGTAGCGAAGCGAAACGACCAGGCACAAGAAAAAGTACCGGGGTATTACCGAAATAACAATAACCGCAAAATGTCAAGGGGCAGAGCCCCATTATGTCGTATCGATAAGTGCAAACCAATACACCGATAAACCATAATTTATCTTACAATACACCATCGCAGATAAATACCCAAGCCGGGGGAAGCATCAAAAAAGAGAGCCTTGCGGCTCTCTTTATCTTTGTTGGGGTTATTAAATCAAAGTTTGAATTATAAAGTGATCTCAAATGTACCAGCTGTAATGCCTGCACTCTGTAATGCAGCCTTAGCAGCCTCTACTGCATCTTCCTTAGCCGGCTCTACCGGAGTATCACCTGATGTTGTGATGATGTTGATAAAATCAAACTTCTCTACTTTTAAACTCGGAGTTTCAAATCTTTTCATTTTTCATATACCTCCTATTAATTACTGAGCAACAGCAGTTAAAGCGTCTGCTGTAACGATTGAGTTTACTACGATACCGTAAACAACCTGACCGCCTGTAACGATTGTGATACCGTCCTCTGCTGTCTTTGTAACTGAAGCTGAACCATCAGCCATAGCAACTGTTACTGACTCATATGTTGTATCTTCCGGAACGTCGAATGTAGCTGTTAAAGCTGTAGCCTCGCCCTCATAAGCGTCGCCTGTGAAGTCTGCTACCCATGCGATTGTACCGTCGATTGATGTCGGCTCCGGTGTGTACTCGCCTGTCTTGTAAACAAGAACTGTATCAATTGCATCATATGTACCTGAAGCACCTGCATTCCATACTAACGGAGCAGCCTCTGTTACTGTAACATTTTCAACTGTTGTTGTTGTCCATGCACCGCTTGCTGATTCAGCTGTCATTATTAATGTGTCACCAACTGTAAGTGTTGCTCCACGTCCCTTCTTGCTATATCTAACAAGTACTGTATATACACCCGGCTCTAAGTCAACTGATGATGTATATGCTGCATTATCAAGAGCGCTACCATTTGAGCATCTTACGTTAGCAAAGTTAGCAGTTGAACCATCAAGCTCATCATATACTGCAACATCCTCATATTTCTTTGTATATGTTACTTCGATTGTTGTATCAGCTGTCGGGTTTGAAACTGTTGTACCATAATATGTTCCGCCATATACAGTAGCCTCATAGCCTACGCCATCCTCAACGATATACATCGGCCATACAACATCCTTGCTATCACCCTCAAGAATTGTCTCTGTCTTGATTTCCTTTGTAACATCACCTACAGCATTAACTGTGATAGTGTATGAATTAGCCTCTCTTAAATCAACGTTTAATACGTTCTCGCCCTTAACGAGTGTCATTGTAAGAGTAGCATCATCAGCTGCGAAATACTTCACGCCGTCAGCTGTTGTAACTACGTTATCAGCTGTTACATCAGTATCTACCATGCCTGTGCCTGTAGCTGTGCTTACAGTTTCGCCATTGTAAATATAGTTAATTGTATAATCAACCGGAGTAGCTGCTGCAACCTCTGTTGTTGTCATCAAATAGTTAGAAACGTATGTTCCTCTGCCGTAGTCCTGGCCACCTGAAACGCTTAACTTAACATCCTTAATGCCGCCGCCTACGAATGCGTACGATGCACCGTCTATTGTTAATAAGTTTCCGCTATCAGTGAATGTTACTTCAAATGAAACAGAAGTTGTTGTTGCCTTTGCCATATGTGAATTTAAGCTTGCAGTTGCAGTTGTTGTCGCTGAATCAGCATATGTAAGAGTACTCGGATATGCCCATCCGCCGTTGCCCTCTGAAATACTGAACAATAAATTGCCTGCTGCATCATAATATGACATTATATAGTTTGTTACTGCCTGTCCCTTATCCTTTATTGAATAAAGGTTGTATGATACGTTTACCTTATGTGTTGCATCGCCCACTACCTCTGTAAATGTTACAAAGTCCTTGTTCTCATAGTTGTTTGCAGTACTGTTGTTGTTTGTAAGAATCACACCACTACCTGCTGTAACTAAGCCGGCTACATCTGCACCCCATGTGTACGCATCTGTATCAGTCAAAGCTGTTGAATCTGTCAAAGCGTTTGATAATACAGTTGTCACATCACCCTCAGCTGCGAAAGCTACAAGTGATGAAACTGACATTGCTAATGCTGCAATAGCACTAACTAATCTTTTCATTTTCATGAAAAATCCCTCCTTAAAAATTTTTTTAGCTAAAAAAAGGTTTAATTTTCTGAATTATCTTTTCTTAATATAAAGGCAAAAAAAGAACACCCTCCCCAACTAATCGGATATTCACATGATGCCGTTTATAAGATTAAATAATTCTACAATAATAATACCACAATTTATCATTATTTTCAAGGGATATTTTGTCGGTTAAGGCTGATTATGATTTTTTTTGTTAATTTGAACAAAAACCGTGTTGCATTTTTGTTACATTGGACGTGTTTTTTGGGAATTGTGCTGAAATTGTGGTGTAGTGGTATAAATGATAATTTATCAAACTACTTGAAAAAAAACTCATATTATGGTACAATAAGCTATATTAATAAATTTCAAAAGGAATGATAGTAATGATAGCAATTATAGATTACGGTGCGGGAAATTTGCACAGCGTTAAAAACGCTCTTGACTTCATCGGTGCTGAGAGTGTGATAAGCTCCGATGCACAGACTATATTAAACGCTGATGCGGTTATTCTTCCCGGTGTGGGTGCGTTTGGCGACTGTATGGCAAGTCTTGAAAAAATGAATCTTACCGAAACTGTGAAAAAGGCGGCTGCAAGCGGTAAACCGTTTATGGGTATCTGCCTGGGCTTACAGCTTATGTTTGAGGAAAGCGAGGAGTCGCCCGGTGTTAAGGGACTTGGCATTTTTAAGGGGAAAATCGTAAGAATACCCGACAGAGGCTTAAAGATTCCGCATATGGGCTGGAACAGTATTTCCCTTGCAAAGGAAAGTAAAATATTAACGGACGATACATTCGTTTATTTCGTACACTCCTATTACCTTGAAACGGAGGATACTGAGCTTGTTAGTGCTTACACCGAATACGGTGAAAGGCTTGCAATCGCAGTGGAGAGGGGGAATGTGCTTGCTACGCAGTTCCACCCCGAAAAAAGCGGCGATGCCGGTATGGAGATTTTAAGAAGATTTGCGGCAATGGGAGGTATGGAATAATGTATGCAAAGAGAATTATCCCCTGTCTTGACGTTAAAAACGGCAGGGTTGTAAAGGGTGTAAACTTCGTTAACCTCATTGACGCAGGTGATCCGGTCGAGTGTGCGAGGGTATATGACAGGGCAGGAGCGGACGAGCTTGTGTTTCTGGATATAACTGCTTCGTCCGATGCGAGAAATACTGTGGTTGATATGGTTAATGCGGTTGCAAGAAACGTGTTTATCCCGTTCACCGTAGGCGGCGGTGTGAGAACCGTTGAGGATTTTCGTACAATATTAAATGCAGGAGCCGATAAGGTTTCAATAAACAGCTCCGCAATAAAAAATCCCTCACTCATAAGTGAGGCGGCAAAGAAGTTCGGAAGCCAGTGTGTGGTTGTTGCAATTGATGCAAAGCGTCGTGAGGACAACAGCGGCTGGGATGTGTATTTAAACGGCGGAAGAGTAAATACCGGCATTGATGCGGTAGAATGGGCGAAAAAAGCGGAGGAGCTTGGTGCCGGTGAGATACTTTTAACAAGCATGGACTGTGACGGAACCAAGGCAGGCTATGACATAGAGCTTACAAGGATTATAAGCGAGAATGCAAATATTCCCGTTATCGCTTCGGGCGGTGCCGGAAAAATGGAGCATTTTCTCGATGCGTTCCGTGATGCAAAGGCGGATGCGGTGCTTGCGGCGAGTCTGTTCCATTTCAAGGAAATAGAAATTATGGAATTGAAAAAATATTTGAAAGAAAACGGAGAATCTGTAAGAATATAAAGAGGTAGAATTATGGCGAAAAAATTAATGAAAGAGAAAAAAGGACCGATAGCAACGGGTAAATTCTCGGTTGAGGAGTCGAAAACATATATTGTTGCGGCGATTGTCTGCTTCCATATCATACCGCTGTTTTTCGTATTCATGGGAGAAATGGGACAGCAGATTCTGATATCGGTGTTTATTGCAACAATAAATCCGCTGATTGTATTTTCTATATGCTGCTTCAGAGCGTGTCGGCTCGGATTTTCGTTTAAATTTCCGCTGATAATGGCACTGCTTGGCGGACTGTCTATAGGAATGTATTACAATTATCTTGCGGAAGCGGTTCTGACGGCTTCGGTACTGTTCTTTGCAGTATATCTCATACTTGCATTTGCATCCGAGCTGTTGGGCGGATTCTTAAAAAAGGTTATCGGAGGTTGATATGTCAAAGAGACTTATGGGCGGAAGAACGACAACCTCTCCAAAGCTCTACAAGGAGCTTTACCGTACCTATTACCGTGAAAACTGGAAAATTGCAAGAATTGTGCTTACAATACTGAGTATTCCGTGCTTTTTCCTTGCACTGTATTTCTACAGTGTGGGGCAGAATAATATTAACATGGTAATTACGCTTTGGGCAGGTCTGCTATTTATAATATATCCGAGAAATGCGTACAGACGTGCATATATGCGTGTTCAGAATGATAAGGTGTCAGTTCACTTCACTTTCTATGAGGACGAAATGAAAGAGAAATCAGACGGTAAGGCGAATATTCACAGCTATGACAGCATACGCTGTGTAATAGACGCACCCGGATATTTCTACTTTTTTCATACCAAGACTGATGTAAGCGTACTGGAGAAGTCGGGAATAATTGACGGTACTCCGGAGGAGCTGGCACAGCTGCTGAAAAATAAGGTAAAGAAATATAAGGTTGAAAAATAGTGTATTTTGAATCTGAATACTAAAGTGCATAAAAATATCTTTGGTTTTTTGTTACATATATGTATTGAAAAAAATGCGGCAGTATGGTAAAATATTACTATATAGGGGACTCCCCGAACGTGACAACACGGTGATTAACTACAATACAAAAGGAGAGAAAATCATGAAAAAAAGAATAGTATCACTTTTTATCACATTAACAATGCTTGTATCGATGGTCGTATCGGCAAGTGCAAAGATAGGAGATGTTATCGGAGTAGCACTTAATACGGATATTGTTGCATACATAAACAATTATGCAATTCCGTCATATGCAGTGAACGGTACATCATGCGTTGTGGCTGAGGATTTACGCAATTTCGGCTTTGACGTAATATGGGATAATGCAACAAGAAGTCTTTCAATCACAAGAAATACACAGACATCTGTAAGCGAGATGAACGTGTCAAAGACAGCTGCTCCGTCAACTAAGTTTGCGGATATTCTTGAAACAGATATCGTTGTTTATGCAGGTGGTCTGAAAATTACATCATATGCAATGAACGGCTACACAATGATTCCGCTTGAAGAGCTTACAATGCTTGGCGAGTGCTATTGGGTAGCAGAGGAGAGAGCGCTCAAGTTATGGGTTGACGGCGTGGGTATCAGACAGGTGAAGCAGCCGGTAAGTGCATATGTTGACCAGAGCTCTGTATATGTAGCACCGAGCACATCATACACAGCACCGAGCACATCATCATCATATTCAACACCGTTTGATACATTTAAGAATGCTATAATTTCAAAGGGTACATGGTCATCAAAGTACGGAAATTATTCTATTTATGAATATTCATCAGACGGTCAGGGAATCCTTACAACATATAAGCCGGAGGATGATTCAATCTCAATGCTGTATTCATCAGCAGACGGTAACTGTTCGGTAATGCTTCAGTTTGAGCATTATGAAAATCCGGTAGCTTTGTTAACAATGGAAATTTCCTACGGAGAGGTTTCATTATACGGAGAGTATCCTGCTTCAACAAAGCGTTTCTCGGTATTGATGGACGATGGCTTCGGTCCGACTCAGGCATCAGCAATAAAGCTTATCAACAACACAGCAAAGCTCTTTGACCTGTATGTTGGACAGTATGCTCCGGGATTAACAATGTATCAGTTGGGCGTTTCGTATTAATTTGATTTATGCAAAGCACAGGTGTTATGCCTGTGCTTTTTTATGCAAAGTAAAAGGCACAGACATCCTTGCCCATGCCTGTGCCTTTTGTATGCTTACAGCAACTCGTCCCACCCCGTAATATAGCGGTCAGAGAGCTGTTTAAGCCGTTGTGTTTCCTGTGCGTTTGAATTGTCATAAACCGCACATGTTTTAAAGCCTGCGTTTTTGGCAGTGTTTATGCCCTGCACTATATCCTCATATACAGTACAGTCGCAGGGGGATATACCAATCCGCTTTGCGGCGAGGTAGTAGATATCGGGATGTCCCTTATTGACACCCACCTCGCTTGAAAATGCGTATTCGTCTATGTAATCTATAATACCGAGACGTGCAAATGCACTTTTGCACATTCCCTCGTATCCGGATGTGGCAACTGCAATTTTCACACCGGAGTCGTGGAGCTTTTTTATATATTTATCGGCTCCCGGCTTGAGCATTATATTTTCGGCGTATTCCACCTCCATCAGGCGGCGAAATTCCTCGTATATTTCATCCGGTGTCATGCCGAGACCGTATTCCTCGTTTATCATCGGCAGGCTTTCGTCAAGGGTCATTTCCTTGATTTTTGCCGATGTTTCGTCGGTAAGTGTAATCGAATGTAGTGCAAAAAAGCTTTTCAGCACGTCATGCCATACTCCCATAGAGTCAAGTATTGTTCCGTCAACGTCAAAAATCGCGCCTCTCATTGGATCACCTCTCTGATAAGTATAGCATATCTGACGTGTTTTTGCAAGCAGAAGAAAAAATTATTTACAATTTAGCTATTGTATGAGAGAAGAAAGTGTGGTATAATTACATCATAAAGATGAGGAGGAGAACTGCTATGGCAAATATATGGCATGATATCAGCCCGAAGAGAATATCACCGGAGAAATTTTTTGCGGTAATAGAGATACCAAAGGGCTGTAAGAATAAGTATGAGATGGATAAGGAAACAGGTCTTTTAAAGCTTGACCGTGTTTTATACACTTCAACGCACTATCCGGCCAACTACGGATTTATTCCCAGAACCTATGCAGATGATAAGGACCCGCTTGATGTGCTTGTGATTTGTCAGGAGAAGATTGTGCCGATGACGTTGGTAGAGTGTTATCCGATTGGCGTTATGACGATGATTGATGACGACAGTCTTGACGAGAAGATTATAGCTATTCCGGTAAACGATCCGGCATATACCGATTATACCGATATCAAGCAGCTTCCGGCACATATTTTTGAGGAAATAATGCATTTCTTCCGTGTGTATAAGTCGCTTGAGAGTAAGGAGACTACAGTGGATAAGGTTATGGGTCCGGAGGATGCAAAAAAGATTATAAAGAAGTGTATCGATTTATATAAGGACACATACTGTTAAGGAGGAGTTACCCGGATATGAAGTTTGAAAAGACACCCCGCAATATTGCGGCGGTTGTGCTGTGTGCGGTGACGGCGGTGCTTGCGGTTTCGCAGGCGGTGCTGTGGGTGAAATACAGCAGTCTCAATACGAAGTATGAGAATCAGATTGATATAAATACCCAGCTTGCACAGATGATTGAGACAACAGCAAACGGTGTAACGACTGCAGAGCAGTCACGTCCGAGACGTGGCAGCTGGACGGAGCTGCCGGATGAGATTATTGAGAAGATAGAGGGCAGTTCAATTCAGGAGGATTCGCCTGTTAATGTGTCAGAGCTTGCGTATCTGACGTTGCCGTACTGTGATTTTGACGGACAGGTTTCGACAGGGCATATGATATGTGCAAAGTCAATTGCGGATGAGGTTTTAGATATTTTTGAGGAGCTTTATACCAACACATATCCGATTAAGAGCATAGAAATTGCGGAGGGTTTTACAGATGCACAGAGTGCGGTGCTTACAACTCTTGAGGCGGCATCCAAGGGGTCAAACAATACCACTTGTCTTATGTATAAAAAGGACGGGGAAGAGTTTGACAAGTCGGCGTACGGTATGGCATTGGACATCAATCCGATGTTAAATCCGGACGTATCGGGCGAGGACACCATGCCCAGGAATGCCATCCGTTACAAGGACCGTGAGAATGCGGAGCTGACCTATACAGAGGGTTGGGCGTTCATAAAGGAAGATTCGGATATTATAAAGATATTTGAAAAGTACGGCTGGAAATGGTGCGGCAGTGATGGCCGCTACGGCAGATTTGAAAAGCAGTAAAGGGATGCGTGAGCATCCCTTTTTTGTGTGCATCCTTTAGATACTGCACATTCGTTGTACCGAGCGTTGCACTTAATATACCGTCAACACCGTAGTGATACTGATTCTGTACAGCTCCGCTGCTGTTGGTTTGAGCAACCATGTTGTTGCCACTCCATACAAAGCCGGTGGTTACTCCGCCGACGGTTTTTGTGTCCCTCATTCCGGTTGCTTTGTAGGTGTAGGTTGCTGGTGACGCAGTGTATCACCAGCGCCATTCACCGCTAAGTATCAAGAAAACCGTCCCCTTGACTCACAATTTATTAATCTCATTTAATTATCTCGAAAACGTATTGAACTCAATCCAACATTATCAAAATAAATCTCAATGCACCCATTATCACAATGGTATTCGTGATAACATTCACTTGAATAATCTGGAACTCCTAATAAGTTTATTACTTTTTGAAAATCCATACCTATTATGTTATAATCTGATTTTAAACTATCTATCATAAGGTATCTTTGCTCCGGATAATTAGTCCATTTTTCTCTTGAAAAACTTTGAAAAGCTAAGGTTGCACTATTATAAAAAGCAAACATACTTACCCATAAAATTACACTCACAACAAATATAAAAAACAAAGTTTTTACATGCTTTTTAGATTTTATCAATAAATATATTGTTATTGAAAATATCGTTATTGCAATAAATATAACAATTTGCAGGCAATATATTCCGTAAGCTTCTTGTAAACACGTTAATAATCCTTGTTCCGCCATCATATATGTATAAACAAACAATACTATCCATAAAAAAACATATGCTATGCAACTTAATAATACCATAATATTCTTTACTTGTTTCATATTACCTCCTAAAGAGACCATTCGTACACGCCATGCTTGTCATTATCAATGTGTGCATGTTTACCATTATCTTTTAACGGTCCATGTCCCAATGATATATGTAGCCACCATTCACGTTCAATTAAACCAATATCTTCATCCCTATTCCAATTAGACGGGTGCTCTGACTCATGTTTTACAAGTACTTCAGATACTGTCATTCTCCATTCTTTTGATTTTGCTTTAGCACAATCCATAATTTCCATAGCTGGATTTGAGTCTTCTCTCAAATCTCTCACCACAAAATCATTTCCTTCTATACTCTGAACCTCCCAATTTACATCTTTCTCAATAATGTATACGTTACCATTTATTGTATCATTTTCATATTCAACAGAATATTCATAAGTGTAAATTTTACCTCCATGAGTATAATCATATGTGGACTCATATGCATAATTCTCTTCTCGCAACTTTGTTGCATTGTAATGAGCCCTATTCATACCTACATAATCACCATTCTTTTCAGCCTGCTCATATTCATAAGTATATTGCTCTAACATTTCTATTTCTGAAGCGTTCAAATATGTCCTATCCTCATCCGTAGTCGCATATCCCATAGGATCCACAAACATAACCGGATTACCACCACAATAGCTATACCAATTCAACCCATCCTTAACCGGGTCTTCACTGGTGAATCGTCCTGTCGTAGTGTCATAATACCGATTACGCAAATAAACAAGTCCGCTTTCACTATCCAGATACTCACCACAATAGCCAAACGGATTTGACTCATTCGGGTCACTTTCAAGGCTGTTACCGAATGCATCATAGATATAGTAGCTGTCCTGCACTCCGCTTGCATTTACTGTTCCCACAACATTGCCGTGTGCATCTTTGAGATACTGTACATTCGTTGTACCAAGCGTTGCACTTAATATACCGTCAACACCGTAGTGATACTGATTCTGTACAGCTCCGCTGCTGTTTGTTTCCGCAACCATGTTGTTGCCACTCCATACAAAGCCGGTGGTTACTCCGCTGACAGTTTTGGTGTCCCTCATTCCGGTTGCTTTGTAGGCAGGGTATCGGTGACATATTAAGTCACCGATACCAATTACTACGAGGTGTCACGGTACGCGTTCTCTTGATGCATCCGATTTTTGCCGGGTTTCCTTTGGCATTTATTTGCATGCTCAAATTTTTTCTGACGGGTATTCGTATTCACGCTAACCGTCTCTTTGTGTCACGGTGTTTTTTTATTTCATATAAGCACTAAAGTGACTCGGTGCTTCAAATATATACTTGAGTGTTCCATCCTGTTGACGTTCGCCTATAGAAAAGCTACCATCATACGGACTTATTTCGATTCTTAAGTCGCAATTATTTGAAATATAAAGTATGTCATCCGGATTGTCTGGATCAAATAAACGCTTTGGTTCAAAAATTACATTTACTATATAAAAATCCTCAATTTGAAGTGTATCTAAACTTGCAAAGTTCACCGAAAAAAATGTATCGTCGGTGATTTTGTCATGATACATATCTTCAGAAATTGCACGTCCTATTTTCAAGGCTGTTTCGGTTTTTTTTAATAGCCCTTGTCCTTTACAAGCCTGTAATTGAATTTCGTTATGTGATTCATACCACTCTACATTTCTGAAAAATACTTTTCCTATATCTCGTACGGACATATATGTATGATCGTTGTATGAAATCAGAGGATGCTCTAAAATATTATTTATGCATGTACCTCTGTTGATTATTTTGCGCTCCGTCAGAGTGGCGTCAATGGATGTTGCTGCTGTTGCACCTACAATGCCTCCTATAAGTATTGAAGCTATTATATATACAATGTTTGATTTTCTCATATCATTTTCACCTCTTTTAGTAGATTTAAGCCGATGGCTGACATTTTTTTACAATATCTAAAGCTTTTTCTGATGGGATATTACATCCAAAAAAATTTAAAGCTCTGTTTATATTTCCGATCATGTATCCTCTTGTATATATTTTTATTGTATTTACATCTTCAATGTCTTTGGTTAAGTTAGTCGTTATATAAAGGTTATCATTAATATTTTGATATACAGAAAATCCATTGCCAAATTCTCTCATCTTTACTCCATTATAATCTCTGTAGCATGACGAATAAGTATTTGAGGCAATAGAATAACCATAGCCATCTGGAGCAATTACTTGATCAACATCTTGGGTCATGGCTAACTGGGAGGCAACATTATTTTGGAAATCCATATTTCCGGTATTGCATGCTGTTAAAAATATTGTACCTATACTTTTTTTAGATAAAGCACTCACATCTATTTTTGTATTGTTGCCTCCTTTAATATAATCGGCTTCGCCGTGTAAGTGTAAAATAACACCATCAATATAAGCATTTTCGCCATTTTCATTCCCCATATTTTCCCAGTTTTCATAGAACGTGTCAGCATTATCAATTTCAATTACATGAACAGGAATACCCGGATATTGTTTTTCTAAACTCTTTTGTGTTGCTATTGCTTGACTTTTTCGTCCTTGCCCCGAACTGTCTCCTTTTGCATAGTAAACATAATAATCCAACCCCCAAGGATCCTCAAACATAACCGGATTACCGCCACAATAGCTATACCAATTCAACCCATCCTTAACCGGGTCTTCACTGATGAATCTACCTGTTGTAGTATCATAATAACGATTACGCAAGTAAACAAGTCCGCTTTCGCTATCAAGATACT
>JAZQKZ010000065.1:0-6934 GCA_045542415.1 Clostridia bacterium
ACAATTGTATTTACTGCAATCTTATCATATTGCATAAGTTTTTCACCGACAGGAAGGATGTAAAACTCTTTTACACCTACTGCTGCCTTGCCAATGCAATAATCAAGAAGCATATTAAATTTCATACCTTTTCTTTTACTGATTCTTATTAGATTTGTCACATCTAACGTCTTAAAAAAAGTCACCATTGGATTAGGTGCTTTCATCCATAATTCATAAGCCATCGCCCTTGTTGTGTCTTTGGGATTTAGTTCTTTTATCATTTTATATCCTCCTTTTCTTTAGGAGAGATAGTAAAACGTTGTGTCGGATAACCATATTCTATCATCAATTCTTTTTCTGCAAAACCCAGATTCTTTAACAACTCACGATGTCCTGTATCCGCTCTATCACCTTCTCGATAGGTCGTCATACTGATTTCCTTTCCTGGTAAGTACGTTTCTAAAAGAATATCTAAAAATAGTTTTTGAATATCCTGTTTGCGATATTGTGGATGTATACCCAAATAATCAATACAACTCGGATTATCAGAAAAAGCCATCGCACCAACTAAAATGCCGTCATCTTTTAATACAAGAGCATGTTTTTCCTCTATATGCCTTGTTATCTCTTTCAAATAGTCTGCTTCATTCATAACTGGATATCCGTCAATCACTAATCGCATCAAATCCATCCAAATCGGGATATCACTTTTTTCAGCAAAACAAATATCATCCTTTTTAAATTCTTTATTAGCTATATTTCTATGCAATGTAAATCTCAACTGTAAAGGATAGAATTCACGATTTTCTCGATACTGTGCAGGTGGAATTTTATACATCGATTTAAATGCTGAAGAAAATGCTTGTTGACTTTCATAACCGCAAATAAAAGCGATTTCAATAATCGGTCTATCCGAAAAAACCAATAATTTTGCTGCTTCCGTCAACTGGCGACGTCCAACATAGTCATGAATCGTCATTCCTACTGTATCCGAAAACAACCTATGCAAATGGTACTTTGAATAGTGGACTGCTTCGGAAATTTTATCTAAATCCAACTTGTTACTAAGATTATTTTCAATATAGTCAATAACTTTTTCGATATTAGCAATATTACCGTTCACTATTTATTCCCTCCTTTCATAGAAGGATTATAGCAAAACCAAAAATTCTTGTTTTAATATTTCTTGCTATTCATAATCAATTATATTTTTTATTCAGACAATATTTTGCCTTTATATTCACACCTACAAATTCTAATTTATCCATCTCTTTTTCTTCGGTAGCGGAAGCTCATTATACATAACGTTAAAATCTTTGCAAGGAAATCCCGGTCATCAACATCATCGACCAACAGCATTTCTTTTGCCCACTCATAAGGGAATTCTTAAGTTGCGTTAGATATAAGAGAAACAGCTGATTTAACGGGTTTCCAAAGCAGTTTGTCGTCATATATTCCGCCGTCAATATCGCTTTGTATGATATTTAATCCAATTCGGATAACTGTTCTAAAATGAAATCCAGATATTCTTTACTTGAAGGCATAATTGTACCTCATCGGATTTTTATTTATGCAGTCAAATTTCCGTAAATGTTCTCTTAATGACATTATCCTGAAGTGCTTCATTGAGGTTTACGAAATAATCGCTGTAGCCGCCGACACGGACAATAAGATTGCGGTGGTTATCAGGATGTTCTTTTGCATCAAGCAGGTCTTTGGGAGAAACAACCGTAACGGTGTATTGCTGACCGCCATATGAAAAAAATGTTTTTGCAAGAGCAATGAAAGAAGCTTTTCCTTTCTCGCTGTTAAACATTTTCTTTTCAAACTTATTCTGAAAAACAAATCCGCTGCAAGCATCGGTGTGGTTATACCTGAGAACGGATTTGATTTGTGCCGTTGGTCCGTTTGTATCCCGACCCGGTGTTGCGGCGATACTGTCCGCAAGGAGAGGTTCACCTTTAAGTTTTCCGTTTGGAAGAGCAGCAGTCTGACATCCGTAGCCTGCGGCACGGTTAAATGTACTGCATCCGCCTGTGAACACTCCGCCTCTGTATGTATTGTTACGCTTGAGAACGGTGAAGAAACGGTTGAGTGCACGTGCAGTTATCCGGTCAACATTTTCAATGTCATTTCCGAATTTTTCACAGTTCTTAAAATCGTGGTGAAGCTGCTCGTACCCTTCAAAGTTTTTGCTGAGAGCATCAATAAGCTCTGACATTGTGTATTTCTTTTCGTCGTAAACAAGTTTTTTAACTGCATAAAGACTGTCGCCTGCATCGGCAATACCCTCTGCAAGAATCTGTCCGTGATTATAAAGCGGACCTCCGTTTCGGTAGTCACGACCTTTTTCAAGACAACCCTCAATAAGACAGGAGCGAAAAGGATGAGGTTCAAACACACCACGAAGGTGCTGATATGTGTTTGCACTGCTGCAGGAATTATATGTTACATATTCGAGCTGATCCATAAAAGCCCGTTCAAATCTCTCGTAGGTTGCAAAGGTTCTCGGGTCGCCCGTTTTAATGGAAACTTTTTCGCCGTTCATTGCATTCACGCCGTTATGAAGTGCAAATTCAAGACACTTGGCAAAAACAACTTCACCGTCTTCAAGACCCATATGACTTTTCCCGAGAATATCTATCTGATTACAGCCGTTCATGCAGTAATCGTGGCTGTCTTCTGGTGGAATGCCTATCTTTTCAAGTGCAGCACAAACAACATCATCATTGTAGAGCGCGGGAAGTCCCGTTCCTGTCGCAAGAGTATCTGCAATGGCATTCCAGAGTTTGTCGGGTGTGTTTCTGTGAATGCGGCAAGTCAGGTTAGGCGTGTTGTAGCCTTTCTTTCTTACTATATCAAGAATATCATATGTAAGCCTATTAGATTCGTCATTCCAATTCTCGTCGCTGCCCGAAATACAGAGATTCCAGGAACGGTGGTCGTGGAAATAATCCCACAGTCTATCAAGTAAATCGCTTATCTCTTCTTTATTTTCGGTTTTTGAATATGCGGGATACATATATTGGTCAAAACGGCCAGGAGAATCACTTCCGTCAAGGGCAAAGATGAGCATAAAAGAACACATTGCGGATGTGAAGTCATAAGCGGGCTTCTTAGGTACGGTTTCAAATGCCTTTGCCACGCGAAGAAGAAATGCTTTGTCATCGGATTTTTCGCAGTTTTCAGCCTTTTCAAGAGCAGATAAACGGTATCTTTCACCGATGATATCTATTGCATCAAGGGCATAGGAACAAGAACGGTAAAACCAAGCCTCGTCAGGATATTTATCACGGTTTTCGGCGATGATTGAACGGATATGGTCTGTACCGTAATTGATTATTCTGCCGTAATCCGGGTTGGAATGGCCGCCCCAACCGCCGCCCCATTCGGCACCTGAACGGTCAAGAGTTTCGGTTGAATCGCAAAAAAGTCTTTTTGCCTTATCTTTAAAAAGCTTTAATTCACGCAGATATTTGTTAAGTGTTTCTCTGTATTCAGGGAATTCTTCTGTAAGTTTAAGAATATTTTCATCAGAAACCCAAAGCCCTTCTGACGGAGAGTAACCTGAGCTGCCGTATTTTGATTCGAATGCTGTTTCAGGAAGCAATCGGCGTGAAAACTTAATCTCGATATTCTTTGAGGCATAAAGCAGAGCAAGACCGACTCTCTCGCCGTGTTCGAGAGTCTCATCAAGAAAATATCCGTAAAGGAAAGGATCGATTTTTACTATATCTGTCATAAAGACACCTCTTTTACGTTGATACTCTCACTTCTGTGCCGTGAGAAGCAAACAGCGAACACCAGCGGGATATATCCGCATCACTTGCACTTTCGTGAACATACGGAGAGTTGATACCGATTTTTTCGGATTTTCCTATGCCGAGAGTATGATAAGGCATAATCTCCGCATATCTGTACTGCGCTTTATTTTTATTAAGGAAATAAGCAAGCAAGGCAATATCCTCATCGCTGTCATTACAATCGGGAATCAAGGGCATCCTGATAATGATATCCGCACCTTCGTCCATAAGATAAAGAAGATTCGAAATAATATGAGCATTATCTGAGCCCGTAAGCTTGCGGTGGCGTTCGGGGTCAATACATTTTATGTCATACAGAAAAGTTGTGCCGAGAGCGACGGCTTTTTCGTAGAATTCACGTGAACCGATACCGCAGGTTTCTATGGCAATTGAAATTCCTGCATCCTTTGCAAGAGCGAGAAGCTCCAATGTGAATTCAGGCTGATATGACGGTTCACCGCCCGTAACGGTGAGTCCGCCTCCTGATGTATCATAAAATATCTTATCTTTTATAACTTCATCAAGAACTTTCGAAGCAGCCATTTCATTACCGATAACTTCATTGGCATCGTTAAGGCAGATTTCGGTACACTTGCCGCACTTCATACACTCTTCACGGTTAATCTTCAGTATGCCGTTTTCTGTTGTGCGTGCGGAACAACCTGCAAGGCATCTGCCACATGATGAGCATTTCTGTTTATTAAAGGAAAGTGTGGGTGTTTTTTCAAGGCTTTCGGGATTGTGGCACCAGATACACCTGAGGGGACAGCCCTTCAGGAAAACACAGGTGCGAATACCGTCGCCATCGTGTATGCAAAAATTCTGGATGTTAAATATTATTCCGTTCACTTTATGCTCACCAACTTTCTGAGTCTATTATACCACTTTGATAAATAAAAAGGCAACAGCAAAAATACCGTTGCCTTTGTGTGGATACTGATCGGGTTTTGTCTGATAAATTCTTATTTGTCTGATGCACTTAACCTGTGCAGTAATTACAACATTGCACCGTTTTCCGTGAGCTTTTTTTGCAATGCTTTTGTATCAACTGTATGCACATTTTTATTTGTGTTATGCGCTATGGCAACTGCCGTGCCTGCAGCTTCACCCAAGCAACAGCAAATCGGCATTATTCTGACCGATGCCTGAGCCTCGTGTGTTGCAGAAATGCAACGACCGGCAACAAGAAGATTATCATATTCTTTCGGCAAAAGCGAGCGGTAAGGAATAGTATAATATTCTCCGTCACCGAAATATCTGTGGCTTGTGCCTGTTCCCGTAGGACTGTGAATATCTATATCGTAATTTCCGAGTGCAATTGAATCCTCGAAGCGTGTGCAGTTTATGAGTTCATCGCCTGAGAGGATGTGAACGCCTTTAAGCTTTCTGCTCTCTCTGACACCGATGTTGACTGCAACGGAAATCAAAGCACTTTCATTGAATGCGGCTGAATTTTCTTTCAAAAATCCGATAAGCTCGTGAATTTGTTTTCTTGCAATAACTTCCGCCTTGCTTACATCGAACGGATTTGTCGGGTCAAGCATTACAACACGGGTTGAGTTGAAATGCAGAACATCTTCACCCACACCGAAGAAAACAAGAATGTTCTCTCTTGGATTTGTTATTTCGCCCTTTGCCTGTTTTTCTTTGTAAAGCTCTTGCAGACGGGGTCTTTCTTCGGTAAAAAGGTCAAGGTCAACTCCGCTCATTCTGAAACAGGTTGTCATCGGCTGACAAAGGCTGTCGCTTTCGCGGCCCAACTGATAATCACAACCTGCAAGATAAAACAAATCTCCGTCACCGGTTGCATCAATAAAGAAATCTGCTTCAACCGTTATTTTTTGTGCTTTTGCAGTGATTTCAACAGATGATATTTTTCTGTTATCGGTTTTTACATCATATACAACAGCGTGAAAAAGAACGTCAACACCCGCTTCGGCTGTCATATCATCAAGAACTATTTTTAAATATTCAGAATTGAATTCGTGATCTTTGCAATCATCAACATATCTGTCGTGACGCACTTTCATTTCCTTGAAAATTCCTTGAGAGAGATATTTTTTGCAGATATCGCTACCGTCTTTTTGCTTCGTCCAATAAGGCATAAAGGGGTAAACAAGGTTGTTGGAGATTGCGCCTCCGAGACAGCCTGATTTTTCAACAAGTAAAACAGTCAAACCTTCACGTGCGGCGCTGACTGCCGCCGCAACGCCGCTGAGTCCTCCGCCTGCAACAACAAGATTATATTTCATAACAATACCTCTGAATTTTAAAGTTTTTATTTATCTGAATTAAATTTATCATAACACGGGCGGATTTTACTGTCAACTTCATTCCATTCATCCAAATGAGTTTTCGCTTGTTTTATGCGGTTTTGACGCTTGAAAAGAGGACATTGCACGAGCTTGTGCAATGCCCATTCTCATTATTCCTCTGTTGTTTTGGTTACGGAAGGAATTGAAATGCAGCTTGAAACTGTTTCTACGCTTGCTGCGTTTGCCTCTTCAAATTCTTCGGCATAGATATTGAGAGTTGTTGTAACATCCTTATGACCTGCCGCTGCCGAAACCGAAACAACGTCGACATGATTTTTTATCATCAGCGAGATGTTGAAATGTCTGCAACAGTGAGTGCAAAGATATCTTATATTGTTCTTCTTGCAGAACTCTCTGTACCAATTAAGCGGAGTGCTTGTGCCCATCGGAGCACCGTTCCATTGAGTGAAAAGTCGGTCATTGTCAAACCACGCATCGCCGAGCAGTTTCTTATATTCATCCTGCTCGGCTTTGTATCTTTTCAGCAAATCAATAACGTCATCTGAAACAACAACTGTTCTTCTTGAACCGACCGTTTTGGGAGTGGATGTATATGTACCGATATCGTTCGAATAAAGAGAAGCTCTTCTGATTCTTATTTTTCTTTCCTCAAACGAAATATCCTTCCACTCAAGCCCCAACAATTCTCCGCGTCTAAGTCGGATCGTAGCCATGTCGTTCTGTGAGCCAAGGAGTTGAGGCAGTTGATTGTCTTCCTAAGACCGCTTGGCCTCCGACTTTGTACCGATATCGTTCGAATAAAGAGAAGCTCTTCTGATTCTTATTTTTCTTTCCTCAAACGAAATATCCTTCCACTCAAGCCCCAACAATTCT
>JAZQKZ010000066.1:0-100590 GCA_045542415.1 Clostridia bacterium
CTTTTGGTTCGTTTTCTGTTGCTGAGGTATGGTTGCATAGCCGAGCAGTGTAGCGAAGCGAAACGACCAGGCACAAGAAAATGAACTGGGGTATAACAAAATAAGCAATCATATAAAAGCATCGAGGGGCAAAGCCCCACAATGTCGTATGGTTAAGCGATAACCAATACACCGCTAAACCATAATTCACACACCAACCACCTCACCAAGCACCTTTGCAATATCATCATTGATAACCAAATCAGCTGATAAATCCATATCCGTTTCGCTCTTATTAATCAATACAAGCTTCTTGCCGCCAAATTCCCTTACATATCCCGCTGCCGGATATACCTTTAACGACGTTCCGCCTATAATCAACACCTCCGCACTCTGTACAAATGCCCTTGACATCTCAACAGTGTAACCATCAAGTCCCTCTTCATACAGAACCACGTCAGGACGGACAATACCGCCACATTCACATTTCGGCACTCCGTCTGTTTTTATGATATGCTCAAGCGGATATGACTTTCCGCATTTCATGCAGTAATTGTAATGTATTGTTCCATGTAGCTCAAACACACGCTTGCTTCCTGCCATCTGATGCAGTCCGTCTATATTCTGCGTTATCACCGCATTAAGCTTACCCATTTCCTCAAGCTTTGCCAATGCAAGATGTGCCTTATTTGGCTTTGCATCCTGATAAATCATCTTTGCACGGTAAAATTCGTAAAACTCCTCCGGACAGCGTATAAAAAAGCTGTGCGATACAATATCCTCCGGATTCAGCGTCATTTTAAACTTCTCGGAATATATACCGTTGGCACTGCGAAAATCCGGTATTCCGCTTGGACACGACACACCTGCTCCGCCGAAAAATACGATGTTGTCATAGGTTTGTATGATTTGCTTTAACTCTTCTATTTTAGTCATGGGCTTATTAACCTCCTTTTTTCTTCATTATATCACACACCCAAAAATCATGCAAGCACAAAAAAGGCATTGCTTTCGCAATGCCTTTAAAATACCACTATTAGTTGTTCTCTGCCTTTTCCTCAGTATCAACTAAAGCTAAAATTGCCATCTCAGCTGAGTCACCTCTTCTGGGACCTAACTGTGCAATTGTTGTATATCCGCCGTTTCTGTCAGCGTACTTCGGAGCGATTTCGTTGAATAACTTAGTTACAACGTCTTCCTCTAAAATGAACGCTAAAGCCTGACGACGTGAAGCAAGTGTGTTCTTCTTGCCGAGTGTAATCATCTTCTCTGCGAGAGCCTGTGTATCCTTTGCTCTTGTGAGAGTTGTCTTAATCTTACCTGTCTTTAAGAAATTTGTTACTAAGCCTCTGAGTAACGCCTTTCTCTGGTCTGTAGGAAGATTGAACTTTCTTGTTCCGGGCATTTCAGTAACCTCCTATAATCAATTATATGTGTATTGAATGTTTAACATTCGTTATCTCACATTCAAGACGGAAAATCAGCAAGCTGATTTTTCATCTTAGTCTTCGTCCTTCTTTAATGAAAGACCTAATCCGTTTAACTTGTAAACGACTTCGTCAAGCGACTTCTTTCCGAGATTTCTTACCTTCATCATGTCTTCCTCTGACTTGTTTGTAAGATCCTCTACAGTATTGATACCTGCACGCTTTAAGCAGTTATATGAACGTACTGATAAGTCAAGCTCCTCAATAGTCATCTCAAGAACCTTTTCCTTCTTGTTCTCTGTCGGCTCTACCATTACCTCAGTGTTCTTTGCGTCATCTGAAAGATCAACAAAGAGCTTCAAGAGATCGTTCATAATCTTTGCTGCCAACGATACAGCCTCGTCCGGCTTAATCGTTGCATTTGTTGAAACCTCAACAATGAGCTTCTCACGGTCTGTGTTCGCACCCACTCTTGTGTTCTCAACTGTATAATTAACCTTTGTTACCGGTGTGTAAATCGAGTCAACCGGAATTACTCCGATAATAGGCTGCATTGCCTGCTTATTCTTTTCTGCGCTGACATAGCCTCTACCCTTTGACAATGTAATCTCAATATAGAGATTAGCGTCACTGTTAAGTGTCGCAATGTGGAGATCCGGATTTAAGATCTCAACATCAGGGTCTCTCTTAATATCACCTGCTGTGATTTCCTGCTCACCCTTTGCCTCAATGTAAACAGTCTTGGGAACATCTGTGTGAAGCTTAATTGCAAGCTTCTTGATGTTTAAGATAATCTCTGTTACATCCTCTGTTACGCCGGGGATTGTTGAAAACTCATGCTGAATGCCCTCAATCTTGATTGATGTTGCTGCAGCACCCGGTAATGATGAGAGTAAAATTCTTCTTAATGAATTTCCGAGTGTAGTACCGTAACCACGCTCTAACGGTGTTACGACAAATCTGCCGTATCTTCCGTCCTCGCTCATTTCCTCACAAATGATATTCGGTTTTTCCATTTCTATCATTTCAGAACCCTCCTTAAAAATCTAAGCTCTATGGAGAATTACTTTCCGTTCCTCCAATAGCTTGTACAAACAGTATTTTAATCCACTTACCGAGGGTAAAATGTTATTATTTAGAATAAAGCTCGACGATAAGGTGCTCTGCTACTTCAAAGTCGATTTCTTCTCTCTCTGAAAGTCTTACAACCTTACCAACTAAAGTATCTCTGTTCATGTCTAACCATGCCGGGATTACTCTCTTTGCGTTTGTCTCAACGATTTCCTTTATTCTTACTGAGCTCTTGCTCTTCTCTCTTACTGCGATAACATCGCCCGGCTTTACGAGGATTGACGGAATGTCAGCCTTGTGACCGTTTAATGTGATGTGACCGTGGTTAACGAGCTGTCTAGCCTCACGTCTTGTGTTAGCTAAACCTAATCTATATACAACATTGTCAAGTCTTGATTCGAGAATCTGGAGTAACATCTCACCTGTGATTCCGTTTCTCTTAGTAGCCATTACATAGTACTTTCTGAACTGCTTCTCAAGTACGCCGTAGATGAACTTAACCTTCTGCTTCTCTGTTAACTGAAGGCCGTATTCTGACTGCTTTCTTCTTGACTGCTTCGGGTTCTTGTTTGAGCTCTTGTCATAACCCATAACACCCGGCTCGATGCCTAAAGTTCTGCATCTCTTCAAAATCGGCTGTGTATTTCTTGCCATTGCTCTGTTTCCTCCTTCTACAAAAAATTACAAATCAGACTCTTCTTCTCTTCGGCGGTCTGCATCCGTTGTGCGGAATCGGTGTTACGTCCTTAATCATTGTAACATCAAGTCCTGTAGCCTGTAATGCTCTGATTGCCGCTTCACGACCGGCACCCGGTCCCTTAACGTAAACCTCAACTGTCTTCATGCCGTGCTCCATAGCAGCCTTTGCAGCTGTTTCAGCAGCTGTCTGTGCAGCGAACGGAGTGCTCTTTCTTGAACCTCTGAAGCCTAAGCCACCTGCACTTGCCCATGAAATTGCATTTCCGGCTGTATCTGTGATTGTAACTATTGTATTATTAAAGGTTGAGCGAATATGTGCTGCGCCTTTTTCAACATTTTTTCTATCACGACGTCTTGTTCGTGTAGTCTTCTTTGCTACCTTAGCCATTTAGCTTAGTCCCTCCTTATTATTTCTTCTTTCCGGCGATAGTTCTTGCCGGGCCCTTACGGGTTCTTGCATTGTTCTTTGTGTTCTGTCCTCTTACCGGAAGACCCTTTCTGTGTCTGATGCCTCTGTAACAGCCGATTTCCTGCAATCTCTTGATATCGAGTGCAATCTGTCTCTTTAAATCACCCTCAACTGTATAATCAGTGTCAATGATTTCACGAAGCTTATTTACTTCTGCATCTGTAAGGTCCTTTACGCGTGTGTCCGGGTTGATTCCACTCTTTTCGAGAATCTTCTTTGAGCTCGGAACGCCAATGCCGAAGATATAAGTAAGACCAATCTCTACTCTCTTCTCCTTAGGTAAGTCAACACCTGCTATTCTTGCCATACTTTTCTACACCTCCATTTAAGATATCATCAAAAAATTAATATAGTGTTGCTTGTAAAAGTCCTTTGTGACTCTTACTTTATATATTATAACTTGTCCCGGTTGGTTCGGCACAAGGAATAACCAAATTCAAACGTGCGAATCACTATTATTTTATGCGTTTTGACTATGATTTTCTCACTTTTTTCGCACACTAAATTAAACGCCATATTGACAGCGTTACGAATTATTATACCATAAAAATACAGTATTTTGTTCCCATATCAGTACAAAACGAAATTTTTTTCAGATTTTTTATTATCTGAGAAAAATTTCGTTAAGCCTTAATATTTAATGTAATTAACCCTGCTTCTGCTTGTGCTTCGGATTCTCACAAATAATCATGATCTTTCCTTTTCTCTTAATGATCTTGCACTTTTCGCAAATCGGTTTTACTGACGGACGTACTTTCATTATAATTACCTCCTGATTCGTCTATTACTTAGAACGCCATGTGATTCTGCCTCTTGTAAGGTCATACGGACTCATTTCGAGCTTTACCTTATCTCCCGGCAGTATCTTAATGAAGTTCATTCTCAGCTTGCCTGAAATATGTGCCAATATCTGGTGACCATTTTCAAGCTCTACTTTAAACATTGCGTTAGGTAAGGTTTCTACAACCTTGCCTTCAACTTCCATAACATCACTTTTAGCCATGTTTGCCTCCATGTATTTTCATACAATTAAGAATTAAATTCCGCTAATGCTTTTCGCACCTCGGCATTTGTAACCTCGCCTGTATTTTCAAGCTTCTCGGCAATACTTTCCGAAACGGCTCTGCTTGCCTGTAAGTGCTTGAGCTTTTTCTTCTTGGGATTTTCAACTCTTCTTAAATCACCGTCAGCTACATACGCATACTGCGTATCAGCTTTCATGACCAGAAAATCCAATCCCTTATCACGCCCTGCAATCGAGCGTACTCTTGAACCCACTCTGATTTCCATATTTCCACTCCTTAAAGCGTCAATATCTCACAGCCGTCACGAGTGACTATTACTGTATTTTCATAGTGAGCTGCCAAACTTCCATCATCAGTTACTACTGTCCAGTCATCATCAAGTACTGCTACATGATAATCACCTGCTGTAATCATAGGCTCAATCGCAAGCGCCATTCCTGCCGCAAGCTTTACTCCCTTGCCCGCTGTTCCGAAGTTCGGAACACTCGGATCCTCGTGGAGATTTCTGCCTATGCCGTGACCGACTAAGTCACGCACCACTCCGAAGCCCTGTGCTTCGACATACTTCTGAATGGCTGATGAAACATCACCTAATCTGGCACCGTGCTTTATGTGCTTTATTCCCTCAAAAAAGCTTTCTCTTGCAACGTCAATAAGACGCTGTGCCTCATCACTGATTTTTCCGACTGCAAACGTTCTTGCAGCGTCGCTGTGCCAGCCATCAAGCTGACAGCCCATATCAATGCTGATAATATCACCGTCTCGGAGAATCGCACGCTTTGACGGGATACCGTGAACCACCTCGTCGTTTACCGACGCACAGATTGTTCCCGGAAAGCCGTTATAATTGAGGAAGCTCGGTTTAGCACCTTTTGATGTGTAAAAGTCGTATGCTATTTTATCAAGCTGCTTCGTATTCACTCCGGGCTTGATGTGCTGCTCAAGTATATCAAACAGCTCCTTTGTCAAAGCACATGACTTTCTCATAAGTTCGACCTGCTTAGCCGATTTAATGGTTATCATTTAATCTACTCCTCAAGTCCGAGAGCCGCCATAACATTCTTAGTTGTATCCTCAAGCTCCTCTTCACCGTTCGCTGTTACGAGTAGTCCGAGGTTCTCGTAATATGACTTGATCGGCTCTGTCTGTTCGTGATAAATGTTAAGTCGGTTCTGAATTGTCTCCGGAACATCGTCAGCACGCTGAATCAGCTCGCCTCCGCACTTGTCACACTTACCCTCTATTCTCGGCATCTTATAAATCGTACTGTACGGTGCACCGCACTTTGAACATTCACGTCTCGCACTGAGTCGTGTTACGATTTTGTCATCGTCAACCTCAAGTGAAAGCACCTTATCGATTTTAACGCCTGATGCTGTGAGTGCCTCTGCCTGCGCGGTTGTTCTGGGGAATCCGTCAAGGATAAATCCCTTTGCCACATCAGGCTGTGAAAGCCTCTCTTTTACAACTGATACTATAACCTCGTCGGGAACAAGCTTTCCGTCGTTTATATACTTCTCGGCAAGCTTACCCACCTCGGTCTGATCTTTAATGGCGGTTCTGAGCATAACACCTGTTGAAATAGTATCAATACCCAGCTTCTTTGCTAAAATCTCTCCCTGTGTACCCTTACCGGCTCCCGGAGGGCCTACTAAAATTAAGTTCATAACAATCTCCTTGTTTTACGTCCGGAACAAGCAAGCTGTTTGCCTGCCTGCTCCGTACGTTACCGCCTTTATGTCAACTTATTAGTTTAAGAATCCCTTATAATTTCTTGTTACCATCTGTGACTCAATCTGTCTTACAGTCTCTAACGCAACACCCTCCATGATGAGAAGTGATGTACCACCGATCTGAAGACCTGTGATGTTAAAGATTGCACCGAATATTACCGGCATGATAGCAATAAGACCAAGGAAAATTGAACCAATGAGATTTAATCTTGAAGTTACTCTTGCAAGATAATCACTTGTCTGCTTACCCGGTCTCTTTGACGGGATAACTCCACCATTCTTCTTCAACTGATTTGAAAGCTCAATCGGGTTGAACTGAATTGTTGAATAGAAGTATGTGAAGAAAATGATTAACAGGAAGTAGATTACTGAGTAAACTACGCTGGTCCATGCAGCTGAGCTGTATCCTGCTGATAAGCAGCCTAATACATATGACCATACACCTGTTGTCGGCATGTTTCCGCCTGTTACCAATCTTACGATTGTAGCCGGGAATGCCATAATTGATGAAGCGAAGATGATCGGCATAACGCCGCCTGCTGCGATCTTTATCGGAATGTTTGTTCTCTGACCGCCGTACATCTTTCTTCCTACAACTCTCTTAGCATACTGTACCGGGATTCTTCTCTCTGCCTGAGTAAAGAATACAACGAATACGATAGCTAAAAGTGCTGCTACTACAATACCGATTGTAATAGCAAGGCCTCTTACTGTAAGGCCACCTGCGAGCTGTGTCTGATATATTGTCACAATACCTGACGGTATGCTTGTGATGATACCGGCAAAGATTATGAGTGATACACCGTTTCCTAAGCCCTTTTCTGTGATAACCTCACCTAACCATACGATGAACGCTGTACCTGCTGTGAATGTAAGTACTATTACAAAGAACGCAAGCACACTTGTTTCAGCTAACGGCTGGAAGTTATTTGTTACACCCATGTTATATAATGTAACATAAAGACCTGCACCCTGTACAAATGCGAGTATGATACCTAAGTATCTTGTTATCTTGTTGAGCTTCTTTCTGCCCTCAACGCCTTCCTTTGAAATGCGCTCAAGTGCAGGAATAGCTACTGTTAAAAGCTGTACAATAATTGAAGCGTTGATGTACGGTGAAACACCGAGTGCCAAAACCGTAGCATTTGAGAACGCACCACCTGTAAATACGTCAAAAAGACTGAACAGGTCTGTACCGCCTCCTGATAAAAACGCCTGCATTGCTTCCGCATTCAGATACGGTACAGGAATATGTGCACCGAATCTGAAAACGATTAACATCATTAATGTGAAGAGAATTCTGCGTCGTAAGTCCGGAACTTTCCATGCGTTTCTGATTGTTTCCAGCACCTTACATCACCTCAGCCTTTCCGCCTGCCTTTTCAATCTTCTCCTTAGCTGATGCGCTGTACTTAGCAACCTTTACAGTTAACTTCTTAGTAACCTCGCCTCTGCCTAAGAGCTTAACACCGTCAAGTGCCTTGCTGATAATACCCTTCTCAAGTAAAGCCTCTGTTGTTACCTCTGCACCGTCCTCAAACTTGTTGAGCTCCTCTACGTTGATAGCAACATACTGCTTTGCGAATATATTTGTGAAGCCACGCTTCGGAAGACGTCTGTATAACGGCATCTGACCACCTTCAAAACCCGGTCTTACACCGCCGCCGCTACGAGCATTCTGACCCTTATGACCTTTACCTGAAGTCTTACCTGTACCTGAACCGATACCACGTCCTACTCTCTTACGAGTAAACTTCGAGCCTTCAGCCGGCTTAAGTTCGTCTAATCTCATTTGCTGCACCTCCTTATCTACTATATATAATTAGATTTCTTCAACTGTTACGAGGTGTGATACCTTAGTAACCATACCTCTGATCTGCGGAGTATCTTCCTTCTCTACTACAGATCTGATTTTCTTAAGTCCTAAAGCTTCAACAGTAGCGATCTGATCCTTCTTTCTACCGATTGTGCTTTTTACTAATGTTATTTTAAGCTTAGCCATTGTGTTGTGCCTCCCTTAACCTAAAATCTGCTCTACAGTCTTTCCGCGAAGCTTTGCAACCTGCTCAGCCTGCTTTAAGTCTGCCAAGCCCTGGATAGTAGCACTTACAACATTTCTCTTGTTGTTTGAGCGTAAGCACTTTGTTCTGATATCCTTAATACCTGCAAGCTCTAACACCGCACGAGCCGGACCACCTGCGATAACGCCGGTACCCTCTGCAGCCGGCTTTAATAAAACCTTACCTGCACCGTGAATTCCGATTACCTCGTGAGGAATTGTTGTGCCTACTAACGGAACCTCTATAATGTTCTTCTTTGCAGCCTCGATGCCCTTTCTTACAGCGTCCGGGATCTCGGCAGCCTTACCCTGGCCGCAACCAACGTGACCGTTCTTGTCGCCTACTACAACAAGTACGCTGAATCTCATTGTTCTACCACCCTTTACGGTCTTAGAAACTCTGTTGATTGCTACTACGTTTTCTTCCAGCTCGCCTAAAGCTGCTAAATCTATTTTCTGAGCCACTTACTCGTCCTCCTTCTCTTAGAATTCTAAGCCGCCTTCTCTTGCACCCTCTGCAAGAGCTGCAACTCTGCCGTGATATACATATCCGCCTCTGTCGAATACTACCTGCTTGATACCTGCAGCAATTGCCTTCTCAGCAACTGCTTTACCAACTGCCTTAGCAGCCTCGATGTTACCGCCGTAGCCTTCGAATCCCTTATCCATTGATGATGCTGAAACTAATGTCTTACCCTCAACATCGTCGATGATCTGTGCGTAAATGTTATTTAAGCTTCTGAATACGTTGAGACGGGGTCTCTGCGCTGTACCTGAGATGTTTTTTCTAACTCTCTTATGACGCTTTATTCTTGCAGCATTTGTATCTTTTCTTTTAATCATTTAAGAACACCCCTTTCAATTATTTCTTCTTGCCGCCGGCTTTACCTTCCTTACGTCTGATTACTTCATCAACGTACTTGATACCCTTGCCCTTATACGGCTCCGGTAATCTGAAGGTTCTGATCTTTGCGGCAGTTGCGCCTACTAATTCCTTGTTTGCGCCCTTAACGATAATCTTTGTGGGAGCAGGCATCTCAATTGTGATACCCTCAGCTGCTGTGTACTCAACCGGGTGTGAATAACCTAAGCTTAATACGAGCTTGTTGCCCTGCATCTGACCTCTGTAACCTACACCGTTGATTTCAAGCTCCTTTGTGAAGCCCTCTGTTACACCAACAACCATGTTATTGATAAGTGTTCTTGTTAAACCATGTAAAGCCTTATGATTCTTTGCCTCTGACGGTCTCTTTACAACAATTTCTGCTGCACTAACCTCAATGATCATGTCCTCATGAAGCTGTCTTGTTAATGTGCCGTTCTTGCCCTTAACTGTGATTTCGTTTGAGTCTGTTAACTTAACCTCAACGCCAGCCGGAACAGTAATCGGCATCTTGCCTATTCTTGACATTTTTGTTGTCCTCCTTAACTTAAATTTACTCTGTCTTTATAAAACAGGTTTTCAGTTTATATATGAAGGCATTACAGAGCGTGTGCTTTTATACACACGTCCGCGTATGTCCTTACATAACAAATTTTTATTATTGCAAAAGCTTACCAGATGAATGCGAGAACCTCGCCACCGATATGCTGTGCTCTTGCCTGCTTATCTGTCATGATACCCTTTGATGTTGAAACGATAGCGATACCTAAGCCCTTTAATACTCTCGGAAGCTCCTCTGCACTTGCATAGTAACGGAGACCCGGCTTTGATACTCTCTTAAGGCCGCTGATTACCTTCTCGTTCTTCGGACCGTACTTAAGTGTAATTCTGATAACACCCTGCTTACCGTCCTCGATTACCTGGTATCCCTTGATAAAACCTTCGTCGTTGAGAATCTCAACGATTGCCTTCTTCATGTTTGATGCCGGAACATCTACTGTCTCATGCTTTGATGAGTTCGCATTTCTGATTCTTGTGAGAAGGTCTGCGATAGGATCAGTGATTTGCATAATTTTACCTCCTTCCGAATTCGATGAATTCGTACTAACTATCTGTATCTGTTTTGTCGTCACCCTGCTTCGGGGTTATTGCGTATCAGCCGTATTGGCTGATACTCCCGAATATAGGCTTTTCTTTACCAAGAAGCCTTCTTAACGCCCGGGATCTGACCCTTATAAGCTAATTCTCTAAAGCAGATTCTGCAGATGCCGAACTTTCTTAAATAAGCGTGCGGTCTGCCACAGATCTTACATCTTGTGTATGCCTGTGTTGAGAACTTCGGAGCTCTCTGCTGCTTTACAACCATAGATCTCTTTGCCATTTATTTGTCCTCCTTATGCCTGGAACGGAGCACCCATAAGCTTTAACAGCTCACGAGCTTCCTCATCAGTCTCTGCTGTTGTAACAAAGTTAATGTCCATACCTCTGAGCTTGTCAATCTTATCATACTCGATTTCCGGGAAGATAAGCTGCTCTTTGATACCTAATGAGAAGTTACCTCTACCGTCAAAACCGTTAGCACTGATTCCTCTGAAGTCACGAACTCTCGGAAGAGCTACGTTGAAGAGTCTGTCAACGAATTCATACATTCTGTCAGCTCTTAATGTAACCTTACAACCAATGTTCATGCCCTCTCTTAACTTGAAGTTAGCTACTGACTTTCTTGCCTTTGTTACGAGGGGCTTCTGACCTGTGATCTTTGCTAAATCGCCGCAAGCAGCGTCGATAGCCTTCGGGTTATCCTTAGCCTCTCCCATACCGATGTTTATAACAACCTTTACGAGCTTCGGTATCTGCATTGTACTCTTGTATGAGAACTTCTCCATTAAAGCCGGAGCAACTTCCTTTACATATTTTTCCTGCATTCTAGTCATTAGAATTTACCTCCTCTCGAAAATTAGTCGTTAAATGTTTCCTTACACTTCTTACAGTATCTTACCTTTGAACCGTCAGCAAGTACCTGAATACCTGTTCTTGCAGCCTTACCGCACTTTGAACAGATTCTCATTACGTTTGAAGCATCGATCGGCATATCAACGTGAATGATTGCGCTCTCCTGGCCCTGCATTCTTGCCTTCTGGTGCTTTGTTGCTGTTGCAACACCTTCAACAATTACCTTGCCCTTTGCCGGGATTGCCTCGATGATCTTGCCTTCCTTGCCCTTATCCTTACCTGCGATAACCTTTACGAGGTCGCCGCGCTTAACATGCATTTTCTTCATTGCGATTTCCTCCTTAAAATTAAAGCACTTCCGGAGCCAATGAAAGAATCTTCATGTACTCTTTATCTCTGAGCTCTCTTGCAACCGGTCCGAAAATACGAGTACCTCTCGGGTTCTTATCGTCCTTTACGATTACTGCTGCATTCTCGTCAAATCTGATATATGAGCCGTCTGCACGCTTTGTCTCTTTTACTGTTCTTACAACAACAGCCTTTACAACGTCACCCTTCTTGACAACGCCGCCCGGTGCTGCTTTCTTAACGCTAGCTACGATTTCATCGCCTACAGCTGCGTATCTCTTTTTGGAACCGCCCATAACGCGGATACACATAAGCTCTTTAGCGCCTGTGTTATCAGCCACTTTTAAAAGTGTTTGCTGCTGTACCATGTTAATTTTCCTCCTTCCGGGACTGTCTTAATTATTTAACCTTTTCTACGATTTCAACCAGTCTCCATCTCTTATCCTTTGAGAGCGGTCTGGTCTCCATAACCTTTACCTTGTCACCGATTGAGCAGATGTTCTCCTCATCGTGTGCCTTAAGCTTATAGGTCTTCTTTACGATTTTTCCGTATAACGGATGCTTTACATTGTATTCGATAGCAACTACGATTGTCTTATCCATCTTGTTGCTTACTACTTTACCGATCATTACCTTACGGCTATTTCTTTCTGCCACTGATAAGTGCCTCCTTTCAGTTTTTCAATACACGAATCTATTGCTCTTAGTTTACGCCTGAGCGTTTTCTCTTTCATTAATGATGGTTAATACACGAGCGATAGTCTTCTTAACTTCACCGATTCTCATCGGGTTGTCCAACTGATTAATAGCGTTCTGGAATCTCAAGTTGAACAGCTCCTGCTTACAGCTTGCAAGCTTCTCTTCCAGTTCGGGTGTTGATAAATCTCTAAGCTCATTTATTTTCATTATTATTCACCATCCTTAGCTTCGCGCTTTACAAACTTGCACTTAATCGGCAGCTTGTGCATAGCGAGTCTCATAGCCTCACGAGCTATTTCCTCCGATACGCCGGCGATCTCGAACATTACTCTGCCCGGCTTTACTACTGCTACCCAGTACTCCGGTGAACCCTTACCTGAACCCATTCGAGTTTCAGCAGGCTTTCTTGTTACCGGCTTATCCGGGAAAATCTTGATCCAAACCTTACCGCCTCTCTTTGTGTATCTTGTCATAGCGATACGGGCAGCCTCGATCTGTCTTGATGTAATCCATGCAGGCTCTGTTGCCTGTAAACCAAACTCACCGTTTGATACAACGTTACCGCGTGTTGCCTTACCCTTTAAACGGCCACGCATAACTCTTCTGTATTTAACTCTCTTAGGTAATAACATTAAGCTTTGCCTCCCTTCGGACGTCTGTCGCCTCTGTCATTGTTTCTGCGACGTCTTGCCGGCTTCTTGTCGTTTGAAGCTGCGTTCGCCTTAGCTTCCTTCGCTCTGCCGTCAGCAATGTTTAAGATCTCACCCTTGTAGATCCATACCTTGATACCTAAAATACCATATGTTGTTGCAGCCTCTGCAAAACCATAGTCGATATCTGCTCTTAATGTCTGAAGCGGAATTGTACCCTCGTGGTACTGCTCTGTTCTTGCGATTTCTGCACCGCCTACACGACCTGATACAGCAGTCTTGATACCCTTAACACCATCTCTCATAGCGTCTCTCATAACCTGCTTCATTGCACGTCTGAATGAAACTCTCTTCTCGAGCTGTGCTGCGATATTCTCTGCAACTAACTGAGCGTTTGTGTTAACACTCTTTACTTCCATGATGTTTACGTTTACGCTCTTAGCTGTCATCTTCTCTAACTGTGCCTTGAGCTTATCGATCTCAGCACCGCCCTTACCGATGATGATACCCGGCTTTGCAGCGTGAATTGTAACGTAAACCTTCTTCTGCTTTCTCTCGATACCGATCTTAGCAATGCCGGCAGCGAAACAAGCTTTCTTTACAAACTTTCTGATATTGTAATCTTCAACCAGCTGGTCTCCGAAATCTCTCTTACCTGCGAACCACTTTGAGTCCCAGTCCTTGATTACTCCGACTCTGAGTCCGTGCGGATTAACCTTCTGTCCCATGAGTTAACCTCCTTTATTAGTCTTCCTTTTCCTTTAAAACTAAGGTGATATGGCTGGTTCTCTTTAAAATCTTGAACGCTCTGCCCTGTGCATGCGGCTGAATTCTCTTTAAAGTCGGACCTGCTGTTGCAAAACACTCTGCAACATATAACTTGCTCTTATCCATATCGTGATTGTTCTCTGCATTTGCAATTGCTGATGCAAGAAGCTTTATCAATAATTCGCTCGCTGACTTCGGTGTATTCTTTAAAATACCCATTGCCACATTAACCGGCTTATTTCTGATAAGATCTAAAACGATCTTTACCTTTCTCGGAGAAATACGAGCATATCTTAACTTTGCTACTGCTTCCATTGTAAATCCTCCTTCCAAATATTAGTGGATTATATTCTAAATGATAAATTCTTGTTAGTTGTGGTGTAAGTCAATTATGATGACTTAGCGCCTGCGTGTCCCTTGTAGGTTCTTGTCGGAGCGAACTCTCCTAATCTGTGACCTACCATGTCCTCACTGATGAAAACCGGAACGTGCTTTCTTCCGTCATGAACGGCGATTGTATGACCTACCATTTCAGGGAATATTGTGGAAGCTCTTGACCATGTCTTTACTACCTTCTTCTCGTTTGCTGCATTCATAGCGTCGATTCTTGACATAAGACGCTCTTCAACGAAAGGTCCCTTTTTAAGTGATCTACCCATTAACTGTTCCTCACTTTCTATCTATTACTTATCGTTTCTTCTCTTAACGATGAACTTGTTTGTTCTATTCTTCTTCTTTCTTGTCTTAAGACCAAGAGCAGGCTTACCCCACGGAGTTACCGGTGCCGGACGTCCGATCGGTGACTTACCCTCACCACCACCGTGCGGATGGTCATTCGGGTTCATAACAACGCCTCGAACTGTCGGTCTCCAACCCATGTGACGCTTTCTGCCGGCCTTACCGATAGAAATGTTCTGGTGGTCTGCGTTACCAACTGTACCGATTGTAGCCTTACAGTCAAGACGGATAAGTCTAACCTCGCCTGACGGAAGCTTAACCTGTGCATAGCCGTTTTCCTTAGCCATTAACTGAGCTGCAACACCAGCTGATCTTACAAGCTGTGCGCCCTTGCCCGGATAAATCTCAATGTTGTGAATCATTGTACCAACCGGGATATCCTTGATGAAGAGTGCGTTACCCGGCTTAATGTCGGCGCCTGTACCTGATACAACCACATCACCGTCTGTTAAACCGATCGGTGCAAGGATGTATGCTAATGTACCGTCTTCATACTTTATTAAAGCAATGTTTGCTGTTCTGTTCGGATCGTACTCGATACCGATAACAGTTGCATTCATGCCGTCCTTATTTCTCTTAAAGTCAATAATTCTGTACTTTCTTCTGTTACCGCCGCCTCTGTGACGTACTGTGATTCTGCCGTATGAGTTTCTACCGCTGTGCTTATCCTTCTTTGCAAGAAGTGAACGCTCCGGTGACTTCTTTGTAATCTCAGCAAAATCCGAAACTGTCATAAATCTTCTGGCAGGCGATGTAGGATTATACTTTTTAAGTGCCATTATCCTTTTCTCCTTCTCTGAAATTTACGTCTTCTGATTACATATCGAAGAACTCGATTGTCTTGCTGTCAGCTGCGAGTGTAACAACAGCCTTCTTAAATGAAGCTCTTCTACCCTCGTAACGGCCCATTCTCTTGAGCTTGCCATCGTAATTCATTGTGTTTACCTTGGCAACCTTAACGCCGAATACTTCCTCAACAGCCTTCTTTACTTCAATCTTATTAACTGTAGTCGGTACGATGAAAGTGTACTTGTGAATCTGATTACCTTCTCTGTCGAAGATAGCAGTCATACTTCTTTCCGTAATAACCGGCTTTCTGATGATATCGTATGAATTCATTATGCAAGTACCTCCTCGATCTTTTCTACAGCTTCCTTTGAAAGGATAACTACGTTGCTGTTTAATACATCGTAAGTGTTTAATGTACCAACATGTGTCGGATTAACATTCTTGATGTTTCTTGCTGACTTGTAGATCTTCTCGTCTGCTGCTGCAGTTACGATAAGAGCCTTCTTGCCCGCAACCTCGAGACCCTTTAATAAAGCAGCAATCTTTGCTGTCTTGATCTCTTCTACTGATAAATCCTCTATTACATAAATCTCGTACTCATTGTACTTAGCTGATAAAGCGCTCTTTAAAGCTAATCTCTTAACCTTCTTGTTTACGCTGAATCTGTAGCTTCTCGGCTTCGGGCCTAAAGCAACACCGCCGCCTGTCCACTGCGGAGCACGGATTGAACCCTGTCTTGCACGACCTGTTCCCTTCTGTCTCCACGGCTTTGCGCCACCGCCACGAACCTCTGTACGAGTCTTTGTTGACTGTGTACCCTGTCTCTGACAAGCCAAATAGTTAACAACTACCTGGTGAAGTACGTTTGTATTCACTTCAGCCGCAAAAATCGCATCTGATGCTTCCATCGAACCGGTCTTTACGCCTTCCATGTTATATAAAGCTAACTTAGCCATTATATTTCCTCCTTTCCAATAACCTCGATTATGCCTTTACGCTGTTTCTTACTGTTACGAGGCCACCCTTGTTACCCGGGATAGCACCCTTAACGAGAATTAAATTGTTCTCAGCATCTACCTTTACAACCTCAAGATTCTGGATCGTTACCTTCTCGACACCCATGTGACCCGGTAATACCTTACCCTTGAATACACGGCCCGGGTTTGAACACATACCCATTGAACCTGAAACTCTCTTACTCTTTGAACCGTGTGTCATCGGACCTCTGTGAAGACCGTGCTTCATCGGGCCTGCGAAACCTTTACCCTTTGAAATACCTGTCACATCAACCTTCTCACCTGCGGCGAAAACGTCAGCCTTAATTTCGTCTCCAACATTCAGAGCTGAGCAATCCTCTAATCTGAACTCTCTGACATACTTCTTGTTTGCAACATTTGCCTTCTTGAACTGACCTAACTGCGGCTTATTGAGGTGCTTTTCCTTAACCTCGCCGTAGCCTACCTGAACAGCCTCGTATCCGTCTGTCTCAACAGTCTTCTTCTGTGTTACAACACAGGGACCTGCAACGATAACAGTTACCGGAATAACAACGCCGCCTTCGCCAAAAATCTGAGTCATGCCGATTTTTGTACCTAAAATAGCTTTTTTCATTGTTTTCTCCTCCTTAACAGTTATTGGTATGTGACAAAAAGCGAATCACATACTTGACCTGCATCATAGCTCTTTTGAGCTACTGCATTTTCCGGCTTGGGAAATTTTATTTATTTCTGCGTAACGTCGATGTCAACGCCTGCCGGTAAATCAATCTTAACAAGTGCTTCCATTGTCTTAGCGCCCGGAACCACGATATCGATTAATCTCTTGTGAGTTCTTCTTTCGAACTGCTCACGCGAATCCTTGTACTTATGAACCGCTCTTAAGATTGTGATGATCTCCTTGTCTGTCGGTAACGGAATCGGACCTGATACCTTAGCACCTGTTCTCTTCGCAACCTCAACGATCTTCTCTGCACTCTGATCGAGCACAACGTGATCATAAGCCTTTAACTTGATTCTGATTTTCTGGTTTGCTGCCATTACTTTTACCTCCTTATTCAATTAGTGTTGTAATCTGCACGACAGCGCCATAGAGAAAATTGTACACATTCCCGGGTGTATCCTCACACCCCTAAAATAAAACCCGAAATCCTCTGGATTTTCGGGCTGCCTAAGTAGTCAATTTTCGCCGCATTCTTCCTCTGATCGTTCATTTCAGGACGCATCTTTCCCGAAAATGACCGCATTTTCCCCACAGCGCGTGACACAGGTTATGCACTGCAGAGCAGAAAAATATTGTAGCGTGACTGTCGCCCGGTTTCATGAATCGGACATACTCCATCGAAAAACCGTCCTTTTTCAGACGCAACCTCCGACTTCATCGTTTGTCTATGTGTCACAACACTACTATTATAACCTAAAACCAAGGAAAAATCAAGTGTTTTTTGAAAAAATATTGTTTTTGAAATAAACAAATTTACAGAATTTTCAGTGGTGTTTTTGTTTATTTTGACATACACAAAAAGAGTGTGCCAAACGCACACTCTTTAAACACTTTAAAGTTACAATAATCGCCTTTACTTTTACGTCTCCCTGTCAATAGAAAGCTCGCACATAAGCAGACTCCGCCCAATCACTACTTTATTGTAAATGATTCATATATATGCTGAATATATTCCTCATAAATTTCTTTTTGCTCCTCCGGATAAGTAAACTCAAACCAATAGAATTTCTTGTTCTTGCTTCTGAGATATTTATAGTAGCAGAAGCCGTCCTCGTTTATTCTGATTGCATAATAAGTCTCACCCGAGCCTGAATATTCCACTATACCGTTATGCTTGCTCTTGAACATTGACATTGACTGCTGAAGCGTAATACCGCCGGTATTGTCCTCTGCACAGATTTTAAGAGTAACCTCCCCGTCATTTGCCTGCACAGAATATCTGTTTCCCGATCCGCTGTCGATATATTTCTCAAAATGCGTCGGATACGAGCAGGAGAATTTATATTCCGAATCGGTATATGTTTTATACTCCGGATCTGCGACATGCTTGTATTCATCATCATCCTTTTCAGGCTTAGCTGTTGCTTTTTTACCGGTATCCTTTTGTGTTGCATCCTCCGGCACTATTGTTGCAACAACCGATGCAGGCTGCGCTGTGGCAACAGGCTTTGACAGAGATTCAAGTATATCACTTGTCTGATTACCCATGAACAGATATGACGCAACCGCCGCAAGACCAAGAAGAACAAGCAGAATAAGCGTAATGAGCAGAGTAATAATCACTTTACTTCCACACCCGCTTTTTTCATCCTCATATTCCTCATCATCATTTTCATATTCCGCAAGATATTCATTAACCGGAACACGTTTTCCGCATTTATGGCAGAACATCGCATCCTCATGAAGCTGCGAACCGCAATGCTTACATTTCATTTTTATTTCCCTCCGCCTGAATTATCCTGATTGTAATTATTATATCATAAGCGCAAAGCCGTATAGGCTTTGTTCCCTATACGACATTTATTATACCATATTCTGCATGTAAAAAGCAACATCCTCGGCAAATTTTAATTATTTGTTCATAAATTGTCATATGACGGAAATTATGTGACAATAAATTATGGTTAATCGGTGTATTGGTTTGCACTTAACCATAATTTACACAATCACAATATTTTTTTCAAATTCCCCTTGTAAATTGTCATAAAATGTAGTATAATTACAATATGTATAAAATTTAGATTTTATATAATGGAGGAGAAAATGAAAAGCTTTGATATTCGTACAAAAATATACTTCGGTGAAAATTCACTTGACCGATTAAAGGACCTTCCTTATAAAAAGGCATTGATCATAACAGACCCGTTTGTTGAAAAAAGCGGTATGCTTCTTATGGTTACATCACGCCTTAATGAAGCTTTTATAGATTATTCGGTATTCTCGGATGTTGTTCCCGACCCGCCGCTTGAAAAGATTTCAAAGGGTGTTTCAGCAATGCTCGATTATGATCCGGATGTTGTTATTACTATCGGCGGCGGCAGTGCTATCGACTCTGCCAAGGCAATCCGCGAATTTGCCGCAAGAGCTTCACAAAAAGAAACTGCTCTTATCGCAATTCCTACTACATCAGGCACAGGCTCGGAGGTTACAAGCTTTGCTGTTGTAACTGACAAGGAAAACGATATAAAGTATCCGCTTGTTTCGGATTCAATGCTTCCTACAGAAGCTATCCTTGACGCTGCATTGGTTAAAAGCGTTCCTGCAAATGTCACAGCCGATACGGGAATGGACGTACTTACACACGCAATTGAAGCGTATGTAAGTATTAACAACAACGAATTCAGTGCGGCACTTGCAGAAAAGGCAATTGAAATCTGCTCAGGCTTCCTTTTAAGATCATATCTTGACAACAACGATACACACGCAAGACAGAAGATGCACGTCGCGTCATGTCTGGCAGGTCTTGCATTCAACTCTGCTTCACTTGGACTCAATCACGGTATCGCTCATGCAATCGGTGCCAAGTTCCATATTCCTCACGGCAGAGCAAACGCTATGGTGCTTCCGCATGTTATTGAGTTTAATTCAGAGATTTCAAAGCACGCAAAGAGCCGTAAGGAATACCCGAAGTGCGTTGAGAAATACTGCAACGTTGCAAAGCTTCTCGGCGTTAACAACTTTAACGAAATTACAACAGTACGCGCACTGATAAGCTGGATTCAGTTTATGTTAAAGGAAATGAACATTCCGCTGTCAATTTCTCAGTGCGGCATAGACAAGAATACATACATGAACGCAGTGGATTCAATGGCACAAAAGGCAATTGAGGACGGATGTACGGCAACTAATCCGAGAGTCCCCTCACACGCAGAGGTTTGCAGAATCCTTGAGCATATGTACGACTGATTTTTACAAAAGAGATGTTTCGGCGGCGAAATATCTCTTTTAAATTATACCAATACAAACAACAATAAAATACTGAAAGGATTTACTCATGCTGCATATAATAAAGCATTTTGTGACCATCACATCACACCGGCACATGGTTATCCGCCACTGTGCAAAAGCAGGTATTCTTTGGCGGGGACTTCTGCATGACCTGTCCAAATATTCACCGGTAGAATTTTTTAACGGTGCAAAGTATTATCTCGGCACCAAAAGTCCCACCGTTGCTGAAAGACTTGACAAAGGCTATTCCGAAGCATGGCTGCATCACAAAGGCAGAAACAAGCATCATTTTGAATATTGGACCGATTACTCAAATGTCACCAAAAGGCAGGAGCCTGTTAAAATGCCGCTTGTATATGTAAAGGAAATGTTTTGCGACAGAGTTGCCGCCGGAAAAATCTATAATAAAGAGGCATATACAAACGATAATCCCATAGACTACTACAGAAACGGCGAAGCAAAGAAATCTCTTCACCCGCAGACAGCCGCACTCCTTGAGAGCTGGCTACTGATGCTGCAAAGCGAGGGTGAAGAAAAAACCTTTAAGCATATCAGAAAAATGAGAGGCGAATATTAACAATGAAACGTCTGATGCGTTTAATCTATTCAAATAAGTTTTTTGCATTTTTAATGCTGATAGTCCAGCTGTTACTGCTTATTACCACCTTTCTCCGATTAGTCGATTACACGCTCTACATCAACGGTGCTATATATATCCTTACCGCAGGACTGATTATATATGAAATCAACAGAACCGACAATCCAAACTTTAAAATAACCTGGATTTTCCTCATTGCCCTTGTGCCGGCATTTGGAATACTTATGTATCTGTACCTGCACACGGATATTACTACTCACGCACTCAAGGAAACGCAGGCTACAGCAATAAAGCATGTACGCTCACAGGAGAAGGATGCCGAAGAGCTTATTGACAATCTGAAGCGTACCGACAAGGATATGGCAGGACTCGCATCATTTCTTTCCGAGTTCGGATCATCCAACCCGTTTACAAATTCGGCAGTTAAGTACTATCCGCTGGGCGATTATATGATAGAGGATATAATAGAAGAGCTGAAGAGAGCCGAAAAGTTTATATTTATCGAATCATTTATAATCAACTGCGAGGGCAGAGTCTGGCCGGAGATAATCAGCATATTAAAGGAAAAGGTAAAAGAGGGAGTCGAGGTAAGAGTCATGTATGACGGCATGGGCTGTCTTACTACCCTACCCAAGTACTACGAGGAAACTCTGAGAGCACTTAAAATCAAATGTCGCACATTCTCTCCCGTACAGCCGCTGCTTTCGACATATCAGAACAACCGTGACCACCGCAAAATTATTGTAATTGACGGTAAGGTTGCATTCAACGGAGGAATAAATCTTGCCGATGAGTATGCCAATTATATAGAACGCTTCGGACATTGGAAAGACACCGGAATTAAAATTGAAGGCAGTGCGGTTGCAGGCTTTACCTCTCTGTTTTTACAGATGTGGAACGGAATACTTTTAAGTGATACCAAAGAAGACTGCAAACGCTATATTGATGCATCATCTCCCGTCGGGAGCGACGGAGTGATTATCCCTTACGGCGACAGTCCGTTGGATGATGTCAACGTCGGTATGAGAGCATATATCGATATTATAAACCGTGCAAACGATCATGTATATATAATGACACCGTATCTGGTGCTTGACGATGAAATGTATAATGCAATGCGTTTCGCCGTGCAACGTGGTGTTGATGTACGCATTATACTTCCGCACAAGCCGGACAAAAAATATGCGTTCTGGCTTGCACGCACATACTATCCGCAGCTCATCAAATCAGGCGTACGCATATATGAGTATATGCCCGGCTTTGTTCACGCAAAAGTCTGCGAGGTTGACTCAAAACGTGCCATTGTAGGTACAGTGAACTTTGATTACCGCAGTCTTTTCCTGCATTATGAATGTGCAACCTATCTATACCGTGTAAAACAGATTGACGATATCCATGCAGATTTCAAAAAGACGCTTGCAAGCTGTAACCGCATAAGTTCTGAGGATTATATGAGATTTAATATTTTCCAGAAGCTTTTCGGCAGAGTGGTAAGAATTTTTGCACCGTTGCTTTAAAACAAGAACAGAGGCTGTTGCTTCAAAAGCAACAGCCTCTTATTTTTTACTCTGTAAGTGCGCCTACAATCGCATCTGTAATCTTTTCGCTGCCTGCCTCGTTTGTGAAGAGGTAGGTGTCACCGTCTGTATGGCGGTAATACTTTTCAGCTTCGTCACTTGTCCAGAGTGAACCGAGATCAATTACCTTAAATCCGTTCTTCTGGGCAACCTTTTCGATAACTGCCGAATAATCCGCCTGTGTAAGACCTGCATTGTTTGTTACACCGTCAGCAAATCCGCCCGGATAGTAGCTTGATGTAAGTGTCATGAGATAAATCTCAGCATCACCAAACTGCTTCTTTGCCTTTGTAGCAAATGCCTCAACTGCCTTTTCAAAATCTGCTATCGGCATATTCATTACCCAGTCATATGCTCCTGCATGTACTATTACTGTATCATATTCATTCTTCGGAAGTGTTGAAATAAATGAATCCGATGCAAGTGCAACACCTGTCTGTGCAGTGTAGCGTAAGCCGTCCTCGCCCTTGATATAGAGCTTGTCGGCATTTAAAGCCTTATCAACGTCAATAAGCCACTGATCTCCGTTATTCAACTGGCTGTCGCCGAGGAGATAGATTGACTTGCCGGCAAACTTATCTGTCTTTGCCTCTGCAAGTATAGCCTCGCTCTTTGTAAACTCTGTCGGCACTGTGGATGTCTGCATAAAGTTCACATAGATTGTGTTACGGCTTGTAATCTTTGAATTGATTGTATATCTGATATACTTTGCATTCTCCGGAGCTGTTACAAGCTTTGACATATCATCTGTTCCGCCCGAAATGAACTTCTTGTCAGCATCATAGAATGCATATGTCTTGATTATTCCTGTATATTGATGAACATTCGGATGATATACAGCCGCAAAATACTGCTTGCCGCCATTTACCGGAGCATAGTCTGTTGTTGTCTTTTCCGGATCGTCCGCAAGCTCACCTGTTGTCGGGTCAATTGCACCCACAACAAGCTCCGGAACATATGTATTTACGCCGTCCTGTGCCTCAAGCTGATCATACTCCTTTGATACTGTACCTGATGAAGATGAGCCGCCCGACGAAGCACCTGACGACGGTGCCTCCGTCGCTTCGGGAGCTGCTGTTGCCGTTGCTGTTTCTGTAGTAATGATTACGGCTCTTGCGTCGCCGTCCCATTCAACAACACAATCCATAGCCTCACTGATTGCACGCACGGGAACCATTGTTCTGTCGCTGATAATTTTAGCCGGAACATCAAGTGTTACAACACTGTCACCTACATACATATCAGCTGAGTCAATTGTAAGCTTTATTGTAGTGTTATCCTTTGTCGATGTAACGGTTCTTGTTTCACCGTCCCACTCAACTGTTGCACCAAGCGCCTCAAAAATAGCACGCATCGGAACAAGAGTTCTGTCGTTCTCGATTACCGGAGCCTGGTCGAAAACCACGTTTTCGCCGTTTACCGATACTGTGATGTCACCGTCAGCCAAAGCTGAGGTTGCTGAAAGTGCAGCGATAGCCGCTGCTGCAATGATTTTTTTGTTCATTTGCTTTATCTCCTTTTTTTCTTTATTTTACAAGTCCGAATGCATCAACAATTTCGTCAATTTCTTCGTCCTTGATTGTTACTACTTCGCCTAAATCTCTTGCCGCAATAATCGCCTTTGCACTGTATTCAGCCACCTCAAGACGGTCAAATGCGTTTAAGAGACTGTTTCCGGTTACAATAACACAGTCATTACTGATAATTGCAATCGGTGTGTTTTCCTGAAATACCGCCGCTGTTTCTTTCGGCTTCAGATAATTTGCACCAAATTCAAGCTTCGGAATTGTACGCATTAAGATATAGCTTTCCGGAATAGTTCTTGAGTCCAGCGGCTCCTCCGTTACAGCAAAAGACATAATACACGGCGGATGTGCGATAATAATTGAATTGATATGCGGATGCTGCTTATATATTTCACGGTGCAACTCGGCACTTCTTGACGGCCTCTTGCCCATCTCCTTAAAGCTTCCGTTTATCTTTACGATATCCTCCGGCTCAAGATACTTTCTGTCTGTACCTGACGGAGTAATGATGAAGCTGTCCTCATCAATACGCTGCGAGAATGTACCCTGTGTGCTGTTGATAAGCTGCTGATTATATGCACGCTTTATCAGCTTGCACATTTCGGCTCTTGCTGCCTTTTCCTCGCTTGTTATCTTGTTTGCAACAAACTCGTCCATTGCAAGATGCTGTCTTGACTTGTACCAGTCAATCTGCTCTGAGGTAAGAGCCTTCGGTGTACCAATATTGCTCGCATCAATTTCAAGTCTTGCCGAGAAATCTAATGTCTCAAATGACTTGAACGCATCAAACATTGACTTTGCACCGATTACCACTCCATGATTTTCAAGTATCACGGTGTTAAAGCCCTTTTCAAACTCCGCACTGATTTTAGCACCGAGATCGTCACTGCCCGGTAAGCCGTACTTTGCCATACCGATTTTACCGCACGAAAAACGCACATTCGGGATAAGGCTTGTATTCGGCAGTCTTCTCACAATCGAAAAAGCTACAAGTGCCGGCGGATGTGCATGAAGCACAGCCTTGAGATCCGGACGTGTCTTATAAATATGCTGATGGAACGGATACTCGCTTGACGGCTTGTGATTGCCTACAATTGTACCGTCCGGCTTTATGCATATCATATCATTTCTTGTGAGACTTCCCTTGTCAATCGAGCCCGGAGTAATCCAGATATCTCCGTTGTCGTCAAGGATTGATAAATTTCCTCCCGATGTCGTTGTCATGCCGTAGCCATATATTCTTTCCATGAACATAACCAACTGATCGGCAGGATGAATCATTTCCATTTTCATAAATATATCCTCCTTCTTAGTTAATTACCACATCAATATAAATTTCTTCCGATACCACAATACGCTCGTCCGACATTCTTGCTTTCACCTTGTGTTCTCCCTTTGAGAGGTCTCCAAGGTCAATAACCAGCTTCATGTCGCCGCTGCTTAAGATTTCCTCCGGTGCACTTACAAGCACACCTGTGAGATGGTCTGTATATTCGGCATTCAGGCCCTCTCCGAGATTTTCCGCCCTGACGTTTATATCCATATGCTGTGATATTACCGGCAAAAGGCTCGGCTTTACCTTGACAGTTGAGATTTCCTCCGGAATATACATTCCCTCCGTCTCAATAAGCTCAAAGTCGGCACTTTCTCCTGATGTTTTATCTATATCGGCATACACCTTATCCGCCTTACAGCTGTCCAGCACGCCCACCTCCACACTTGACGGGCTTATTGAGCTGTTTTCTTTATCAAGGTAATATTTAGTCTCAAACTCTGCACTGAGCATCACCTCTACCGGAAGAGTTTTCTTGTTATATACAGTGTTATCAATCGCTATTTTATCACTCTGTGCCGACAGCGTAGCTGCCTTTGTAAGTACCGCACCGGATTCATCAAGCAGCTTAAATTCAGAGTATGTCACAACATCCTCACTGATTTTTGAAACATCAATGCTCACTTCTGCTGTTTTTACGGCTTCTACTTCACTTTCTGCACCGCTTATTACTATTTTATCAACCTGCGGAACTGATTTTATTATGTTATTTTTCAAGCTGCCTGTCTGTTTCACCTTAACAGGCACCTCTTTTTCCGCAAGCTTCTCAACCCGAATATCAATCTCACCGATTCTCTCACGGATAAGTGATATTCTTGTATCTGACAGTTGTGCCGCACCCTTTATTTTATATTCTCCGGGTGAGGTTATGCCCGATACATTCGCTGATATATAAATATCCTTTCCGTAACGGATCAGATCGCCGCGTTTGCCCCTGACCACAACAGCTGCTGTATTCTTCTCCTCCGGTGCAATTATAATAAGTCCACGCTCTTTAAGCTCCTCTGTACCGATATAGTTCACAGGAAGCGATGCTATGGTGTTCCGTACATCCGGGTCATTGACAATACCTACCATTACCCATATTGCAATTGCAATTATAAGTGAAAGAATAAAGGTTTTCAGGCGTCCGTAATTATTTTCATCTTTTTTCATTTTGACCTCCTGAATCTGAATTTCTCAGGTGCTTCACTTTCCGGCTTGGCAGAAACGACTGTTCTGTTAAGTGCGTTGGTAAGCGTAACCTCCGAAAGATTTCTTGTAAGCGTTCCGTTGAGTGCAAGAGATATCTTGCCCGTCTCCTCACTTACTACAATTATAACCGCATCCGTACATTCACTCAATCCGATTGCCGCACGATGCCTTGTTCCAAGATCCCTTGAAAGCGTCGGATTTGCCGTAAGCGGAAGCAGGCAGCACGCCGCTGCTATACGGTTTTTACTTATAATCACCGCACCGTCATGCAGGGGTGTATTATGAACAAAGATATTTTCAAGCAGACTTCCCGATACAACCGCATCAATCGGCGTTCCTGTGCGTGTATAATCGCCAAGTCTTGTATCACGCTCAATAACAATGAGCGCTCCCGTTTTGGTTGCGGAAAGATTGCATGCTGTCCTTACGACGGATTTAATCATCCACTCCGTGCTTTCCGTATTATTATCGGATGAGCCTATATCTATAATATTTCCTATCTTTATACGTCCGATATGCTCAAGCATATTTCTCAGCTCCGGCTGGAATATAACAACAACCGCGAAAAGACCCACCTGCACCGCACTGCTCAACAGGTAATGCAATGTATTAAGATTCAGCCATTCACTCGCCATAAACACAACAATCAGAAGCACAAGACCCTTTACAAGCTGAATTGCCCGTGTACCTCTTATAAGCCTTATTATATAATATATGATACCTGCAACAATAAGAATATCAACAAGATCGCTTATATTTAACAGGTCTATGTAGCTGACAATGTATTGTAATACTGTGTTCATTATGGCATTCCTTTCCAATTATACATACTATTACTTATATTATACATCATTCTGAAAGAAATTTCCATAGTTAATTGTAATTTTTTTTAATTTTTACGAGTTTTTTTCTAAAAAAACTTGTAATAAAAAAGATATTATGGTATAATCGTACTATATTTAAAAAAAATGAAAGAAGGTATATCAAATGAAAAAGGAAATTTTAAGCTTATTCACTGCTGCTGTAATGGTTGCAGGTATGAGTACTGCTATGGCAGAAAATCCGGAGGTAAACGTAGTTGTAAACGGTGCAAAGGTAAACTTTGCAGACCAGAAAGCAATTATCGTTAATGACAGAACCCTTATCCCGGCAAGAGGTGCATTCGAGGCTATGGGCTGTACTGTTGAATGGGACGGTGAGGCAAGAGAGGTTGAGGTAAGAAGCAGCACAAATACTAAGGTTGCAACTCTTACTATCGATTCAGACAAGATGGTTGTTCTTACATACACATCATTATTTGATGCAGCTAAGGAAGAAATCACACTTGACGTACCTGCTCAGATAATGAACGACAGAACAATGATTCCGTTAAGAGCTGTAGGCGAGGCTATGGGCGCAACAGTTGCATGGGACGGCGAAACCTACACTGCAAGCATCACTACTACTGACGGCGAGAAGCTTGAATCACAGAAAGAATCACTTACAGCAACTCAGGCTCCGGAAGCTACAGAAGTTCCCGAAACTTCAGACGATACAGACAGCACAGATACAACAGAAGTTCCGGAAGCTACAGAGGCTCCCGCTGCTGAATTCGTTTCAGTATCACTCTCAGAGGCAGAAGCTGCAGTTGAGGACGAGGTTGTTGTAAATGTAGATTTAAAGGGACTTGAGTTATATCCGGAACATTATGTAAGCGCTGTTACAATTGTTGTTGAGTATGACAAGAGCGTACTTGAGCTTAGCAGTGCGTCACTCGTAAACGGAGACACACCTATTGCTGATTCACTCGGCGTAGAAAATCCCGATCTTTCGGAGTCATCAGCTAAGATTGTTCATGTAACAATTGACGAAGCAAATGCAGTAAAGGCTGACGGCACAGTAATGAAGCTTACTTTCAAAGTATTAAAGGATGAAGCTTGTGATATCTCAATATCTTCAGGATATGATACTACTATCGGCTATGATACTTTAATCGGCCTTGACAGTTCAGACGGACATGTTGTTGAACTTTACGGCACAAAGCTTGTTATTGACGAAACACCGTTAACAGTTAACGATTAATAGTAAATACAAAAAGAGTATGTTGCTTAACGCAACATACTCTTTCATTTTACCAGCCATTTCTTTATCGCCTCAAGAGTTTCTTCGCTTATCACATGCTCTATACGGCACGCATCCTCCTGAGCCGTTTCCTCGCTCACACCTATCTTCTCAAGAAACCTCGTCAGATATTTGTGCCTGTCATATATTCCCTCTGCAATTTCTCTTCCCTTTTCGGTGAGTAAAATCATTCCGTTGGGGTCAAGACAGATATAATCATTTTCACGCAGAAGCGCAACCGCTCTTGACACACTCGGCTTTGAATATCCAAGCTCCTTTGCTATATCAATTGAACGTACATATCCGAAACGTTTTTTGAGCAAAAGTATCGTTTCAAGGTACATTTCTCCCGATTCATGAAGCTCCATATAATCACTCCTCTCAATTTATTCCTCAATATGAATCATTACCTGCTCTATAATTCTCTTCACATGCTCATCATCCAGCGAATAAAATGTATTCTTTCCGTCACGTCTTGCCTTAACCAGCCTTGCATGCTTCAGGGTTCTGAGCTGATGACTGATTGCTGACTGGCTCATGCCAAGCTTTTCCGATATATCAAACACACACAGCTCACAGTCAAATAACGTCCATAATATTTTAAGCCTTGTCCCGTCTCCGAAAACCTTAAACACCTCGGAAATAGAGTCAATGGTTTCTTCATCCGGCAGCTCGTTTTTCAGTCTGTTTAATATTCTTGTATTGTACAGGCAGTTTGAACAGCCTGTTTCAATGCAGTTATGCCCATCCATAACAATTATCCTTTCATTATACAAAATAGTGCTTTAGCACATCTATCCCCCGAAGCATTTTCTCATATTCGGGATAATCCTGTATTATTCTTCCTATACATCTGCAGCAAAATTCTTCCCTTAATCCATTGTTATCACGCATCTGCTGCTTCATTCCCCATATATGGGTGAACCACCCCTCGCCATTTCTGAACAGCCTCTCAAGCGTTGAGAAGCACATCACCTCTTTGCCCATTCTCACCGCCTCCATATGCAAGATACGCTGTTCCGCAAATACCATGTATGTTAACGGGTCATCACACTCATTCGCACTGTTCATAAAGCTTATTGCTTTTTTTGTATATTCATGCAAAAGCTCCTCATCCTTTATGACGAAAAATGCCGTATTAAGTGCCTTTAAATGCCAGTTCCAATTTACATCGAAGCGATATCCCTCTTTCATTGAAAACGAATTTATATCAGGATAAACGTCCGTATAAAGCTCCTCGTCATGAATTACCGCAAGTTGAGGCAGCTTATCAAATAAAATCTCTTCCCACACGATAAAATCCGTATCAATTACCGCAACAGGAGCATTTTCACGGCTGAGTGCATGCAGCTTTCCTGCCGCCCAGAACATATACGGATTTTCATGTATATTATCAAGTGCAGCCTCTATTCCGCCGTCCCACAGAGCTTCCATACCGTTTCTGATATAGTATTCCCTGCCGACCGTATCGGTCACCATTTTTATACTTCCGTTTTTCTCCTGCCATTTAAGAGCTGAAAGTATTGTAGTAAGAATTTCAAAATCCTCAACACTATATTCACCGCTGTTATGCACAAAAAACGGTTTTGTCCAGTTTATATGTACAGCGTTCAACACTCTCACTCCCTTATTTTTCTATATAAGATTAAGTCCGTATCCATTAACGGCAATTTCACGGACTGCATATTTTTTTCCAAGCCTCTTCAGCACACCTGCCGAGCCTCTCACAAAGGATGAATTCATCCTGAACGAGCTAAAAGCAAATGAGCCGATAAATGAACTCTTTACAAAAGAGCCTCCCCTGTACACATAGCTCCCCGAAAATGAGCCTTTATATGATGTCTTGAATGATGATGCAAATGAGCCTGCAAGCGATGATACAAAAGAGGAATTAAAGGACGAGGAAAAGGACGTTGCTTTATGCGGTACTTTTTCCCGCTCCGTTTTTTCCTGTTCGGGTGTATCGTCAAATTGCGGAATGAATCCCATGAAGCACATTCCGAGACTTATTGCCCGCAGCGGTGAGCATTTAACCACAGCCGACACCGCACCTACGGCACTATATTCCGTATCCGCACACGGTTCAATTACATAATCATTATCACAGAGCATGATTGAACGGCAGCCAATTGCTGCATTAAGCTCTGACTGATTAAAAACAATCTTTTCCATAGTCATTTCTCCTGACAGGGAATAATTAAAGAGGAGTGTCTGACAATCCACTCCTCTATATTATAACACAAATATAAAATATAATCAAGCTTTTTTCTTGTATGTTTTCAACAATGTTCCAAACTTAGCACTCAGCTCCGCCCCCCAGAGCAGAATATTCATACAGAAATATAGCCACAGCATTGCAAGTATGAGATATGAAATACTTCCATAAACAGACGCATATGATTTTGAAAAGGATACATATACTCCAAATGCCCATGTAAATATAAGCCAGCCCGCCGCCGCAACCGCAGCACCCGGAACAAGCACGCCGAACGGACGGTGTTGTTTTGGCATAAAATGATAAAACAATGTGAAAAATACAGTAAGAATTACAAATACTATAACCCATCTCAGATGCAAAACCCTGTATATCACATCCATTGCCTCAGGAAGTATCGGAGACAGATACGCTGAAATCTGGTTTCCGAAGCCCAGAAGTGCAATTGTCATAACCACGAGAACGGAAAATGCAAACATATAAACAAGCGACATCAGACGCACAAAGAAATAGTTTTGCAATTCGCCGTCAGACAGTACATTATTTATTCCCTGATTAAGTGCCATAATACCTCTTGACGAAAACCACAGCGACGTAACAGCTGTTACAACAGAAATTCCCGATGACTTTTCAAGCACATCACGGACAATACTTTCTGCGACTCCGGCAAGCGGTTCAGGGAAATGTGCATATATCTGATTAATGATTTCCATATCCGACACCGGCATTACATAAGGAAGCACATAATTTATCATTGAAATCAGAAACATAAGCGACGGAATGAATGACAGGATTATAAAAAACGAAGCCTGAGCCGCATATGGTCCGACACGGTGTTTTGATGCAGATTTTACAAGGTCTGCTGCTGCATATATCAGTCTGTTCGTTTTCATTCTTGTCACCTCTCATTACTTGGGATGTTTATATTATATGATGTTTATATTATAGCATATTCAAGCATCCCTTTCAATATTGATTGTTTGAAATAAATTATGGTTTACATTCAAAATAAAAAAGGATGCATAACATCCTTTTACACTGTAATATATCTCCTTAGCCAGTCATCAACCACTACACATACTCCGCTTAACACAAACCATAACAAGGCATACGGCAGGCATATCTGTCCAAGTATATTCATCGGCATATCTGCATAGTTCCATATATTCAATCCCAGACGTATGTTAAGGATATATCCGAATACAAATTCCAATGCTGTTATTATTGCCATTCCAATAACCATTTGTGTTATAAGAGGGAGCTTGTGTGAGCGTTTTTCATTTAACGCTCCGATTATCCAGAAGCAGAGTCCGCCCAGGAGGAACATTGAGATATGGGTATAGCCCCGCCACAACAGCTCTATTATTACATATACAATACCGCCGATTGAAAAGAGAATCAGATTTTTAAATAAAGCACTCACATTAACTCACCTCACCTGCTTTATTCTATACTTAAATTAAAAAAATTATTCCTGAATAATCAATGTGCTTTATGCACACAATAGGATTGCAGAAAGGAAGTGATTTTAATGGATAATTTCACAAACAAAAACAACAACAAAACTTCAAACAAAAACAACTCGCAGATGAGCAACAAGAACAATAACCAGACTTCAAACAAAAACAGCTCACAGATGAGCAACAAGAACAATAACCAGACTTCAAACAAGAACAACAATCAGACAAGCAACAACAAGCAGAATAATAACTGCAACTAATTTCCATCCTTACAAACAGAACCCAAAGAAAAGAGCTGATGCGTTTTTGCATCAGCTCTTTTTTCTATGGATCAAATGGCACAGCGTTTTCGCTGTGCCATTTGTTTTTCCTTAATTTTTGCGAATTGCTGCAGCTCTATCTCCCTGCATGTAGATTGTCCATACTTCTGCGTCAGCTTTCGCCTCGCCTGTTGTTACGTTTACCAATCTGCCGTTTTCGTCGTACTCGATTGACAATGTCTTTGTCGGTGTTTCCTCCGCAGCCTCAACCTTGTATTCGCTGAAAGATGCCTGTGCATAGTACGGCACCATGCTTAATGCGTCGTTTGCATCTGTTGCAAGTCCGATATAGAGCGTCTTTTCCCAGCCTGTTATATCAATTTCCATCGGCTTTCTGTCGTTATTTGTCCAGTCAATACCGTCGTTTGATACTGATACTGTAAGAGTGTCGCCTTTTCTTTCCATCTTCATGTATGAGGGCATCGGGTACTTGTTTGAGCTGTTGTTTGCTTCACTGCCGTCCTCAAGCGGTAAGAATACGCTTGCATTCTCGCCGTTCACACGCTTAACAACAGTGATGTTCTCACCGCCCTTTAACCAGCCGTCACCGAGCATTACCATATCCGAATCTGCCGCAAGACTCTCACGAACCATAATTCCCGATAATGCACCGTTCTCGAACTTCGGAATATCAGCAATCTTTGTTGTAACTGTGAAATCGCCTGTTACAAAGCCGTATGCAAAGTCGCACTTGTCAGCCTCGCCACCTACGTTACCGCTTCCGGCTACTGTGTAAGTGTCAGTTTCGGCATCGTACCATGCTGTTCCCTGACCGTCGAATGCAACCTCACCAAGCTGTTTGGTTGCAAAGATTTCTCCGTCAAGTCCTTTGCCGTTTACATATACGATTGATGTCGGTGAATCTGTTTTTTCGCCTTTCTCATTATATGCTCTTGCAAAGATATAATGTACACCCGGTTTAAGTTCTATACTATGAGTTTTGTCATTTGGCTTACAAGTTTTCAATAGAGTAGTCCCATCGTATATCTCTATCTTAACAAGATTCTTACCGTCATTATATATGTAGTCGTCCAAAATCTCACTATTCAAACACGAATAGTCATATGTAACTACACTAAATATAAACTTTTCATCTTCGTCTATAACAGTCCAAAAGCCGTTTCCACTTGTCTTTTCACCATATCTGCCCTTAATCCAACCTTCATCCCTGTTACCTTCGATAACATAATCAACATCTGCAATCGGTTGACCCGCTATTTGTATTATGGAATTAGTAGGTGTGTCCTGCTCAGCAGTCCAATCGTTCACATAAGCCTCAATCCATGTATAGCCTGCAAATTCGCCGTCCTTTACAATATCCGTTTCCTTTGCATCGCCCATGTTATTCTCAGCTTTCCACTCAGCCGGAATCTCAAACTTACGCTCCTCCGAAGTAATGCTTGTCAAGCCGCCAACCTCTTCATCCTGGTTGATGATTCTGCCTGTGCCGTTTCTTACATCATTAATTACTCTTGCATCAATGCTGTCACGTCTCGGAAGTGATGCACCGACAGTTGCAAGTACGTCCTCGAACGCTTCCTCTGCACTCTGATACGGTATTGCATACTCGCCCATATCTACCGGCTCACTTAAGCGATTTATGTTCGCCTGGTTCTTAACCGTATCGTTATGATTCCAGTTATTTGCCGTTGTTTCCTCGTCGCCCCATACATAGTTGTTCTCAATATAGAACTCACCCTTTAAGACCTCGCCATTATACATGGTTTTTCCGTCATTTGTAGCCTCAAATACACGGCTTCTTACATGGTCGCCGTTATCCTTGGTTGACGGTCCGAACTTGTAATAGTTGTCGCGGATATTAACTCTTGTTGTATATTCGGGAGTTGAGAACTGCTCCATCTTATTATATGAATACGGCTCACCGCCATAGATTGAGTTGATACCCCAGTTATAGATTACGTTGTTCACGATATCCGTTGACTTCAAGTTTCTGTCAAGTCTCGGATTACGGCTGTCGTTATGTGCCATTAAGTTATGGTGGAAGCTCACATACTCACCGCCTGTGATACCGCCATATCCATGTGAACCCTTGATATGTGTTGACATTCTCAAAGCCTCTGACGAGATACAATACTGTACCGTCACATTCTTCGCCGGCTCCTTGCCCTCTTTCTCAACCGAGCCTGCGTAGAGTGTCAACAGCTCGTCAACGCCCCAGCTTACCGAGCAATGGTCAACGATGATATTATCAATCCATCTGCCGCCCAAGCCGTCCGGCTCGCCGTTATTCTTATCCGTCGGACGAACTCGCATATATCGCATGATGATATTATCCGCACACAGTTCAACATCTGCACCTGTGATTGTGATACCGTCACCCGGTGCTGTCTGACCTAAAATTGTTAAGTTCGGCTGTGTAATCTTGATTTTCTTCGGGATTTCGATTATACCCGAAACATCAAACACTATAATTCTATTCGGCTGCGATACCGCATCTGCAAATGAGCCCTCGCCCTCTGCGTTGAGGTTTGTTACATGGTAAACCTCGATTGCTTCACCGCCTCTTGCACCGGTGGTGTATTTACCGCCGCCCTCTGCACCCGGGAATGCAAGAAGCTTCGCATCGTCCGCCATTACCGGCACTGACATTGAAGCCGCAATCGCCGCCGCACTAAGTAATGATATGATTTTTTTCATATATTATCTCCTTTTCAGATATGTAAGGTCGAACCGCATTCGCCCGCTATTAGGAATAAATCCCATGCGAACGTCACGACATTGCAACGCAATGCGTGGGGTTCACCCCTACAATTAGTCAAAAGAGTGCCGACAAAAGCCGGCACTCTTTAAATTTTCAATTATTCAGCTATTGCCGGATATGTTACTGTGAAACCTCTCCAGTATGAGCCTGTCGGATCACCTGCTACGATTTCAATTGTAGTTGCATCTGCAATTGTCACAGTTTCACCTGCTGACTGACCTGTCTGTGTATAAGCTGTACCGTTGATTGTGTAGTTACCGTCGTTATAGATTGTATCAACTGTAACTGTGCTGCCTGCTAATGCCGGAACGATAAACTTTGTTCCAACGTTAACCTGTGCCCAATCCTGCCAGCTACCGTTTGCAAGCTTACCGCTTGTTGTATCAACGTCCATCTTAACGTCGATTACAGCCTCACCGATTGTTGCCTGATATACCAGGAATGCTGTCTTACCCTGGATAGCAACTACCGGAGTACCGTTCTTCTGCTGGAAGTCATATGCAACTGTTGTCTCAGCGTCACCAAGCTTTGCTGTATTAGCCTCGAATACCGGTGTTAATGTGATGTTCTCTGTTACTGTAACAGCTTCACCTGCTACATATGTATTTGTGCCGTCTGTCCAGCCTGTTAATGTTGAACCCTCAACATATAATGTTCTGTTAACCGGAATAACAGCTTCTGCACCGATTTCAACAGTCTGAGCTGTCGGAACAGTTCCCTCAGCTGCCACATCACCAAGCTCAAATGTTAATGTAGCCTCGCTCGGAATCTCTGATGCGTCAATTTCCTTAACTGCAATATACGGGAGGTAGTTACCGCCTGAGATTGAGAGTGTTGTTCCCTCACCCTTATAATATGTTGTAACTACGTTATTTGTCTTGTCACCGTGGAAGCAAGTGCCGTTATTTGTGTTAACCTTTGCAACCTCGTTACCGTCTGCATCCTTAACTATAAGGTCAGCGCCCCATGCACATGTACCTGCTGTGATCATTGCCGGGCCTGATACTTTAACTGTTGACTTGAACCAGATTAAACCATGTACTGAAGCGTGTGTTGTAGCATCTACAACCATAACTGCATCTGCACTGTCAGCCGCAACTCTTTCACCTGCTGCGTTGATACCGAAATCAACCTTTGTTCCTGTTGCAACCTCTTCAGCTGTAAGAAGTCCCTCACCCGAGAAGTCTGCTACAAGGTCAACCGGCTCTGCCTCCTCCGGCTCCGGAGTTGTCTCTGTATCTGAACCTGTGTCTGAGCCTGCAACTGATACTACGCTTAAGTACGGGAGCCAGAAACGTGCATTTGACTGTGCACCGTTTGTTGACGGCTCGAATGAGATTGTGAGCGTTGTAGCCTCGCCCTCATATGTGAAGTCAACACTGCCGTTGTCTGAACCGTAGCAGTTATATGTACCGTTGCCGCCTGATGTCATGCCCTGTGCTGTACCTACAACATCGTCTGATACGCCTACCACATTACCAGCTGCATCTGTTACAACAACCTTAACATCGTCATATGCACAAGTACCAACTACGATATCAACTGAACCCGGAACCTGTACCTCAATCGGACCTGTACCCTGAGCACCGTGTGAGTTGCTGTACTGCATATTCTTAACTGTTACATATCTGTCGAATAAGAGCCAATCCTGTGTTGTTGAATCCATTGTAACGCCGCCTGCTTCGCCGTTGTTACCTGACCAGTTCATTACATAGTTGATTGTATCGCCCTGATCCGGCTGAACGTAAAGCTCGAATGTAATTGTGATTGTTACATCCTCTGCCGGCATTACGAATGTGTTGTCCTTTGAAACCTCTACAGCTACGCCGCTTGCAGTCTCAACCTCAAATTCGTCAATTACATAGCCGTCAGCCGGTGTTGCTGTAATAGCAACAACCTGACTTTGTGCTGCTTCTGTAGCACTAACCTCAACTGTACCGTTCTCGTAACCCTCTGTTACATTTACTTTGTATGTTGTCGGGTCATACGGTTCCGGACTTGTCGGTGTGATTACTGTGATGTTTGAGATGTATGAGTTGCCTGTTGCAACGAGGTCAACTGTACCCTCTGCACCAACATATGTGTATGTCTTATCGCCTGTCATATCAAGACCGCCGATTGTGTGACCCATGTTCTGATATGTCTTTGCTGTAATCTTTGTACCGTTTACTACCGGAATAGTAATAACTGTACCGGCATTACACTGTGCCCATTCATCTGTTCTGCCTACATTATAAACCTTACCGCTTGTTGCGTTGATATGAATTGACATGCCGTCCGGATCATTTGTTTCCGCTGCAGCAAGGTCAGCCTCGGCGCCCTGGAGATTTAACTCCGGAGCGCCGTTGCCTAAACCAAACTGGAAAATTGATGTATATTCTGTGAGAACGATTTCACCCTCATAGTGCTTCGGAATCCATGCACCGAAGTAGTCCTCATCAACCATTACTGTATAGCCGTTTGTTGCCATTGTTCCGTTCGGGTTGAATGTTGTACCTGATGTATCAACAGCATTGCCGTCCTTATCAGTTACACCGTCAACGTAGAGGATTGAATCTGCGAGCTCTCCGCCCATCTTTACCCATGCACCCGGAACGTCAACACCGTCTAATGTTGTGTTAAGGAATACTACCTGGCACTTTGCTCCGCCCCAGTTTCTTCCCCAACCGCCTGCTGCGAACTGGTTATCTGTATAATACTTTGAATTTGTTACTGTACAATCCTTGAATAAGTAACCATTGTTTGCAAGGTTCGGTGTACCTGCTGTCGGAACGCTTGATGTCTGACAAGCTGTTAAGTAACCGCCTGCTAACACGTCTGAATAACCATGCCATGCGAGTGTACAATCCTCGAAGAGAATTGAGTTACCGCCGAAGATGAAGTCTGTACCACCCTCGATGTAGCACTCCTTGAAGTAACCGTTATAACCTGTGTAAAGTGTATCCTGTGATGAGATGAACTCACATCTGTAGCACTCATAATTTGTAGCATCGCCTGCAAATGCAGCTGCTCTCTCTGTTGATGTCTTTGCCTTTGCATCAAAGCCCTCAACAGTTCTGTCCGGCTTACCGCCGTCTGCCGGGTCAACCTCCGGCCATACACCGTCTGCTAACTCGTCTGCAACTACTCTACAGTTGAATGAGTTCTCGAATATAATGTTCTCAGCTAAGAAGCCTGTTGCTGCTACTCTTAATGTACAACCCCAACGTGTAGCTGTACTCTTTGCTGTTCTCTCAACATAGTGCTGCTCTGAATAGTAGCCGTTGTTTGCTGAGTAGTAAACATAGCCGATACCATAGTACCATGTGAGTACCGGTCTGTTAGCCTCGTCAGCTGCCTTTAAAGTTACGTTTGCAACATTAACTGTTACCTGCTCACAGTATGTACCCGGATCAACAACGATAGCTGTTCTGCCAGCCTCACCTGACGGTCTGTTAGTCATTGCCTTGATAGCATTAACTGCATCTGTGATTGTCTTAAATTCCTTATCTGCACCAACTGTTACAGTGTCACGCCACTCTTCTGCAACAACATCCTTTGTGAAGAGGAGGTTCTTGAACGGTGTTGTGTCGCCTGCTGCCATTGTATATGTCTTTGAAAGGTCTGACATTGTCCAACCTGTTACATCTGATGTTGTAACGTCATATACATGGTTCGGTGTAAGTACTACGCTTAATGCGTACTCAGCCTCCGGCATCTCCTTATCAGCACCTACAGCTGAAATTGTAGCTGTCTCTGTGATTGTCGGATCGTCCTGAGCTGTGAATGTTACTGTTACGCCTGTCATATCAAGACCGTGTGAAACGATTTCACCTGTAACCTCTGTATCCTTAATCTCTAAGAGATCGATATCAAAAGTCTTATCAGCCTTTGCGATATAAACTTCCTTAGTGTCAAGAGTTGCACAAATCTGCTCCTCATAGCCCTCAACTGTAATTGCATATGTTGATCTCTGAACAAGATCTACTGAATATGTTGAACCATAAGCAACCTTTGTTGCCTCGCCTGTCTCTACATTTGTGAATACAAGGTTCTTACCTGTCATATCGATTGAACCTGTGTAGTTAACGTTACCTGAAAGGTTTCTGTAAACAATCTGGTTCGGATCATAGTACTCTACAAAGATAGCGAAGATGTTCTTGTTTGAACCGCCGCCATATACTGATACAGCACCCTTTGACGGATCCTCGATATCAGCTGTTAATACTGTTACGCCCGCCTCTGAGTTCTTGCTCTCAACAATTGAACCTGCCTGAGCGATGTTCATTGTTCTACCTGCACTGCCGTTACCGTCGAATACTACAGTAACTGTACAAGCCTGCTTCGGTACGAATGATAATGATCTGTTTGTCTCATTACCTGTACCACCGCACCATCCTCTTGTGAATGTGTAAGCTGTACCATCAATGTGTGTGTATTCAGCTGTTCTTGCCTTCTCTGTGAAGTTCGGGTAAACTGTGAGTCCGTTAACTGTTGTAGCCTCTTTTACTGCAATCGCATTATCAAATGCACTGTCATCTGCTCTCCAGAGAACATCCGCCGGAAGCTCACCCGGTGCTAATGTCGGCTCCGGAGTCGGTGTAGCTGTCGGAACCGGTGTCGGCTCTACTTCGTCACCGCCCGGATATCTCGGTAATGTATAATCCGGCTCAACTAAGCTCTCTGTCTTTGTAAATGCCATATTCTCACCCGGAATTACCTGATTCTCGCCCTTAACCGGCTGGATAAGGTTGTATAAGAAGTATAACTCCTTAGCAGCCTTTGCTCTTGTTACGATTACTGTCGGCTCCATCTCTGTGCCGTTCTTCATCGAGCCTCTTGCAATGCCTGCCTCACTTCTCATAAGACCTAAGTTATAAACTTCCTTAACCTTTGCATAAAGCGGAGCTGCGATAGCTTCCTTATCTGTAATTACACCCCAGCCTACTAACGGGTAGTACTGTGCTGCACTACCTGTGAGGTTCGGATCATACTCCGGACTATCAGGTGTAACTGTTGTGCCGTTGTAATCTGTCATGTACTTCGGCTTATTCCATGTGCCGTCTGATGCCTTGCCGAACTTAGCCTCGTATGCATCATAAATGATAGCTGCCATAGCTTCTCTTGTTAATGCAGCCTTACCTGAAATCGGTGTGTAATCTACTAACTCCGGCTCCGGTGTTGCATTCGGGTCCGGTGTAGCTGTCGGAGCAGGTGTCGGAATGCTTGCCGCATCAATGAATCTGATACCGTAAACCTCACCTGTACCGCCGCGTTCAAATACGCAGTATGTTGTACCTGCCTTTAAGTCAGCCTCGATTGTCGGGAACTGTGATGCACCCGTATCGTTTGCAAACTCACCCATTGTATTTGAGCCGTCTGTAACCTTCATTGTCTTGCCTGTGCCGACCTTAGCCTCAATGTAGAGTCTTCCGTCAACCTTCGGTGTAACAAGGAGACCGATCGAGCCTGCCTTACCTGCTACTGTTGCCGGATCACCGCTGTAATCCTTGTCAAGTCTTAACTGGAAGCAGAGGTTTGATGCGAATGAACCGCCGCCTACCTTAACTGTTGAAGCGTCACCGCATGCTACTACTGTTACGTTTGATGTATCCATCATTACGTCGCCTGCTGTAATTGTATCGCCCTCTGTGTACTTCTCGCTTACTGCTAAGTAATCGCCGCCTAAATCATCTGATAATGAAGCCACTTCTGAGACTGCCGCCTTTTCAACAACTGCCGGCTTCATGCTGTTCAAGTCATCCCATACGAATACCTTTGCACCATCTACAGCATCAACTGTACCGTCGTACTTGATATCCTCTGACTTAACGCTTACTAATCTGCCGTCAGCATCATATGTAGCCACAATCTTAACTGCATCTACTGTTACAACCGGTGCATCTGTTGCAGGCACATCTGTCGGTGCATCTGTTGCAGGTGCATCTGTCACTGTAACATCTTCATCATCCATGTATTCGCTTAATACGCTTTCATCTAAGCCCCAAAGCTCTGTTAAAGCCTTAGCGAAACCGCCGACTGTCATATCCTTATCCGGATAGAAATTGCCCTCGCTGTCCTTTGACATAACGCCAAGCTGAAGAACCTTCTCGATCTGGTTTCTGTAATAAGCATTGTTGCCCTGTGATGTAGCATCTGCTGATGTATTGCCGATTGTTGAAACGTCGTTAGCCATTTCCGGGAATACATGTTCTGTCCAGTTGCCGTCCTCACAAGCCTTCTTTACATCATCACTGAGAAGGTCTGAGAGAGCACCCTTCTGAGCATAGATATCCTCAGCAATGATTCTTGCCCACTGCTTTGCAGCAGCTTCCTTATAGTGTGTACCGTCAATCTTGTTGTCCGGGTGACCGTTTGCATATGAACCGCTGTTGGTCTTACCTGCTGTTTCACCGGCCTCGATTGACATGTAGATGTGCTTTGCTTCCTCTGTGCCGATTGCATTGAGGTAGTCGATAGCACCGCTGAAAAGGTCAACGAATAAAACGCCCTCTGTATTAGCTGCTGCTTCCTTTAAGATTACCGGCGAATTCGGTGTGAAGTAATCTCTCGGAGCACCTGAACCTGTAAGTCTCGGCATTGATGATACGAGAACCGGAGTAACACCCATAGCCTTCATTGACGGGATATATACCTTATATAACCAGTTCTTGTATGTAGCTTCGTTTGAACCACGTCCGAAACGAGCCTGCGGACCTGCTGTTGCACCTGTTGACTCATCGTTGTGCGCTGAGTGAATGAACACATAGTCGCCCGGCTTTGAGGCTGCTAATACATCATTGAAACGACCTTCCTGATAATTAGCCTTCATTGAACGTCCGCCCATTGAATAGTTAATTACATTAACCTTATCTAAATCAAACATCTTATAGAGAACCTGACCGTAACCGCTCATGCCGTTCTCTTCCCATGTATATGTCTTCTGTGTTGAGTCACCTAAAACAAATACTGTCGGCTTTGCACCTGCTTCCTCTAAAGCAATCGGTGTGATTGTGATTGACTTAACACCTACTGTCTTAGGTGCATCTGCACTCGGCTTTAATGCCGGCTCAACCTCAACCTCGATAAAGCCTTCGCCTGATACATAGTCATATGACCATGCGTTATCTGTCCATGAAGCAACGCCTGTCTTGTTGACAAGACCTGCACTGTCCCAAGCACCACCGCTTGTAAGACGTGATGCCTGCATACCTGAAATTGCAACAGAAGTATTATCCTTTGCTGTTCCATCAATACCTACTACTGTTACATTGTACATACCCGGCTCTACATCAACCTTGAATACTAAACCACCGTAGTTTTCAGCATCGATATAGCTACCGTCGCTTTCTGTTACCTTTGCACCGCCGTCGAGTGTGATTGACTCAACTGCTGCAACAGTTCTTCCTGTTCCCTCTGTTGCGTCGCTGTCATCTGTAACTGTATATGAAGCTACTGATGTTGTTGTACTAACAAAGCCTGAACCTGTTTCTGCTGAGTATGCCGGAACTGCTGACATTGATGTGAAATCAAATGTCTTAGCCTCTGAAAGCACTGCATACTCATTGCCAACTGCTGTCTCTGCCGGAGCTGCTGAAGCCGAGAAGCCTGTGAAGCAGCTTGCGAGCATAGCTGTTGAAAGTACTGCACTTAAAATGCGTGACTTTTTCATAAAACGTCCTCCTTAAACTCATTACCCATATCTCTCTCATAATACAGGCGATTTTATTTGATGATATAATTTTACTACAAATTTATAATTGTTGCCACTGAAATTTTGCCTTTTTTTAGTACTTTTTTGTAGATTTTAACCAAACAACCCCAAACTTTCTCTTGACAGCTTTATAGATATAGATTATAATATAATAGGAGATTTATGAAAGGAGGCTCAGGATATGAATTTACCGCATAATATAAAATACATCCTGTCGATATTTGACGGATATACTACCTTTATTCACGGAAGAGCAGTCCGTGAGCTTCTTATGGGAACCACACCGAAAAAGTGCAGGATTGTCACATCCGCACCGGTGCAGGTACTATCCAGAATGTTTCCCGGAGCGTCACCGTCAAAAGGACGGATTCGTGTGAGTGCAGAGGATACAGAGTTGACAATCCTGTCTGCCTCTCCCGATCCCGGTTACATCTGCTCCATGCAGGATTTTACCATAGATGCCGCTGCATATTCCCCTGTTACAGGCCTTTTTGACAGGCATGGTACTCAATCGGATATAGACAACCGTATAATACGTCTTACGGACAATACCGAGGAATGTCTTCGTGCAAATCCTCTGCTTATGGTAAAAGCAATAAGACTTTGTGCAGAGCTTAATTTCACACTTGATCCCACCACAGCAGAGCTGATAAAGCGTTGTGCGGATACAATAAAGCGTGTTCACACACGAACGGTAACGTACGAGCTTGAAAAGCTTCTCATGTCACCTCATCCGGACTATTTCCGTATTCTTCATCAGCTGGGACTGCTGCGATATATCATTCCGCAGCTTGAGAATTGTTTCGGGGAACCACAGAGAAACAAATATCATATATATGACGTAGGCGAGCATATCATGAATGCAGTAAAAAACACACCCCGTGATTATATTCTGCGTTGGTCCGCCTTGCTGCATGATGTAGGCAAGCCATGCTGCTCAAGTACCGACAACAACGGTGTTATTCATTTTTACGGACACCACCGTGAGAGCAGAATCATAGCAGATGATATTCTTCACCGACTCGGTGTGGCTCACGATTCCATAAAGGAAATACTTACGCTGATAGAAAATCACGATGTCAGGGTAGAGCCTACGGCTTACGCCGTAAAAAAAATGATGTGCCGCACAGGCGGAGCATTGTTTGAAAAGCTGATGCAGCTTCAGACTGCCGACAACATGGCAAAAAATCCAAAATATTTTACCGAGAAGTACAGACGGATAAATAGCGCCTTAAAGATTTCAAAACAGATTATAGAGAGTAATGAGCCGTATCAGTACAGCCAACTTATGGTGAACAGTATTGATTTACAGAAGCACGGCACAAAGCCGGGAAGAGAAACAAATGAGATAATGCGCACACTGATGGACGAGGTTATTTCAGACCCTGCACGAAACTCAAGAGAATATCTTTTAAAACGTGCCGCAGAGCTTATGAAGAGATAAAAAAACGAGACCACCCGCAAGTGATCTCGTTCTTTCTTTTTTTACTACGCAATAAGTACAACCAGAACCATTGTTGTTATAAGGAACAGTACTGCTAATGATGTTGTCAGCTTTGTGAACATCTGCTCCTTTGTTGTACCGCCGGCTTTCTTGAAAAATGAATCGCCCATATCTGATGAAGCACCCTGAATACCTCTCATACCCGGATCCTTACCCTCCTGAGCAAGAACTACGAATATGAGCGCACATGCTACGAGAATGTGAAGTACGATAAATAAAGTCTGCATTTCGGAAACCTCCTTTTATCCTGAATTAGATATATACTCAAATATTATATCACATATTTTAAAATATTCAATACCTTTTTCAAAAAAAATTAAATTTTTTTAGATTTTTTTTGAAAAATCTTTACTTAATATGCGGATTTTGGTATAATAGAACAAATACAGCGAATTATAATCACATTATAAATCATATTAAAGGAAGTAAAAGATGGAAGATCTTAACAAAAAAACAGAACGTGTCATACTCGCCGGAGTCCATACCGGACGTGCAGACCGTATAAATGACACTACCGACGAGTCTATGGACGAGCTTGAAGAGCTTGTCAAGACTGCCGGAGGCGAGGTTGTCGGAGTGCTTATCCAGAACAAAAGCACTCTCGAAGCAGGCACCTATATGGGTGAAGGCAAGCTCGAAGAGCTAAAGGAAGCCGTCGAAACGCTTGAAGCGGATCTGGTAGTATTTGATGACGAGCTTTCTCCGGTGCAAACACGAAACATCTCCGATTTTTTAGAGGTAAAGGTTCTTGACCGTTCACTGCTGATTCTTGATATATTTGCCATGCGCGCTAAAAGCGGCGAGGGTAAATTACAGGTAGAGCTTGCACAGCTCAGATACAGATTACCCCGACTGAGGGGACTTGGAACCGTCTTAAGCCGTACCGGTGCAGGAATCGGTACACGAGGTCCCGGCGAAACACGTCTCGAATCGGACAGACGTCATATCAGACGCAGAATCGGTGCATTAGAGGAGCAAATAAAGGAGCTGAAAAAGCATCGTTCGCTGATACACGACAGACGCAAAAAGGACGGTGTAATCACCGCCGCACTTGTGGGATACACCAATGCCGGAAAATCCACGCTTTTAAATGCACTCACCAATGCAGATGTATTTGCGGAGGACAAGCTTTTTGCAACTCTGGACCCGACCTCACGGGCAATTATCCTTGAGGATAACCGACAGGTATTGCTTGTCGATACTGTCGGATTCATACGCAAGCTGCCGCATCATCTTGTCGAGGCTTTTAAATCAACTCTTGAGGAAGCGGTTGTTGCAGATGTACTTTTGCATGTAATCGACTCATCAAGTCCCGAAATGGAAAATCAGATGTATGTTGTCGAAAACGTGTTAAAGGATATAGGTGCATCAGGAAAACCGGAAATATGCGTATTTAACAAGTGCGACAAGTCGGGCAGACCGGCAATCACTCGCAGCGGCACCAATGTATATATAAGTGCAAAAACAGGCGAGAATCTTGATAAGCTCATTGAGGTTTTATCAGACACTGCTCCGGGCAGAAAGAAAAAGGTCAGTGCTGTTATTCCCTACAGCGAGGGACAGCTTGTAAGCGAGTTGCACGAGACTCAGAAAGTTATAAGCGAAGACTATGGTGCCGAGGGTACGGTCATGGAGCTTATGGTTGATGAGCGTATGTATGACCGCTTGAAGAATTATATAAAAAAGGATTAAGAAAATGTCAAAAAAGGATTGCTATAAAACAATCAGCCACGAAGCACAGACGCTTCTGGTCGAAAAGAAATCGAAGTTTATTGCCAATGTAAAGCCCGTAGATAACGAGGCAGACGCATTGGAGTACTTAGCGGCAATGCGAAGCAAATATTCCGATGCAAGACACAATGTATATGCATATGTCATTGACGAGAACAACATATTCCGCTACAGTGACGACGGCGAGCCGGGCGGCACAGCCGGAATGCCCGTGCTTGACGCAATACGCAAGGCAGGAATTGTAGATGCAATTGTTGTTGTGACCCGCTATTTCGGCGGTACGCTTCTGGGAACGGGCGGTCTTGTCCATGCATATTCGTCATCTGCATCAAGCGGACTCAATGCAGCTAAAATTATAATAAGGGAAAAGTGCAATATTGTCGATGTAAAGGTTGATTACACGCTTGCAGGAAAGATACAGTATATGTTAGGCAATGATGGGTATGATACTGAGGATGTTATATATGAGAACGAAGTGACATTCAAGGTAATTTGCTCACTTGACGGCACCGACAATTTCATTTCAAAAGTAACAGACCTTACAAATGGCAGAGCGATTTGCAAGGTTACTGATACAAAATATGTAGATAAAGACGCAGAGTAACAAGGAGGAAGTAATATGGAGATTACATTAACATCAGCTAATTTTGATGCAGAGGTTATGAAGACAAATATGCCGGTATTGGTAGATTTCTGGGCAACATGGTGCGGTCCGTGCCGAATGGTTGGACCGGTTATTGAGGAGCTTGCACAGGAATATGCAGGCAAAGCAAAGATATGCAAGGTAAACGTAGATGAAAACGGTCCTATCAGTGCTGCATACGGAATTGTTTCAATTCCTACGGTGTTGATTTTCAAGGATGGTAAGGTAGTTGACAAGCTTGTGGGAGCACACAGCTTTGACGATTATGCTGATATTCTTGATAAGTGGATGTGATTTAAGACGGAGCAGTCGCTCCGTCTTTTTTTGCGGTATTACTCCCGGTTTATGAGTTGTCTTTAAATTATGGTTTATATTAACATCCCCCAAAAATCCCGACTTCACTATTGACAAATAAACCACATCATGATATCCTAAATATAACAATTCAACACAGAGGAGTACAACAAAATGACCATTGAACTATTAAAATACTACGCTCCGGCAATTTTTATATTTGCTGTCGCCGCCGTAGTTATATGGTATTTCTTCATAAGCCGTTTTCTTGATATGGTGCTTTTCAAGCTCGGCTATCGCCGCTTTTCATCATACCACGACGAAAAACGTGGAATGAACGAGCATATACGCCTGGTGCGGCGTACGTTTAAACGCTCTCAAAAATTTAAAAGAAAATATTTCTTCCGCCTGCTTACCGACAGCAGCGGAGAAATTGATATTGAAGAAAGGGATAACAAGCGATATTTCCGTTTGCTATGTCTTAACACAGGCGAAAAAAAGCAGATGAGCGAAAACTGGCTTATTGAAGCATTATATTTCGGCATCATCTCAAATGCAGAGTTAAAAAAGGACTCTGTCGAGCTTGTCGAGGACAGATATACCGACGAGGTTCCGGAATACAACAAAAAGGTCGGAGATGTCAGCTATTTCAATATGATTATAGGAATGTATTCCGACTGGTCAATCGTTCAGATGGATGTTGAATCTCTTAATAAACAGTTTTATGAATAAACCTCAACAGCGGATGCAATTTAAGCTTGCATCCGTTTTTTGGACGCAAAAAAACACCCGGTTTCTTTTGAAACCGGGTGTAATTAACAAGCCGAATTAATCCTCAACCTTGATAATTTCCTTGCCGTTGTAATAACCGCAAGCCTTACAAACTTTATGAGGCATCTTAAACTCGTGACACTTCGGACACTCCACCATGTTCGGTGCTGTGAGCTTCCAGTTTGCACGTCTGCTGTTTCTTCTGGCTTTTGATACTTTATTCTTAGGTACTGCCATTGTTACACCTCCATAAAATTACTCTAATTAATCGTTCTTCATTAAATCTGCCAGTCCTGCCCATCTCGGATCTATGAACTCCTTGTCGCAGTCACATTCTCCCTCGTTGAGATCACAGCCGCACTTCGGGCAGAGACCTTTACAGTCATCTGCACAAAGATATTTACCGTCTATGTTCATCAGAAGATTGTCATAAACTACTCCGTCAAGCTCAATGGTATGCCCGTCAAATGTTATTACTTCATCATCTGTCGGCGTACCGTCCTCCGCACGGACAAAATGCTCGTCTATGGAAAATTCCGTATCGACATCGATATCAGCAAGACAGCGTCCGCACTGCGTGCCTAATACTGTCGTGATATCTGCCTTCAACTGCAAAGATTTGCCGTTATTTACAATCGTTCCGCTTACCGTAACAGGTGCTTCGAGCGTAAACTCTTCGCCGCCAAACTCAAACGGAGCAATTTCTATTTCACCGCTAACCTCTAATTTTCCGCCGAACTCTTTAAGTATGCTTGATACATCAATAATCATAATTCACCTGGCACAAAAATCAGAGCAAAATTACTTTAATTCAACCTTAGCGCCAGCCTCTTCTAACTTAGCCTTCATTGACTCAGCCTCTTCCTTAGCTACGCCTTCCTTGAGTGTCTTCGGTGCACCGTCAACTAACTCCTTAGCTTCCTTTAAGCCTAAGCCTGTTAACTCACGAACAACCTTGATTACGCCTAACTTCTTAGCACCAGCGTCTGCTAATACTACGTCGAAGTCTGACTTCTCAGCACCTGCTGCTGCACCGTCGCCAGCTGCTGCTGCTACCATAACCGGAGCTGCTGCTGATACGCCGAACTCTTCTTCCATCATCTTTACTAACTCTGCAACTTCTAATAACTTTAACTCCTTGATTGAATCAAGAATTGCATTTAAATCTGCCATTGTAATATCCTCCTATTAAATAGATTTACTTTTTGTTTGTTTTGTTTTTTCTAATTATTCAGCATCTGCTGCCGGAGCCGCCTCTGCTGCTGCCTCTGCCGGAGCCTCTTCAGCTGCCGGAGCTTCTTCAGCCGGTGCAGCCTCCTCTGCCGGAGCTGCCTCTGCTGCCTTCTTTGCTATTAAATCAGCAATTTCCTCGCCACCCTCTACGATAGTATTGAGTAAACGAACGAGGTTTGATGCCGGAGCATTCAAGCTGCCCATCATCTTTGCGATGAGTGTTTCCATGTTCGGTGTTGCAGCTAATGTCTTTAACTCGTCTAATGACATTACAGCACCATCCATGAAGCCTGACTTTAACTCGAGCTTATTGTTCTTCTTAGCATAGTCTGCTAAAACCTTTGCCGGAGCAACTGCGTCCTCTGATGATACAGCGATAGCTGTCGGACCGTGAAGTACCTCATCAAGACCGCTGAGACCAATCTCCTCTGTTGCAAGCTTTAAGATTGTGTTCTTAATAACGAAATACTTACAACCTGCTGCTCTTAACTGGTTACGAAGATCTGTATCCTCCTCAACTGTTAAACCTCTGTAGTCAACGAGCACACCTGTCTGAGCTGCCTTTAAAACCTCAGCAACCTCAGCAACCTGTGCTTTCTTTGCTTCTAAAACCTTTGCGCTTGGCATATTGTATTCACCTCCTATGAATTATTACCTTTGAAAATCCAAAAGTAATGTTCATAAAAAAACACCCTCTTATGCATAGACATAGAGGGGTCGTAACAATCATTACTGACATCCTCGGCAGGACTTCCGCTATTGCCGCCTGCTGTCTAGGGATTTTCAACATGTAGTATTATAACACGGACAAGTGTTTTTGTCAAGAGCTGTAGTGTCTTTTTATGAAATCATTTTATACATATTTTTATGTATTTATATCGCAGTTTTTGTTGGTTTTTACATTTGAATTTATTGCTCTGATGGTATATATTTATAAGTATAATTATAGAGGGAGGACACTTCAATGATAATAAGACGTGCAGTAAAAGACGACATTGAAGAAATAAACCGCCTGCTACGTCAGGTACTTGAGGTACATGCCGACGGCAGACCGGATATTTTCATCAGCGGACGCAAGAAATACACCGACGATGAGCTGCTTGACATATTAAGCGACGACAGCACACCTATATATGTTGCAGTAAGTGATAACTCTGTTGTCGGATACGCATTCTGTGTCTATCAAATTACAAAGGACAACAACATTCTCCGGGACAGAACAGTGCTTTTCATTGACGATTTATGCGTAGATGAGGAATGCCGGGGTCAACATATCGGAACACAGATATTTGAATATATTTCGGCTATAGCAAAGGAAAACAACTGTGATGCAATCACGCTTAATGTCTGGGCATTTAACGAGAGTGCATTGAAATTTTACGAGAGCTGCGGATTCTCGCCGTTGAAATTTGTTATGGAGAAGAAAATGTGATACATCAAAAAGGACATCGCAAATGCGATGTCCTTTTGCTTGCTTAATAATCGGATAGATTAGTTAATCTTTGCAGCGTTGATCTTGATTCCAGGACCCATTGTTGAAGCGATTACTACACTTCTTAAGTACTGACCCTTTGCTGCTGACGGCTTAGCCTTTACGATAGCTTCCATAAGTGTTGAGAAGTTATCCTGGAGCTTCTGTGAGCCGAATGATGCCTTACCGATCGGGCAGTGAATGATGTTTGTCTTATCAAGTCTGTACTCGATCTTACCTGCCTTAATCTCAGCTACTGCCTTTGCAACGTCCATAGTAACTGTACCAGCCTTCGGTGACGGCATTAAGCCCTTCGGACCTAAAACCTTACCTAAACGACCAACAACACCCATCATATCCGGTGTAGCTACTACTACGTCGAAATCAAACCAGTTTTCCTTCTGAATCTTCTCTACGAGATCCATCTCGCCTACATAATCAGCACCTGCTGCCTGAGCCTCGTCAGCCTTCGGTCCCTTAGCAAATACTAATACCTTTACGCTCTTACCTGTACCGTGCGGTAAAACGATAGCGCCTCTTACCTGCTGGTCAGCGTGTCTTGAGTCAACACCTAACTTTACATGTACTTCGATTGTCTCGTCAAACTTAGCCTTTGCTGTCTTTGTGATGAGCTCCATAGCCTCTGAAACGTCATATAACTTTGACTTCTCAACGAGCTTTGCAGTCTCCTTATACTTCTTTCCTCTAAACATTTAAATTATCCTCCTTCGTGGTCAAGCAAAACTTTCGTTTCTCCCACTTATTCTAACAATTAGTCGCCTACTACTACGCCCATACTTCTGCAAGTACCTGCAATCATGCTCATAGCTGCCTCTAATGAAGCTGCGTTGAGGTCCTGCATCTTAGTCTCTGCAATCTGCTGAATGTCAGCCTTTGAGATTGTAGCTACCTTAGTCTTGTTCGGAACACCTGAACCGCTGTTGATCTTACAAGCCTTCTTGATAAGAACCGCAGCCGGCGGAGTCTTTGTTATAAATGAGAATGATCTGTCTGCATATACGGTAATTACTACCGGGATAATGAGACCTGCATCCTTCGCTGTCTTTTCATTGAATTCCTTTGTAAACTGCATGATGTTTACACCGTGCTGACCTAAAGCCGGACCAACCGGGGGAGCCGGAGTTGCCTTTCCGGCAGGAATCTGTAACTTAATATAACCTGCAACTTTCTGTGCCATAATGGCCACCTCCTAATTTTCTCATAGCTTTGTGCTATTTTAATGTGGTAATTGCGGATCTTTTTTCAGATCCTCCCACTGTTACCAGAGGGATAAATTTATATAATGCTTATGCATTATTTACTGTTTACTGACCGATTACCTCTACCTGAGCTAAATCAAGCTCTGCCGGAGTTTCACGGCCGAACATTGAAACGGCTATGTTGACCTTTCTTCTTTCAGAATCAACGCCAATAACCTTTCCAGTGAAGCCTTCCATCGGACCCGATGTAATATTCACCTCATCGCCGACCTTAATCTTCAAATCAGACATTCTGACTGAACCAACGCCCATTCTCTGCATGTCCTCTTCACTAAGGGGAACCGGCTTAGATGCCGGACCGACAAATCCCGTGACACCTCTGGTATTTCTTACGACATACCAGGTTTCCGGATTCATTACCATCTTGATAATTACATATCCCGGGAAAAGCTTACTTGTTCTCGTTTTTTCACCGTCAACAATTTCCTCAGTCGGAATTAACACTTCGGGGATAGTATCGTACATATCATGGTTCTCGACATATTTTTCAATATTGTCTTTAACCTTGTTCTCATATCCCGAATATGTGTGTACTACATACCATTTTGCTTCTTCAGCCATCTGAATTCTCCTTCCAACGATTTTTTAATAAATCCAATTAAAGAAGTTCTGTCATTAACTCAAACAGCTTACCGAAACCTAAATCAAGAACTGATAATATAACTGTAACGATTGCAATAAAAACGATAATTACAATTGAATTACGGATGAGCTGCTTCTTTGACGGCCATGTAACCTTCTTGAGCTCAACCTTGCATTCTGTTAAATACTTCTTCGCTTTACTTGCGAAGCCCTGCTTCTTTTCTACTTTTTCAGTCATCTTTTACACATCCTTACTTAAAAACAACATTAATTATTTGGTTTCCTTATGAAGAGTGTGCTTTCTGCAGAACTTACAGTACTTGTTCATTTCAAGTCTGTCCGGATCGTTCTTCTTGTTCTTCATTGTATTGTAGTTTCTCTGCTTGCACTCTGTACATGCTAATGTGATCTTAACTCTCATTTTTACACCTCCGATTATTTAGAGTCTCTTTTAAATCTCTACGTTTTTGAACGCACAAAAAAAAAGAGCCTTTTTTAAGCTCTTTAATTCTAACATAAAAACACAGATATGTCAAGGGTTTTACAAAAGTTTTTTTGATTTTTTCCGTAAAACCCTTAATATCGTGCAAATTTCACAAATGTTTAGTCAAGTACATATGTCGGATTCTGCTCTGTTGCCGAATTATTCTGATCATCATCGCTGTCTGCCGGCTTTGCTGTACTTGTTGACGGCTTCACCGCAGGCTTCGCTGTCGGCTTTGCAGTCGGCTGTGCCGTAGGTCTCGGTGTCGGAGACGGTGACGGCGACGGCTTCGGAGTTGCTGTCGGCTTCGGTGACGGAGTCGGGGTTGATAAGCCCAGCTCGTCCATAAGCAGACCTCTTTCTCTTGTTGTCAGACTTTCGAGTGAATTGAGAAGATTTACAGCAAGCTTGTCACTCGCCGCCTCAATTCTGTTCGCATAATCAAGCGATACTCCGCCAAATATTTCGTTGAGTGCCTTGATGATGATATTATTCTTATTGATATAGAATCTGAAATCCTCATCAGTCTGGGCATTTCCCTCAATTACCGATACTGCAGCTTCAAATACCTTCTTTTCATTTCTTGAAAGGAACGACTTCGCAAGGACATTTGTTCTGTCATAAAAATATGATAAAATTTCAGTCAATGCTACATCCGTATTATCTGCGTTAAGGTAATTATCGTACTCGTCATAGAATGTAAGAACATTTGCATATGTCTTTGTAACATAAGCATCCACGTTCGGACAGTCTGTTACGTTTTCCATGATTTTATAAATATTGTTTTTATACAGCTCTTCGATCTCTGTATCAATAGACTTACGCTTTTTATTGCATATTTCTGCAATACGCTTATCGTTTCCGTTTACGTTTTCAAGGAAATTGGTGTAGTGTGTCTGATTATACGAATCGCTGAGCATCTCACATGCCGCAAGCTGCTGTACATATACCGCATCCTCAGCCTCTTCCATCGTTCTGATTTCCTCTTCCGGTAAATCGGGAAGTCTATTTTCTATTTCGATATCTCTGAGCTGTGCCTCTATTGAGCTATAGTCGCCGCAGCCCGTAAAAAGTAACAGCACTGCAAGAGAGGCAATAACAAAAAATATCTTTCTTTTCAACATTATTCCCCTCTTTATCAGTTATTTTCTTCACTTACCTCTTGAGCCTCATCAGCAATTGCCGGTGCAGAGGTATCAACCTCTTCCATCTCTGCCTTGTCACCGTAGTGACCTGTTCCGCCGTAACGGTAACGGTAGCCGTAGCTGTAGCGTCCGCCGTAGCCGTAGCCCTTACCGTAACGGTAGCCTCTGCTTCTGTATGCACCGTAGTTCGCACCGCTCGGCTCAATATCGTTAACAAAGAAGCCGATAACCTTTGCTTCCGCAATGCTCAGAAGATTAATAGCATGCTCAATACTTTCGTGATTTGTATATCCCTCTCGTACAACAAGCACCATACCGTCAATATACTTCGATAATGCAGCTGCATCTGTTACAACTGTTACCGGCGGTGTATCAAAGAATATGTAGTCATACTGCTGCTTGAGCTTCTCAAGAAGTACGCCCATCGCATCTGATGAAAGAAGCTCGGCAGGGTTCGGAGGGATCGAACCTGATGCAATAACATCAAGTCCCTCTCTTAAATCTCTATATACAACCTCCTCAAAGCTCTTCTGATTTGAAAGAACTGTTGAGAGACCGTCTGTTTTTACAACTCCGAGATACTGATGTATTCTCGGCTTTCTGAGGTCGCCGTCAATGAGAAGCACCTTTGCTCCCGTCAGAGCGAATGTAATAGCAAGATTAATAATTGTTGTTGTCTTACCCTCACCCGGATTAGCACTTGTAAGAGCAATTGTCTTACATGATACATCTGCCGCACCTGCTACAGAGAAGATAATATTTGTTCTTGCTGTCTTATATGCCTCCTTTATAATAAAGGGGGTCTTATCATTAAGTATTGCCGCCTGATTCTGCTTTAAAGAAGCAATACGGCTTTCCTGTTCACTTTTCTTACTGTTATTGTTGAATATCATCCGTTTGCACCCCCATTAACCCTCATGTAAGTTCGGGACCTCGCCCAAAATCGGTAAATTGTACTTTCCTGTCAGCTCCTCTGAACTCTTTACACGGGTATCAAAGAGGTTGATAAGGAATATGATAAGTGCAGCAAGCGCCGCACCGGCAATAAATCCGATTAAGCCCTTCTTGAGCGAATTTGTCGGTAACGGAGCAATGCTCTCTTCTGCGTAGTTGATAAGCTTTACCGAACCACCCTCAAACACTCGTCTGATTTCATCCGGTGCATTATGGGAAATACTTTCAGCGATAAGGAATGCATCATGTGCATCTGTAGCCTTTACGGAAATTGAAAGAATATTTGTGTCGGTTTTTGCCGAATACTCTGTCATTGAGCCAATCTGCTGATAGTCATACTTATTGTCAATGTCATCACTTATAGTCTCAAGGAACGGCTTTGAGCTTAAAATCTCAATATAAGTCGGCATAAGATCCTGAGCGTCTGCGATAGCACCTGTGTTAACGTCGTCTGTTTTCTGCTCTGTCTGGGTATTGATATACAGGGTTGATGATGAGCTGTACTGATCTACAGATGTAAATCTCGAATATGCATATGTACCTCCACCTACGAGAACCGCAAGTATAACTATAAGCCACCAGAAAGTAAGCATCATATTTATAATATCGATAATAGATATTTGAGTTTCAATCTGATTTGTCTCCGAAACAGCTTTTGCAGGTACTGCATTTACTGTCGGGTTTGTCTGATTTTCCATATTTGTTCCTCCGTTTTTTTATTATGCTCTGATTAAACTGCACACTTTTTCACAATATAAAGTATATCACAATTTATCATATCTGTCAACAAAAAAATCCCTTTATGTTTAATTTGACATTTTAAATATAAAATGCTATAATGTTATTGAAATATTTTTGAAAAAACCGAAAGGATATTATAAAAATGTCAGACACATTGGTAAGAGGCTCAAGCATGGACGGAACAATCCGTGTATTCTGTGCCATCACAACAGATTTAGTAAATAAGGCTCACGAAATTCATCACACATCAAGAGTTGCAACAGCTGCTTTGGGCAGGCTTTTAACCGGTGCAGCAATCATGGGTGCCGCAGGACTCAAGGCGGACACCGATTCAATCACACTCCAGATTCACGGCGACGGTCAGCTCGGGCAGTTAGTGGCAGTAACAGACTGCAATTCAAAGGTAAGAGGCTATGTACAGAACCCTGCCGCACAGCTGCCACTCAAAGAAAACGGAAAGCTTGATGTAGGCGGTGCAATCGGTAACGGTACACTCAGTGTACTTCGTGATTTAGGTTTAAGAGAACCGTATGTAGGTCAGATTCCGCTTGTAAGCGGAGAGATTGCCGAGGATCTTACGGTATATTATGCACAGAGCGAGCAGACACCCACAGCAATCGCACTTGGCGTATTGGTAAGCACAGAGGACAACTCCGTACTTGCCGCCGGAGGATATATGATTCAGCTGTTACCGGGAGCAGATGAGGAGACTGCGGTTAAAATAGAGGAGCATCTTGCAAAAGTTAAGCCAATCACAAAAATGATTGAAGAGGGCATGAGCGCTCAGGACATCATTTTCGAGATAACCGACGGATTCTCAATGATGCTTCAGAATGACGAAGCATTTCCCGAATATCAGTGCAAGTGTTCAAAGGAGAAGATGGAGAAAGCACTGATTTCAATCGGTGCAACCGAGTTACAGTCGCTGATTGATGAGCAAGGCGAAGCGGAGCTTTGCTGTCACTTCTGCAACAACAAGTATTTATTTGACAAAGCGGCGTTGACAGAGCTGCTTAAAGAGGCGAAATAAGACAACGGAGGTGCGATTATTGCACCTCCGTTTTTTTGGGGTAAATTATGGTTTAGCGATGTATTGGTTAGCACTTAACCATAATTTATATCATCAAATCCCATATAACCTCTTACCGTTCTCAAAACAAATCCTTGCCATTTCTTCGGCTTCAATTCCCTTTATCTCTGCAAGCTTCTGCGCCACATACTTCACATATAACGAGCTGTTCCGCTTGCCACGCATCGGCACCGGTGCCATATACGGTGCATCTGTTTCTATAACAAGCCTGTCAAGCGGTACTGCTGCTGCCGTTTCACAGGGTCTTACTGCATTCTTGAACGTAAGCGCACCGCCAAAGCCTACATACATTCCCCATTCAATTATTTCCTTTACCATTTCTGCACTGCCGCTGTAGCAATGGAACACACCTCCGCATTCCCATACCTTATGTTCTCTTAGCAGTTGCATCGTATCACCGTGTGCTTCACGGTCATGGATAATCACAGGAAGCTTCAGCTCCTTTGCAAGCTCTATCTGCATTGACAGAAGCGCCTTTTGCTTTTCTTTATTGTCCTGTACCCAATAATAGTCCAGGCCAATTTCGCCAATCGCCTTAATCTTCGGATGCTTTGCGTACTTCCTTATCATATCTGCCAGCCTTGCATCTACCGTGTCAACCTCTTCGGGATGTACGCCCACCGCACCGTACATAAACGGATATTTTTCGCACATCTGCACTACTTCCTCAAATTCATCCGCTTTTGTTGCCGGATTCATTATGAGTCCTACTCCGTTTTCCTCCATTTGCGACAGCACCTCGTGCAAATCCTCAGCAAACTTACTGTCATTGTAATGTGCATGTGTATCAAACAGCATCTATTATTCTCCTCTCGCTTATAACCTTATCCATAGGTATGTCATATTCATCCGTTTCAAGCGTCTGTGTTATCTGAAAATCATAGCACAGACCGATTTTAACTGCTCTGCTTTCACTAAGCAGCCTGTCATAATATCCCTTACCAAAACCGCAGCGATTTCCCTTTTCATCAAACGCAATCCCCGGTACTATTATCAGATCTATATCACCTACCGACGCTTCCCTGATTTCGTCCGGCTCCCATATTCCGTATGCACCCCTGTGCATGTCATCAAATCCCGCTATGTATGACGGAATAATGGTAAAATCCTCCGTATTACATACCGGTACAACAATTTTCTTTCCGTCTCGCTGAAGCCTTACTATTATTGCGGAAGTGTCCACCTCTTTAAATGCACTGATATATACCATCACCGTTTTTGCCTGTCTGAACTCATCAAGCGAAAAAAGCACAGATACAATCTCTGCACTTTTCTGCGATATTTCCTCCGCACTAAGCGATCGGCGGAGCTTTTTCATGTGTTCACGGATTTCTGCCTTGCTCATATCAATACTGCATTATTGAGCGAACCTTGTCCGCTGTCGCCCTGTCCTTTAAGGCAGCTACAATTTCAAATCCAAATTCCGATGCCGCACCGGCACCCTTGGCGGTTATAATTTTTCCGTCAGTAACAACCTTGTCGCCGACCACCTCTGCTCCATACAAGCAGTCCTCAAATCCCGGAAAACAGGTTGCGTTTTTGCCCTGAAGTAACTGCTTCTTTCCGAGAATCGACGGCGATGCACAGATTGCACATACATATTTACCGTGTGCAACTGCATAGTTGATTATCGAATGTACCGATTCAGATGCATCAAGATTTTCATATCCCGGTGCGCCGCCCGGCAATACAACCGCATCAATACTGTCGCAGTCAACCTCATCAATCATAATATCTGCACCGACCTTTATTCCATGAGCACCTGTAACAAGCTCATTTCCCAAGGATACAGTTTTTACCTCAATGCCTGCACGAAGCATAATATCAACCGGCTCAATTGCCTCTACTTCTTCAAATCCGTCTGCCAGAAATACATATACCATTTTTCATTTCTCCTTAATAAACATCCACCACAGTACGCGGTTTATTATGATAATTCACACTAAGCACCAATCCTATCGCCAGACAATTCGTAAGCATTGAGCTTCCTCCATAGCTTACAAGCGGCAACGGAATACCCGTAACCGGCATAAGACCGATACACATTCCTACATTTTCAAATATATGGAACAAAAACATTGATGCCACACCGACGCATATATATCTTCCGTATGAATTATCCGCCTTCGACGCTATTTTAAAGCAACGGTAAATAAGTGCAAAAAGTGCAATTACAAGTATTGCCGCACCGATAAAACCCCATTCCTCTGCTATAACCGAAAATATAAAATCAGTACTCTTCGTCGGAAGATATTCCATCTGATTCTGGGTGCCCTGTAAATAACCCTTACCCCACAACTGTCCCGAACCCACTGCAATTTTGGACTGAATTACATTATATCCTCTGTTGAGCGGGTCAAGGTCAGGGTCAAAAAATACCTGTATTCTTTTTTGCTGATATTCGTCAAGCACATATCTGTATATAAACGGCAATGATGCTATTCCCGCAATTCCTACGGGAATTATATATTTCCATGAAATCTTAGCCACAAATAACAGACAGATAAACATAAACATGAATACCAACGCACTTCCGACATCAGGCTCCATAAGAATAAGACCTATGATAACACCCGCATGTATTGCAAGGCATAAAATTGTTACCGGCTTATTTATATTCTTCTCCACCCTCGCCAGATGATGTGAAAATGTAAGAATGAAGCACACCTTTGCAAGCTCTGACGGCTGAATGCCCACACCACCTATTCGTATCCAGTTTTTCGCACCCCAGTCGCCACTTACGCCAAAGAAAAACACAAGAACGAGAATAAATATCGCAAATATATAAATATGCTTTGTTATACCCCGAAACTGTTCATAATCAAACCGGCTCAAAGCAATCATCGCCGCTATACCCATAGCAAAAGCCACCGACTGCACCACTACACTTGAGCTTGTACCGTAGCTACGGGTTGCGGAATATATATTTATAAGTCCGAAAATTGCAATTCCGATTGTCAGAAAAAACAGGAACCAGTCAAATTCCATGCTCATAACAGTCGGTTTTACCTGCGGTTTTTTCTTCATTTAAATTCCCCTTAAATCATAATCTGCTATCATTATAACATACCCAAAAAGCCGTGTCAACAATCAGCACCAAAACGTAACCAAAAATTCACACGAAAAAAGAGCCGGTCTTGCGACCGACTCTTTGTAAATGTCTTATATCAAAGATGATTTGTTAAAATCAATCCTTTGAGTTTGACGGAACATAAACTACAGCCTCTGTTACCTCATCGTCAACAACCTTGAGAAGAGCTAAAGTAACCTTACCATAGTTCGGGTTCTCCTCTGAAGCGTCAGCGTTAAGAACTGATGACTCGAAGTTAACGATTTCATCGCTTCTTGTTTCCTTACCGTTAGCATCAACCTCAACGATAAATGCGCTGTTCGGGAATGTTGTCTTCTTGATACCAGCAACTGATGTTGTGTCAACTCTGTCCTTAGCCTTCTTGAGGTCGTAATCGTAAACATATACGTTTACTGACTCAGCTAAATCATAATCAACAGCCTCATCAATGTTAACGTTTGCAAGATCATCAGCCTCAACAACTAAGCTAACCTCACCGTTACCATTTGCAACAACTGCACCGAATACGAGCTCACACTCATCAACATCCTTTGATCTGTTGAAGTGGAGTGAAGCACCCTCAACACCTGCGAAACCATCAGCAACTGTTGAATTTACTGCATCAAACTTAGCACCCTTTACATAATCAGCATAGAACTCTGTGTATGTGTTAGCAACTGACTTGCTGAGAATCGGGTAAACGTTTGTTACCTCGTTCTCGCTGTTCTTCTTGAAGAAGAATGCATCACCTGCTACTAAATCCTCAGCGAGGTCATCTGACTCTAATAAGAGAGTTGTTAACTCACCGCCAACGTAAGCTCTTACAGCTTCCATTGAACCGTTATCTGTATCCTCTGTTGATGATGTTACATATACAGCGATGTTGCTGTTTACGTTTAATCCAGCTGTACCAGCTGTGATAAGAACTAACTTAGCAACGTCCTCTGAACCTGTCTCGCCGAATGCATAACCTGTGTAAGTTGTGCCATCTACTAAGTCAGCGTATGACATTGTTACAGCGTCGCCGTCCTCGAGGTACTCCTGTACATCGATGAACTCTGTGATAGCCTCTGAAACCTTAACTGAACCGAGCTTGCTTGTTGAAGCCTTGTAAGCCTTTGTGTCGATGTCAGCATCAGCTGATACAACACCCTTGAAGTTTAACTCACCGTTTGTCTTAACTGTGTACTCGATTACACGGTTCTGAACAGCCTCTCTGTTAGCCATCTTCTCGTCTGTATCGAACATGCTGTCGTCAGCCATAAGAGCAGCCTTAAGATCATCATAATCATCAGCATCTACCATGTAGTTAACCTTACCCTCTGTTGTGATAAGTGTAGCTGCATAGTCAGCACCACCGTTTGTATCGTAAACGTTCTCTAAGATAGCGAACTTCTTAGCTGAAGCTAAGTCATCTACCATAGCGATCTTACCAAATACGTTTAAGTAGATTGTGTAGCTGTTACCATTCTCTAAATCAGCAGCGTCAGCCCATGCCTTCTTGTATGTCTCGCCGTTGTCAAATGTGTACTCGCCCTCTTCGATGTCTGAGCTCTTGAGCTTACCTTCAACTACGTCACGGCTTACCATAACCTCGTATGAATCTGAATCCTCAAAGCCCTTTGTTACGTCGTAAGCAACTGTTAATACGTCCTTAGCCTGGAGGTCTGAAACTGAGATAGCCTCACCGTTTAATGTAAGGTTGTACTCCTTATCCTCGTCCTCAAAGTCAACTACTAACTCTGCTACATCGCCGTCTGATGTTGTCTCGAATGAGATAACTGCCTCATCCTCGTCAACCTCTACATAGTCAACGATAGCGTCAACATACTTTGTGATCATAGCGTAGTCATACTTACCATCTGTTGATGACTTAGCTGTGTCTGATGTGTCAACTAATGTGATTGTACCTGTCTCATTGTCAACTAATAAAGCTGAAAGAGTATCATAATCCTCACCAGCCTCATCAGTTAAATCTGCTAATGAGTAGTCTGTCGGAACACCGTTAACATATACTTCAAAATCTTCGTTGTTGATCTTGTATGTGTCATACTTTGACTGTGAAGCATCCTTGTACATCTCTAATGAGTCGTACTTATCTCCACCCTTGAACTGTCTGAAGTTCTCTGTTGCGAGCTCAACCTGCTCTGTTGCACCGTACGGTGTAAGTGAGATGAGTGTTAACTCATCGTTGTCATCCTCTACGAGAATAGCCTCTGCATAAGCTAATAAGTTAGCGTCTGTGTTAGTAACATCGCCCTTATAAACTGTAACCTTCTCGCCCTCTTCGTCGCCCTCATCCTGAGCGTCGTATGAATAACCTAACCAGTTATCTGACTTCTCTACTGCGAACTCAACTTCGTCAGCCTCACAAGCACCTGTCTTGAATGTGCCTGTTACACGACCATATACTAAGTATGCATCGTGAGCGTAGTTTAATAAGTTCTGGTAGCCGTCCTTTGTACCGTCTAAGTCACCTGAACCGTCCTTAACAACTGTCTTCGGAACCGGTCTGCCCCAAGCGTCATTCTCGTAACCGTCTGATACACAGATCGGGCACTTTAATGCGTTGTCGATCATCTGAGCAACCTGTGCTCTTGTAGCTGCATCGTCGTTACCTACGCCTGATACACCCTCGTTTAAGCCAAGGCTGTAACCATACTTTAAGTAACCGTTCGGCCAGCCACCCTCATTCTCAGCGTATGAGCTGTAGCCTAAAGCTGCAACTAACATCTTGATAGCCTGAGCATATGTAACGTTATCTTCCGGACCAAACTGTGTTGCGCTGTATCCGTTGATGAAGTTTGATGCTGTAGCTGATGTACCTGTTGCTACGAAGCCTGCTGCCCAGTGATTACCTGTTACGTCAGCAAACTGTGTGTCCTTACCTGCAGCAGCCTCAGCAGCTGAAACAGCTGTCTCGCCTAATGCAGTAACGATCATCTTTGTGATCTGTGCTCTTGTTACGTTCTGATCCGGACCAAATGTACCGTCATCGAAACCGTTGATGATGTTTAATGCAACTAACTCATCAACAGCCTGCTTGTATGAAGCTGTGTCAGCTACATCCGGAAAAGAAGCAGCAAATGCAGCTACGCTTGAAGCTGAAACAGCTAAAGCTGAAGCTACTGAAATTACCTTCTTGAGATTCTTATTCATAGTCTCAAATCCTCCCTTTGTATTGTTGTTTTTTCGAAGGGTATTTTGTACTGTATTTCCGTCAGATTAACCCTTCTTCTTTCTGCCGGAAACCTCGACTGAGAATACTCAGTCTTCACATTGATTATAACACGCAAGACTGTTTATGTCAATGTGTGCATACAGTTGTAAAAAAACTGTAAAAACATTGTCACCGATTCACCTGCGCCGGTGCAATGCTTAATATTACGGTAACGGTTCACACAATGCTTCTACCCAATTTTCAGCAAACCGCTACTAAATATTCTACTACCAAATGCCGATATTGTCAACACTTTTTTTCTTCCAACCGCCAATTTTCTTGCCAATTTCGGGATTTTTATAAAAAATCCACAAAGCCGCGGCGGTATTTCCAAAAGTCACTTGTCAATATTTATATACTGATTTGGTCTTTCAATACGTTAGACGTAAAGTTCCAAAAAAAGTTCCACTTTTTTTAAATTTTTTTATTTTTTCTTTTTTTCTTCCTAATATATATAGGAAGAAATCCGGGATGATTATGGGGCAGGCAATCAAAAAAAGAGATGCCGCAGCATCCCTTTTTAGCCTTAGCAGCATGAATCATGTCGCTCGTCACAGTCATCGTCATCCCGTGACGGTAAACATTTCCTGTCACAACAGCAGCAACAGCAATTATTCCCGCTCCCGAAAATATTGCCGTCCGAGCAAAGAACAAGAATAACAATAATTACTATCCATATCCACCAGCCCGATCCGTTGTCATTACCGCAGTTTCCGAATAAGCTCATATTCAACAGCCTCCTTTCACAGTATATTATGCTGCAAAGGACGGTTGTGTGATAAAACATATGCAATCTGCACGTCGGCAGACTGCGAGAAATTAGGGCAGATTTTGCGAAAAGGAAGCGTCGGCGTACGATGGTACGTTAGCATTTCTTTTCGTAAAAAACGCATAACGACAGCGTTCCTCAATGGGATGCTGCCGTTCGCACAAGAATGCCAAAGCTTCAATTTATAAATTCCATTAACACAGTTATGCGCGGTCTGACCAATTTATCGACGGTCTGAGGTGCGTGCAATTATGCATGTACCTCATTAAATACATATCTTCCGTCATCTGTCGGCATGACATATAACATTATTTTTGTCAGATTGGGACGGCGGACAATCACCGCATAGCCCTGCTCTGTTTTCTGCACAGGCGAATATACTGCGCCCGGATAATTACTTTCCACATACTTGGCAATTGCTTCATGCTCATTCTTGAAACGGTATTTATTAAATATTCCCTTTCCTGTTATCGCCGAATAAACAGTCGCCGTTGCGGCCGCCGCCGCAAAAGCCAATAACTTCTTTTTATTCATAACTATCCCTCTCTTTTATTTATGGTATTCGTTATATACTTCTCGCTTCGGTACACCCCGGTCAGCTGCTGCCTGCTTTATCGCTTCTTTGGAGTTCATACCCTTTTCAATATAGGCATCCACATGCTCACATACAGTCAGCTCACTCCACCAGAGCGAATCCTCTTCAGCTGCCACCTCCGCAGATGCTCCCTCAATTACAAGCACATACTCGCCTCTGGGATTTACCTCCTCATAGTATTTCACAGCCTCATCAAGCGTCATCCGCAGAACCTCCTCATGAAGCTTTGTCAGCTCTCTCACAAGTGCTATCCTGCGTTCACCGCCAAAACAGCTGCTCATATCAGCAAGCGTTGCTTTAAGCTTATGTGGTGCCTCATAGAAAATGAGCGTATGCGTATCGTTCTTTACCGACTCAAGATGCTCACGTCTGTGACGCTTGTTCATGGATAAAAATCCCTCAAACGCAAATCGGCTTGTATTGAGTCCTGAGAGGATAAGTGCATTAATGCCTGCGACCGGACCGGGAATTGAAGTAACTGTTATGTCATTTTCAATACACAGCTTTACCAGATCCTCACCCGGATCGGATATCGCAGGAGTTCCTGCGTCCGACACCTGTGCTACGTTTTTGCCCTCTTTAAGCAGTGAAATTATATATTCACCCTTGGCAGCTCTGTTATGCTCGTAATAGCTCGTCATTTGCTTTGAAATGCCGAAATGATTCAGCAGCTGCACCGTTCGGCGTGTATCCTCTGCGGCTATCAGATCAACCGAAGAAAGAACCTCCAACGCTCTTGGGGATATGTCGCCCAGATTTCCTATAGGTGTAGCTACCAGATACAGTGTTCCACTCATGACTGCTCCTTATTTTCACGTCCGTAAATTTTATCAATCTCTGCCGAATACATGCCGTTTTCATCATACACATACAACGGTTCGGCAATTTTCAAATCTGCCGCCGCACCTCGCATTCCCTCGACCAACAGCAGATTAGCCGCTTTATACGGTGACGGATGCACCATTCTCAGCAGCTTGGGTTCTATTTTATATTTCCGCATCAGGTACAGAATATCTGCAATTCTTGTCGCACGGTGTACCATATAAAACCTGCCCTTTGGTTTTAACAGCTGTGATGATATAGAAATCACATCCTCAAGCGTGCATTTAACCTCGTGCCTTGAAACGGTTTTTGTATCAGTATCATTCACAATACCCGTACCGCATTTCATATACGGAGGATTGACAGTAATCTTATCAAAGCATGCCTTGCCGTAAATTGATACTGCATCATTTAAATCGCCCTGTGTGATATGTACTCTGTCCTCCAGCTTGTTATATATCACACTGCGTTTTGCCATATCGCAGATTTCACTCTGTATTTCAAGTGCATCAAAACGCGGTGTGTCTGTCTTTGCACTCATAAGAGTCGGGATAATTCCTGTACCCGTGCATAAATCAAGGGTACGTTGTGACCGTGCATTTTTCGCAAAATCCGAAAGAAGTACGGCATCAATTCCGAACTTAAACCCGTCCCTCTTCTGTATAAGCATAAGACCTCCGCATTGGAGGTCGTCTATGCATTCATCATCATGTAAGATATCAGTTATTTGCCGCATTTTCAACTACCGCAAAGCTGATTTCGCCCTTTGCCGCAACCTGTCCCTCAACACTTGCTTCAACATTCGCCTTACCCATACCGTGACGGTACATAACAAGCTCTGCTGTTAATGTAAGCGTATCACCCGGTACAACCTGACGGCGGAACTTGAAGTTATTGATACCCGTAAATACTCCCAGCTTGCCCTTATTCTCCGGCATTGAAAGAAGCATTACCGCACCTGCCTGTGCAAGTGCCTCGCAGATAAGTACGCCCGGCATAATAGGATTACCGGGGAAATGACCTGTAAACTGCGGCTCATTGGCTGTTACATTCTTGATTGCTACAATTCTCTTACCCTCTTCAAATTCCACTACCTTATCAATTAAAAGGAACGGATAACGGTGGGGTAAAATATTCTGAATGTCAATATTGCTTAAAATTGTTTCCATTTCTTTATTCTCCTTGTTTTTTAATCTCTTATATAAGCTTTCTTATGATAGATATGCGTCGGCTCCTCGGCAACATCAATATTCTCCAATGCAATACCTGCACCTCTTGCCACACATTCCACCGGATAATCTGCCACACTACATCTTACGCCTATCGCCTCGCTTATACGCTGTGCAAGACCGCCTATCAACGCTCCGCCGCCCGTTAAAAGTATGCCGTCATCGATTATATCACCGTGAAGCTCCGGCGGTGTCGCTTCAAGCACCTCACGGATACGCTCGATTATGTTATATACATATTCCTCAAATTCGCCGCAAAGCTCATTTGCTGATATCTTAACCTTTCCGGGCAGTCCACTCATCACACTAAGCCCTCTGACCTCAGTGCTAATATCCTCTTCAAGCGGTTTAACCGTACCGATTTCTTTCTTCACACGTTCCGCACTCAGCGGACCGATATACAGATTTTTTACACGCTTTACATACCGTGCCACCGCATCGGAAAACTCGTCACCCGCAATTTTCAATGACCTGCTTGCAACTATTCCGCCCAGTGAAATCACTGCAATATCAGTCGTGCCGCCGCCGATATCGACAACCATTGTACCTCGTGCCGCAGAGATTGTCTTTCCTGCACCAAGTGCCGCCGCAACCGGCTCCTCTATGATATAAATATCCTTTGCCCCGGCATCTCTTGCCGCCTCTACAACAGCTCTTTGCTCAACATCGGTTATACCGCTGGGTACGCACATCATAATCCTCGGATGACCTATTTTTATTGCACGAACCTTTGACAGGAAATACTTTATCATCTCACGAGTCAATGTGAGGTTTGAGATAACTCCGTCATTAAGCGGACGTACCGCATGGATATTGGGCGGAGTTCTGCCAAGCATTTCAACCGCAGCATCACCAACCGCCTTAACCTCATTAGAGTCGGTATCAACCGCAATAACGGTAGGCTCCTGCAATACAATGCCCTTGTTCTTTATATATATCTGCATAGTGGCGGTGCCTAAATCTATGCTTATATCGCTTGAGAACATATAACGTCCCTTTCTGTCTATAATAATCTACGCTACTATTATAACGCATTTTAATTCATAAAACAATACCTTTTACAGGATTTTCAAAAGTTTTTTTGCGTTATCGGCAAATATCATTGATTTTTCTGCATCATTGAGACCTGATGAATTTATGTATTTAACCGTCATTTCGGGGCTTTCCCAGGGCGAGTCAGTCGCAAACAACACCTTATCCACCCCGTGCTCACGCACTATACGCTCAAACTGCACTATATCCATATCAAGGCTTACATACGCGGTATCAAATCTGACGGGTGTTCCGACAAGCCATTTTTCCACATCATCCCACAACCGCCAGCCACCCATATGTGCCGCTATGATATTTTCGCCGCTTATCTCCCAATCCATGACCTTTCTCAGCCGTTCCGGCTCGCAGTGAACAGGCGGTTCTATACCTATATCACGTCCGGCATGGAGTGTAACCAGCAAGCCAAGCTTTTCGCACAGCTTTAAAATGCAGATTGATTCAGGAGAATCAATATAAAACTGCTGATATTCCGGATGAAGCTTAATTCCCTTTAAGCCCTTTTCGGCTATATCATACAGCACACTTTCCCAGTCCTCCTGCATAGGATGGAGAGATCCAAACGAAAACAGTCTGTCGATATTATTCGTTGCCGCCGCAACGGTATTTATTGTATTTGTCTGTTTTGGTGCAGTTGCAATAGGAAGTACAACTGAAACATCAACCCCATGCTCATCCATTGATTTTAATAATCCCGAAACAGTCGCATCGGTATAGTTCGGAGTATATTTTTTCTCTACACGCATTGTATTGGACTGCAACACCTCAATAGTGCGTGCGGCTATTTTTTCCGGAAAAGTATGAGTATGAAAATCTATAAGCATTGTTTTAGTCCCTTTCATTATCTGTTATTTTTATTATATCAAAATCATAGCAATTGTACAAGTGTTATTTGGTGCTGTATAGCAAAAAACTTGCGTGGTATGCTAAATTATGGTTTATGCGATTTGTTAGCACTTAACCACAATTCACACATCCGCACATAACACAAGGAGGTGTTGACACAACACCTCCTTGACCTCACTTATTTATACATAATACTTTCAAGATTAACCGTCGTGGATCCATGCGTGGAAATGCCCTTTCCGTTAATCATAACATCATTCAATGCACCTGCGGCATAGTCATACTTCTTAGGAGTCGAAACACTTATCGTAAGAATGTCTTCTTCCGTATCAAAAATAACACTCTCAAGCTTTGGAGCTATATATTTCTTCATGATTATTGCGCCTCCTCCACTGTAACCTCCGAATATCTGTTATATTCGCTTTCTCTGTATCCCTCTGCTGTTGTTTCATGAACTATTTCACCTGCGGCATCCTCTGAAATGTCAAGAAATTCACTGTCTGCTCCGACCCCTGCTTCTTTCAGCTCAAAGGCTGCACTCGCCTGTGGAGCATAAATATTATCTATTACAATTCCGTATGTGATAACACTCTCGCCCGTAATAACTGTGGGAAGCTTATCATACAAACGCATTGTCACTTCTCCCGTAAGCTCATTAACAACCACTGCATCAGCTTCTTCATACAATACAGCTTCCTCTTCGGCATCGTCCGAGGATATATCGTCAAACCCGTTAACAACAAATACCGATATTTCTTCATCGCTACTGTCATCTGTTATGTCGTCAAAGCCTGCAACAAACGATAGCGATACTCCCTCTGCATCTGCTGCATTTACATTGCTTACCTTCCATATAATACCGCTGTTCACCTGAGCCTCTGTATCACTCAGAACCGGGGTGGATTCAAAGGTAAACGGATAATCCTCCGCCGAAACTCCGTCAGGTATTTTCACATATGTATCTCCTGAGGGAATTGTAACCGTCCACTGACAATGATCATATGAATATCCGCTTACACCCTTTGTGTTAAGGGTGAAACCTGTTGCAATTGTATTTCCGTATATATTCTCTCCGCCGATTGTCTGATTACTCTGCCAGATATACTCCTCGCCCACCTTTACATGTGAGCCTTTTTTAAACAAAGCATCGGCAGTATCGGGTACTTCTTTTTCCGATATAAATGACAAATACGGATAAACCACGTCCGCACTGAAATGTGCATATACTGTATTACTGTCAGATACTGCGTATGAATATGTTGCACTGTGCGAAAGAAGATTACCATCCTCATCATACCAACCCATAAATACATACGAATCCGACGCAGCCTGTGCTGTAAGAGTCACTGTATCTTTCAGCCGTCCATAGCCCTGAGCCGATGTCGTTGTCGTTTCAACTGTCCTCTCGCTGTCTGAAAGATTGTCAGAGTCGGAAATATCCATCGTTATACTTCCGCCGACATTACTTTCCTTATATGTTGCTTCATTCGTCTGCTTGGTCATTGCAGCCACCTTTTGCAGATACTCCCATTGTGCTACAAATGTAACACCATAGTCAGCAGCCACTGAAGACTCATTTGTTATTCCGCTTGTATTTGTATATGACACATCAAGTGTATCATCGCCGGTATCGGTTGTTGAATTGTCATTATACGAAACACTGTGTACCGATTCTATCAATGCACCTGTATAGGTGCCGTCATCCTTTTGTCCGCCTCTTGCAAAATACCAGCCGATAAAGCTCACCTTTCCTGCATCCGGAGACACTGCCGACTCGTTGTTTTCCCATACCGAATAAGTATTATCATCTGCCCGGGATGACATTGTTATCTCTGTATTCTCCGATGTTCCGTTATATGTTCCTCCGTTAGGATCATATATAACTGTTGCACATCTTGAGAATATAAGCTGAATATACTCCGCATTTTCTACTGTAACTGCAAGCGTATATACTCCGTTATTTTCAGTAAAATAATCCGTGTCACTGTATTCATGGAATGTATCATTTACATACGCACCGAGGAATCTATGATTTTCATCAGCTGCCTCTGCCGTAATACTTATTCCGGTTCCTGCAATATATTTTCCTATATGATCGCTGCCTGCAGTAACCGTAACATTTTCCACTCTGTTTCCGTCAGCATCAGCATCGTCTGCTGTTACAGTTCCTGAACCGCCTCCTGTAGTGGCAATTCTTATCGGATACGCAAACGAGAACTTGAACGAATCAAGAAGGTTACCCTCATTCGGATAGCTATCATAATTCTGATATCCGGTAAGTGCCGTAAATGCAAAGGTTGTTTCCGTCTGTCCCTCCGGAACCTCGTATGTACCTGCATAGTCGCCCCACGCCTCAAGCGTATCCTGAATAATCCAACAGCTCCACTCTTCACTTATCTCGGCTGTCTTTGTTAATGAAAAATACTCGTTATAATTACTGTCTGTTATCTCGGAAATATCAAGATCCGGCCTTGAGTATATAGTAAACCTTTCACTGCACTCATGCACCGGAGTATTTACATCTCCGATATCCGAATCGTCAAAATATCCCGCATCCTCAATGACCTGTGCCATCCAGATGAATATATCATTACCGCCCGAGGTTGCTTTTGTATATGAATAGCTTTGCATCGGACCTATAAATAACGCCATTATGTCCTTGGGATGGTTTGATGTTCTTGCACGGTGCGAAAGTCCCCAGCTCATAATCTCACCCGGAGTTGACGCTATGTTCTGATACAGCGATGCTTTTTCATTCGCCACAAGCTCTGCAAACTGAGTTCCCTCTCTTGCATAGAAATCCATATCCGGAACATACGAGCTTCTGTCGGGATACAGACTGTCATCCACACCCAACTCAATATAACCCTGAAGCGCCGTAGTCTTCCAATAGAACTGAGGATCCTCTGCATCTTTCCAATTTGTCCATGCCTCGAATGCCGTTGAAGACTCAAGACACCACTTACCACTGCCGTGTGCACCTGCTCCGTTAGTGTGTACACCCGTACCGAAATCACTTTCTGTAATCACGGTATTTTCAAAGCTTCCGTTTCCGAGTGCCGTCGGCAATTCCGAAGCCGAAGCAACTGCGACAGACAATACAGGAAATATAATTGCCGCTATTAATGATATCAGTCTTTTCTTCATTGTTCCACGTCCTTTCACCTGTTTTTACCTATCAATAGTTATATATTTATCTGTCGTAAATATTATCAAAGCTCTATGCTTCGTCTTTTATCGTGCAACTATTATAACATATCCACAATACAAATACAATATATCTATACATCTTTCAGCATTTTCACCACTATTTTCCCACAACACCACCAAACCAACAAAAAAACAGCAGTTTAATGTGAAAATATTAACACTTAATCACCTCCGATTAATCTCTTTCTGTAAAAAAACGTGATTTTTTGTACAAAATGCAAAAAAGGCCATTCCCTGAGGAATAGCCTTTTACTTCTATATTTACGCTCTTGCAGCCTTTGCAGCCTCAACTAACTTTGCGAAAGCAGCCGAATCTGCGATTGCGATCTCTGAGAGAACCTTTCTGTTCATCTCGATGCCGGCCTTCTTTAAGCCGTTCATGAATGTTGAATAGTTCATGCCATTCATCTTTGCAGCAGCGCTGATTCTTGCGATCCAGAGACGTCTGAAATCTCTCTTCTTTCTCTTTCTGCCTACATAAGCATTCTGCATTGAACGCATAACTGCCTGTGCAGCTACTCTGTACTGCTTGCTCTCAGCTCCTCTGAAGCCCTTAGCAAGCTTTAATATCTTATTGTGTTTTTTTCTTGTATTTAAAGCACCTTTAACTCTTGCCATTGTGGATTACCTCTCTTTCAGAAATTATTTGTACGGAATAAGCTTCTTGATTACTGCTGCGTTAGCCTTTGAGCAGTAAGCCTGCTTTCTTAACTGTCTTTTTCTCTTTGTTGTCTTCTTATTAAGAATGTGTCTTCTGAAAGCCTTATTCATCTTTACCTTACCGTTCTTTGTAAGGTTGAATCTCTTGGCTGCGCCTCTATGTGTCTTTATCTTAGTCTTAGCCATAGTTCTACAACTCCTTTTTATTTTTTTACTTTGTTGATATCGGAGCTAAAAACATTGTCATGTTTCTGCCCTCTAACTTTGCCGGTTTTTCAACCGTTCCCGCCTCTTTAGCTGCCTCTGCAAATCTTTCAAGCAGGGTATAACCAATTTCGGAATGGCTGACCTCACGTCCTCGGAAACGTACCATAACCTTAACCTTGTCGCCCTTTGATAAGAACTTCATTGCATTTCTGCACTTTGTGTTGAAATCGTTTGTATCTATCGACGGAGACAACTGAACCTCCTTGATGTTTACAACCTTCTGGTTCTTGCGGTTTTCCTTTTCACGCTTTGCTATTTCGAACTTATACTTGCCGTAGTCCATTATCTTACATACCGGCGGTTTTGCCTGCGGTGCAATCTTTACAAGATCCATACCCTTTTCAACCGCCATGTCCAGCGCCTCGCTTGCTGACATAACACCAAGCTGTTCACCGTCCATCGAAACTACTCGTACTTCGTTGTCACGAATCTGTTCGTTTATCTGCAGCTCATTCTTACTTATTGTTAATCCCTCCTAACAAAGTATTTGCTCAAAGCACTAAAAAAACGGATGCAAAGACATCCGCAACACAACAAATCCAACCCTTTAAAGGTCAAATGTTATTTACCGTTGGGCTTACTCGCCGGCGGTGAGAACGGATAGCTCTGCTTGTTTTATTATCTTGAAGCATTATATCACACAAAAAGCCCTTTGTCAAGGGCTTTTTTATATTTTTTCATGTTTTTTTCTACAAATATTTTCAAACCGATACTTTTAATTTTAGCAATTCTATCCTCTTGGATTTTTTCTGTATTCCTGCGGTGTGATGCCTTGCTTCTTTTTGAATATCCTGCTGAAATACTGTGATGAATGAAAACCGCATTTACTTGCAATCTCCGACATACTCAGCTTATCTTCTCTCAAAAGCTCACAGGCATATCTGAGCTTCAATGTATTTATATAGGAAACAACCGATACGCCAAGCTCTGCACGGAACATCCTGCACATATGGCTTTTACTGATATAACATTCCTGTGCAATCTCATCAAGCGAGCTTATCGTTGTATAGTTATGTGCTATATATCCGGTTATCGCATTAAGACGTGTAACCGCCGCACTATCCGAGCATACAGGGCGTACAATATTGACCTCACTGCAATTCCTATATGCCACTGAAAATTCGCCTATTATCCTGCTCAAAAACAGAAATCTCTGCATCGGATCTGCATTATCACCCGATATGACACCACTCATCCGATTATACAGTCCCCAAAGCTCCTGTGCCATTTCTTCTGATAAATGCATTATTTCCGCATCAAAGCATTCATACAGATAATTCTTTGCCTTATCTGTAAAATACGAGGAAATATATTCATCCGAAAATTCCACAAGCAGGCGTTTATGCTCACTCAGACCGAAATTGTAATGCGACACGCCCGGCTTAATCAGTGCAACATCACCCGCATCAAGCTTGTACAGCTTGTCATATACATTCATGCGGCAGCTACCCTCAAGCACCATAAATATCTCATAATGCTCATGGGTGTGACAGCCGTTCATGCTGTAGTCCGCATCTCTTTTTTCCACGCTTACTCCAAAGCCTTTTTCCAGAATCGGATAGTATATCATATCATTCTCCATTCCGCAATGCGGTACAACCTTGAAAACAAGCACTCAACACATCCGATGATACAATCCTTTTTGCCGCACATTCGGACTGCCATGTGCCTGTTTTCACATTATTTTATCAGATTATCAATTATATCCACGCACATTTGAAGCCGGCTCCATATTCTTCCATATAAAGCACTTCACCGCAAATGCCTGCGCGCTGCGTAATGCCTCAAAAGCCGTATCTGCAACAGTTACCTCTTTGATGTCAAGCTTTATCAGACGTCCCGTTTCGTCGTACTGTGCGATATACGCAATTGCAGGCTCTGCATCTTCAGCCGCAATTATCGCCGGAGAAATCACGCCCTCCGATTCTCTTACTTCATTGATAAAGTAATCATATTCCGGTGCAGCTGTTGCTTCCGGTGTTGCACTCGGCTCAACTGTCGGTGCTGTTGTTGCTTCCGGTGTCGCTGTCGGTGCCGTTGTTGCCTCCGGTGTTGCACTCGGCTCAATTGTCGGTGCTGTTGTCACCTCCGGTGTTGCTGTCGGTACCGTTGTTGCCTCCGGAGTTGCAGTCGGCTCAGCTGTCGGTGTCGCAGTCGGCTCAGGGGTTGCTGTCGGCTCCGGTGTCTGAACTGTTTCTGACGGTGTAAACACCATCGAGCAAATTGTCAGACTGCTTGATTTTGAATATACATAAACTGACTTGTTTGCTTCAAGCTCCACACTCAGGCTTGCCGCCGATTTTTCCGCCGGCATCTCACCCAGTATTTCATCCTCATTATAAGCCACCTGCATTGTTCTTGATGAACCGCCGGTACTTTCAAAGTTTACTGTAAGCGTTCCCGCAACGCCGGGAAGAATCTCCACACATCTGTATGCACCCGGAACACCGCCGCCGTTGAGCTTAAGTCCCTTTGAGAATACCGTGTCATACTTAAGCGCTGTTATTGATACGTTCTTTGATGAGTTTGCATATATTCTTGAATTTTTATATATCGTTGTTTCTGTATATTCCTCTGCCGCATTCTCGTATGTCCATACGGTATGTTCAACAACGGGAACAAGCTCTGTTGCCGGAGCCTGTGTCACGTCCGGAGTCTGCGTCACTTCCGGTGTTGCCGTAGCATCAGGATTTTCTGTTGCGGTCGGGTCAGGAGTCGCAGTCGGCTTCGGTGTCGGTGTCGCTGTCGGCTTGGGAGTTGCTGTCGGCACAGGAGTGGGAGTTGCCGTAGGCGCCGGTGTTACACCTGCTCCCACTGCCGGATAATACTCACCCGACACACCTGTATATGTCGCCTCAACAGGCGAAGTATATGCTGTAAGCAACGCCTTTAAATCATCGTCAATATCCGAATTACGGTCGGCTTCTTTATCATCGAACTCATACTCAAAGTCTCCGCCGCCCACACGTCCTGCTGATGCCTCAACAATTGAAGCAACCTCCTGCGGAGCGTCGGGAGTATATTCGTACATAGTCGATGCAGTATCGAAATTATTATATGTTGAATTATAGGTTATACCCTTAAATGTCGAAAGCTTTGTCTTAACACTTGACGGAACCTGCTCATCACGTTCTGATACAAGATATGCATCAAAGTCCGAGCCGGTATCCGCACTGTAATAAAGCGTCGGATCCTCTCCGTCAAAGTAGTTGTTGTACGCTTTTATTATACCGCCTGCCTCTTTTGAGAAAGTACCGCTGTCACTTCCCTGCATTGACGAAAGCATGGGGCCTTTCGGGTTACGGTAATAGTTCGCTTCGACAAATGCACTCGCACCCGATGTTACACCCGTTCCGTACTTTGCGTTGCCGTCAAAGTAATTGTTGTACATATGCACGGTTGCAAAACGGATTCTCGGATGACGTGAGTCCGAATGGTCAAACCAGTTATGATGATATGAAAGATAGCTTGTTGTATCCTCCGTTTTGCTTGCACTCGCAATTACAAGCGAAGCCTTGCCGCTTTCCCAGAAATGGTTATATGAAAGCGTACAATATCTTGAATTATTCTTGATATCCAGTGAACCGTCACCCTTCACCTGATCGCTGTCCGCACCCGGTGAACCGTAGAAAATATCATTGTTATGTACCCAGATATTGCTGTTATCGCCCTCAACCGCTATACCGTCATCCAGGAAGAGCATCATGCCAAGGTTGCGAAGCTCCACGTTTGAAGATCCCTTGATAACAAATGCAGATCTGTACATGGTAGCATCCTCACCGATACCCTCCACCGTTACATTCGCAAGCTCCTGGAGATAGTAGATGTGGCTCGACTCATTAACACTACCCTCAAATGTGATTTCGTCACCGTTTATCTTACCGATAATTCTTATTATATAATGACCGTTCGGCTCATCGGGATTTGATACCTTTGAAATACCCTCGATAATATTTCCGAGACCCGTATAGCTCTTCTTGCCGATAGTTGCGGTAATTGTATCGATATTATCCTGTGTTATATAGAAAATCTGTGCATCTGCAGGCACCGAGCCGTCAGCGTTATAGCCACCCGATGCATTTCCGCCGTTCGGGGACTGTGCCGAGAACGCAAAGCCCTCACGCTTATGTGCCGATACGTTGACAGTATCTGTATATACCGCCTCTGTTTCCGCGCCGTTCTTTACTGCGGCAATTTTTATATCATAGCTTCCCTGTACCAGACCTGGGATATCCACTCTGTAACAATCCTCATAACGGCGTATCAGCTGTGCATCTGCCTTTTGTGAATACTCGCTCTGTGACGAATTTTTATAATATACATTATATCCGTCAACATTTTCGGTGTTTGTCCACTCGGCATACGCACCCTCCATATAGCCGCCCGATTCAGTTATTGTAATATTGGTCTGTGCCTGAACAATCTCTGTCACAGGCAACTGTGGCATAGCAGAACCCATTCCGATAAATGCGGCACATAATAATGCAAGTCCTTTTTTGAATTTCATAGTCTCTCTCCATTCCACCGTTGCATACGGTCCAAATTATCTCACTTGTATTATACACCCACAACCGACAAATTTCAAGGTGTAATTTTACTTTATATGAAAATTTTTTCACTACTTTGTCGGAATGTTAACCAATACTCAAAAAAGGACTGCACACGCAGTCTCCTTTTGCCTTATAACGGCTTTATTATCTTATTATAAATATGCCTGAAAAACAGCACACTTGCCGTAAGCGATGCAATCTCTGCAATATTATACGACCACCATACATTATCCACATTGCCCGTAAGCGAAAGCAGATACGCCGCCGGAAGCAGAACCACCAGCTGTCTTGTGAACGAAACAAGCATACTGAATATTCCGTTGCCAAGTGCCTGCAATGCAGAGCCGATAATAATACATACTCCGGCAAACGGGAAGCTCAGACATATCACACGGAGTGCCACAGATCCGATTGCTATCATCTGCTCCGATGCATTGAAGAGCATCAGCAGCTTTTCCGGAATCGCAAGGAATATTATAAATCCTATAAGCATAAGTCCCACCGAGTAGAATATGCTGTATTTTATCGCCTTAACCAATCGCTCACGCTTCTTTGCACCGTAATTATATGCAACAATCGGTACCATTCCGTTGTTAAGTCCGAATATCGGCATGAATATGAAGCTGTTGAGCTTGAAATATACACCGAATACGGCAACCGCAGTTGATGAAAATACCATTAAAATCTTGTTCATTCCGAATGTCATTACCGAGCCTATCGCCTGCATTATCATTGACGGAATACCGACTGTAAGAATGGTTTTTATAACTCTTCCGTCCGGACGGAAGCCCTTAAACTTAATTTCAACTTCCTTGTTCAGCTTATGATTGAGAATAAATGCAAGTATTCCGGCTGTAATCTGACCGATAACAGTTGCAACAGCCGCACCCTTTATGCCCATTGCAGGACATCCGAACAGACCGAAAATCATAATCGGGTCAAGAATTATATTTATAACCGCACCTACAATCTGTGTTATCATTGTACATATGGTTTTTCCCGTAGATTGAAGAATTTTCTCAAACGCCATCTGCATATAAATTCCAAATGAGAAAATCATTACAATTGAGAGATAATCAACTCCAAGCTCCGTAATCTCGCCTGCTCCCGACTGTGCCATATAAAACGGTCTTACAGCAACAAATCCGAGAATAAAGAAAATCACAAAGCAAACAGCCCATATAAATATACCGTTAACCGCCGCCTTATTTGCCCCATCATAGTCCTTCTGACCGAGCGAGCGTGACAAAAGTGCATTTACACCTACTCCCGTACCCGTTGCAGATGCGATAAGCAATGTCTGCATAGGAAACGCAATCGATACAGCTGTAAGAGCATTTTCAGAAAGCTGTGCCACGAAAATTGAATCTACTATATTATATAACGCCTGAACGAGCATCGATATCATCATCGGCAATGACATTGAAATCAAAAGCTTATTCATAGGCATATATCCCATTTTGTTCTCTTTTATATTATCCATGAAAACATTTCCTCCTTATTTGACACATCTTATATTATAGCATTTTATTTTTTCTTTTTCAACAGATAAACTGACAGTTTTCTTTTTCTGCCGCAGGATGTTTTATAGGAATTTAGCTAAAGCATTAACGGGTACGGTCAACTTTGCATATTATAATATGAAGAGAGGCAGTATCCGGGAGGTCTGTACATAAATCAAAAAGGAGATGAAAATTATGTATATAGTTATCGGTTCCGTCACGTCGGCGGTACGGCTCAAACGGCTTCTTGAGAGTGCAACAGGCTTCCCCTGTGAGGTGGTTCATACACCGCCCGGACTTAACAAGGGTGGCTGTTCATATACGGTCATTGCAGATGACCGCCTGAAATCGGATATCCGTGCATTCTGTGCAAGAAAGGATATCAGCATTAAAGGAATATATATGCGTGAGGGAGATGAATTTTATGCTATATCTGGATAATGCCGCCACCACGCTGAGAAAGCCGCTGACGGTGTATGCCTCCATGCTTTATAACACTCTTTTTTGCAGTGCAAATGCCGGAAGAGGGGCACACCGTCTGAGCCTTGGGAATATGGAAAGGATAATAGAGACGCAGGAGCTTATCGCACAGCTGTTCAATATATCCAATCCGTCAAATATAGCGTTCATGCCGAATGCCACATATGCACTTAACGCTGTTATTTCCGGAATAAGCAAAAATGCACATATCGTCGTAACTCAGATGGACCACAACAGTGTGCTTCGCCCCGCACATCAAAAAGGCAGCTACAGTATAGCAAAGGCGGACAAAACAGGCTTTGTCAGTCCCGAAGCTGTCGAGCGTGAAATCCGGGAGGACACACAGCTCATAGTCTGCACTCATGCTTCAAATGTCTGCGGTACAATAATGCCAATAGAAAGAATAGGCGAAATTGCCAAAAAGCATGGGTGTATGTTCCTCATAGACGCCGCCCAGACAGCCGGCTGTGTTGATATCGATGCCGAAAAAATGCACGCTGATTTCATAGCATTTTCAGGGCATAAGGGACTTATGGGGCCGCTCGGCACAGGCGGATTATACGTCCGTAACCCCGACACTCTCACGCCCATTATCACAGGCGGTACGGGCAGCAGCTCCGAATCGCTTACACAGCCTCGCGAAATGCCGGATATGCTTCATAGCGGTACACTGAACACCCCCTCAATTTCCGCTTTGGGAAATGCGGTAAAATATATATTGAAAAGAGGCGTGGGGGAAATAGGCACTCATGAGAGCCATCTCGCCGCAAGGCTTGATGAGCTGCTTGGCAATACCAAAGGAGTGCAGCTCTACGGAGCCGCACACAAGACGGGAATATGTGCATTTAATATAGACGGACTTACAAGCGACATGACTCAGGAGCGTATCGGTGATAAAATTGCCCTGCGTTCAGGATATCACTGTGCACCGCTTGCACATCAGGCTTTGGGGACGCAAAACAGAGGTATTGTCCGCATCTCATTCGGTGTCTATGACAGCCTCCGTACTGTAGAAAAAGCTTACAGGGTAATAAGAGAAATAATTTAGGTTATAGCACTTTTTTCAAAAAAATCAAATTTTTTTGAAAAAAGTGTTGACAAAACAAAAAAGCTGTGTTATACTATTTTAGTCAGCTAAGAGGAGCTGGCTAAAATATGAATATGCGGGTGTAGTTCAATGGTAGAATCCCAGCCTTCCAAGCTGGTCGTGTGGGTTCGATTCCCATCACCCGCTCCATATATGCGGTTGTAGCTCAGCTGGATAGAGCAACTGCCTTCTAAGCAGTAGGCCAGGGGTTCGAGTCCCTTCAACCGCATTTCCCTTAAATGGGTACAACTTAAAATGGTGGGAACGAGCTTGTTTGCACCGATTTTTTTTAAAAAAGTAATATGGTGGGTATAGTTCAGTTGGTTAGAGCGTCAGATTGTGGTCCTGAATGTCGTGGGTTCAAGTCCCACTACCCACCCCATTTTATTTTTTTGAAAACTTGGGGATATAGCCAAGTCGGTAAGGCATCGGATTTTGATTCCGACATGCGTAGGTTCGAGTCCTGCTATCCCTGCATACGGGCCATTAGCTCAGCTGGCAGAGCACCTCACTTTTAATGAGGTTGTCCGGGGTTCGAGTCTCCGATGGCTCACGAATAAAAAGACTTAGCCGAAAGGTTAAGTCTTTTTTCTTGACTTGAGCAAAAATATACGATAAAATAATAGCTGAAGATTTTTATCAAATCTTCAATGATTTCGGCTACAGCCTTGACAATAAGTAATGCAGTCAGGACATTTTGCATACTTTCGTTTTAAGGCTGTGTTTTTTTATTTGTTATCGGTAAATTCCTCTTGTAAATATCCGCATGATATGGTACAATATAAGTAAGAAGACAGGTGAGCGGACAGCCTGTATAAAAAGGAGGAACGGAACAATGAACAATGAAGAGCTTGATAACATCATCACACTGACCGGCGAAAACGGTGAAGATGAAAGCTTTGAATTTCTTGACCTGATTGAGCTGGACGGAGACGAATATGTGGTTCTTCTCCCCTGCGATGATGAAGAGGGTATGGTTGTAATACTCAAGGTTGAGGACTCAGGCGATGAAGAAAACGAAAACTATGTCAGTGTCGAGGATGAAGCGACACTTTACAAGGTTTTTGATACTTTCAAGAACAAGTTTAAGGATGAATTTGATTTTGAAGATTAAACGGGAGAGAGGGTGACATTCACTGAATGTCACCCTCTCATTTTATTTCGCCACGTTTTTTATATAAGTATCAAAGCTGTATTTTATTCCCTCATATTCTTTTTCTTCACTCTCTATCAGTTCCCAGCCATCACCCAACGGCGGCATAAATGTATCTGCATTACCGTCAATATCCACTCTTGTAATATAGGCAGTATCACATTTGTCAAGCAAAAGCGAATAAATCTCACCGCCGCCTATAACGATCACATCATCATCAAGCTCCTCCGGATCGCGACATACAGTTACCCCCTCGGCACTAAAATCCTTATTTCGGGTAAGCACAATGTTTTTTCTGCCCGGCAGCGGCCTTGAGCCGGGAAGCGACTCAAGCGTTTTTCTGCCCATAACAATGGTTTTGCCCATTGTCACAGCTTTAAAACGCTGCATATCCTCCGGGATATGCAGCAGTAAATTTCCGTTTTTTCCAATGCCCCAATTACGGTCGGCATTTGCAATTAATTTCATTCCGACTATTCAATCCTTTCACAACTAAAAGGCTGAAAGAAATTTTCGCAGATTACTGTTTTAAAAGGTGACGGCGTACATGCAGTACTCCGAACCTTGAAAAATAGTGAAACGCAAAAATTTATTCAGGCTTCAAGCTCATCAATAAAGATAAGCTCCTGTGCATACGGCAATGTCCTTGCCCAGTCAATGAATGCAACTGACCACTCAGTAAGCTTATGGAAGCGTCTTTGTCCCTTGCTGCACATTGCAAGCAGATTTTCATAGGTCATTGTAACGGTTCTTGTCTGATTCCATGATGAGGGCAGCCAGCGGATAAGCTCTTTCCAATATTTCTTGTCCTTTGTTTCAAGATATGTCTGTCGCATTTCTTCAAGAAATGCAATATGCTTGTCAAGAACATCGCCAAGCCTGTTTTCACCGTACATTAATGACGGCTCATAATCATCCACCTCAAAGCATGACAAGTCAATCGGTGTGCTTGCAAGCTTATGCATTGTTGATGTACTGTTGGCAACCGTACCCACCTTGTAGGTATCAAATTCCTTCCACCAATAAAGCGGAGCTGTTATATCCACCGATACCGTAATCTGGCGCATGAATTTTCTATGCTCTGAGCCGGCACGGATAAGACGCTGACAAAGTCCGAGATCGTTTTCTCCGATTATAACCCTGCCGTTTTCCTCAACCGTATCATTCTTTGCCCACGATTCAAGCGGATTTCTCATTCCGTGCAAGGCACGCCTGAAGCCGTAAACCTCTGTATTTTCAAATTTCATATTGTCACCTATTAATTATTCTTCAATTCCTTACGCATTTCAATATACTCATCATAAGTACACATGCGGTCTATTATACTTCCGTCCGCCTGAATATCAATAATTCTGTTTGCAACGGTATTTACAAATTCATGGTCATGACATGCAAACACTACATTTCCCTTAAATGCTTTCAAGCCGTTATTAACTGCTGTAATTGATTCAAGGTCAAGATGGTTTGTCGGCTGATCAAGCAAGAGAACGTTTGAACCGTAGAGCATCATTCTTGAAAGCATACATCTTACCTTCTCGCCTCCGGATAATACCTGTACTTCCTTATACACATCATCACCCGAGAAAAGCATTCTGCCCAAGAATCCTCTTATATATGTCTCGTTCTGTGTCTCAAAACCCTCCGGTGAGAACTGTCTGAGCCAGTCCATGAGGTTAAGCTTGCATCCGTCAAAATACTCTGAATTATCTTTCGGGAAATAGCTTCTTGAAGTACTTATACCCCACTTGATACCGCCCTCGTCCGGAGTATCCTCCTCAGCAAGTATCTTCATAAGTGCCGTTACGGCATGCTCATTTTCTCCGATAACGGCAATCTTGTCATCATGGTTCATTGTGAAGCTCACATTGTCCAGTACCTTTACACCGTCAACGGTTTTTGATATACCCTCCACGAACAGCAGATCCTTGCCCGCTTCACGATCCATATCAAAGCCTACAAACGGATAGCGTCTTGACGATGCCGGCATAGTTTCAACGGTAATCTTGTCAAGCATTTTCTTACGGCTTGTCGCCTGCTTTGACTTTGACTTATTCGCCGAGAAGCGCTGAATAAATGTCTGCAATTCCTTGATTTTCTCTTCCGCTTTCTTATTCTGCTGCTTGAGCATTCTCTGCACCATCTGGCTCGACTCGTACCAGAACTCATAGTTACCCATATACAGCTTAACCTTTGTATAGTCAATATCTACAATATGCGTACATACCACGTTAAGGAAATATCTGTCATGCGATACTACGATAACCGTACCCTCGTAGTCAAGCAAAAAGTCCTCCAGCCATTCAATAGCCTGCAAATCAAGGTGGTTAGTAGGCTCGTCAAGAAGAATGATATCCGGATTACCGAAAAGTGCCTGTGCAAGAAGCACTTTCACCTTACTGTTACCGTCAAGCATTGACATTTCCTGATATAAAACACTCTCATCAAGTCCGAGTCCCTGAATAAGCTTTGAAACATCACTCTCCGCTTCCCAGCCGTTCATCTCTGCAAACTCACCCTCAAGCTCCGCCGCACGGAGACCGTCCTCATCCGAGAAATCCGGCTTTTCATAAAGTGCATCCTTTTCTTTCATTATATCATAGAGCTTCTTGTTGCCCATGATAACCGTATCAAGCACGCTGTAGCTGTCATATGCAAAGTGATCCTGCTTCAGCACTGACATACGGCAGTTCGGGTCAATTGACACCTCGCCCGTTGTCGAGTCCAGCTCTCCTGATAATATTTTCAAAAACGTTGATTTTCCCGCACCGTTTGCTCCGATAATACCGTAGCAGTTGCCGGGAGTAAATTTCAGATTGACATCAGTAAACAGGTTCTGTCCACTGAAGTTTAAGCTTACATTTGTTACTGTAATCATTATATTCTCCATTTCAAATAAAATAATATATACAGAGTTATTATACTATGAAACACAAAAAAAATCAACAACTATTTCCTTAAAACATAAGTTTTTATATAAAAAGGAGACAGTTCTTAAAACCGCCTCCTTCGTGCCTAAAAATATGTAATTATTCAGCCAATGAAACATTTACATCCTGAATCTTAATTGTAGTTGTGGATGTTACATTTGCATTATTGTACATGTATTCATTAAGCTGCTTCGCCGCATATGTTGCTTCACTTGCTGTTAATATATCCTCTTCCGCATCAAACAAAAGAACGTCAATCACCGGCGTACTGTATTTCTTCATGACACATCATCCTCCTACACATAGTCTATCTCAATAATATAACTATATCACATTTTTTTCTAGTTGTCAATTAATTTATAAAAATTTTATTAAAACCCCAAAAAAACCATGCTGAATCGCTGATATATTACATATTTTTCATATTTTTATGCGTATTTATCATATTTATACTGTTTTTATGTTTTTCATATCCGGATAATCCTCACTTCATACGGCAAAATGACAAGTTCATCTCCGCTTTCCAGATGCTCCTCTTTGCAAACCGGTATAACATTATGCGGATTATCTATGCTGTTTTCAGCGTCAAGCTCTGCCGATATCTGTGATACAATCACATCATCATCAATATGTCCGCCGACTGTTGCTATTTCAAGCTGCTTTTCCTCTGCCGATACGTTTACTATTTTTATGTACAGACCGTCATTATCTGTGGTGACCGATACATGTATATCTTCATCGTCACATATACTTTCAAGTAAAATATCTCCACAGTTACGCGAAAAAAGCTTTTGTACATAATAGCTCGGTGTTCCGTAAACAGTCAAATTATCAAACCAAATCAGATCCGGTCGCCACTGCTCATGACCCTCCTTTGCAAGAAGCGGAGCGTAGCACGACATCCACACATGGTCTGCATTTCTCTCCATCCCCGTCATGAATGCCGCCTCACACAAGGCACAGTAATAATTATTGCGTTTATCTTCTTTTTTTTCGGCACTGTGGCACGCATATTCGCCCGCAAACACCTTTGGCATTGTACGGTCATAATCATCGTAACGATGTACATTGTTTAAAAACCATTCGGGAGATTTATAAAAATGCTCATCTACCGCGAATGCTTTTTCCTTGTTCTTTTGCATCCATTGAACAGCATAATCAAAATCTCTGCCCTCGCTGTTCCAACCGGCACTTGTTATTAATTTTATTTGCGGATATACCTCTTTTATTCTTTTTTCAAAGATTTCATAGCGTTCAAAGTACTCCTGCCCCCACTGCTCATTACCGATTCCTATATATTTGAGATCAAACGGTTCAGGATGTCCCATTTCCGACCTTATGTTACCCCACTTTGTATCCACCGCACCGTTGGCAAATTCAATCAGGTCAAGTACGTCCTGAATATATTTATCCAGCTCATCAAGTTCAACGGTAAGTGCTTCATGCCACTGACACGTCATTCCGCAGTTCATCACAGGAACAGGCTCCGCTCCTATATCCTCGCAGAAAAGAAAATACTCATAGAATCCAAGTCCCAATGACTGGAAATAATCTGCCGCATTGCCGCCGGGCATCTGATACTCATCAAGCTGCCAGCGGTTCTTATTGATTTTTCTTTCTTCTGCCGGTCCGATACTGTTTTTCCAATTATACATCGAGTCAAAATCTCTACCCTCAACAATACAACCGCCCGGAAAACGCATAAATTTAGGATGCAGCTCCTTTATCATTTCTGCAATATCTGCACGCATACCGTTTTTTCTGTTTTTAAAGGTATCAACCGGGAACAGTGAAATGCAATCCATCTGCACCTTACCACCAAACGGCAATACAATTTCAAAGCATGCATGTGCCTTTGTAGCAGGCGAGCTCATCTCAAGGCTGTATTTCACCCAATCGGTTGTATCAATAATTTCCGAAGCCTCGCAAAAGCAGTGGTTCCCGTCAGAAAGTCTGAAAGAAAGTACAGTTTCCTCTTTTGCTCTTGCATAAAAGCTGAGGCGATAACGCCTGCCGGCATGTACGCCGATACCGTCACACCCGAAGCCGAGATTGCGTATTCCGCCGCCCTCTTCTGCCGTTATTTCTGCATAATGCGGATTAATCCGGTTATAGCAGCCGGTCTTTTTGATTTTCACCTTTGCCGAAAAGGCTTCCCAATCCGAAAAATGCATATTGTTACCATGCTCGCTATAAAAATATTCAAAAGAATTATTGGCGATAAGCTCGCCGTACAGACCGCCGTCTGCCGCACGGTTGATGTCTTCAAAGAATATGCCATAGAGCATAGGCGATATCGCTTTACCGGATTCGAGATTTATTGTAAGCTTTGACATTTTGTTTTCTCCTTATCTGAGCGTTTAATTATGGTTTATTTGCCTATATTATACCACCACCTCACTATCAAGTCAAGTAAAATACCACCTGCTTATACAGGCGGTATTTTCATCATTCATCTATAACCTTACATTCACACAACGGCTGCGATTCATCTATACCGTCCCACAGCATTACCTTTACCGTATCAACATCACCCGATAACGCAATATCTTCTCCACTGTATATCACACTTTCTGCAAATCTTCCGTCTTTGTAGCCCGATACAATAACCGCATCCGTATCACACACATCATCGGCATTTACCGATACTATACACTTATCACCGTCACGGTTTACTGTTGCACTGATTTCATAGGGATAGTTGTAATGTATCTCCTGTGCAAGCGGTAGCTGATTTCTTCCTATTATAATATTATTCCAATCCTCTTCGCTGCCGGCATAGTATATATCCATCGGCGGCTCATCAAGATAAGCACCCGGATATACAGCCACAAATGCACACTCCCCGATTTCCGTTACACTTACGGGAATTATTACGCTCTCCAGCTCGTCACAGCCTGCAAATGTATAGCTTTCAATCGCTGTTACACCAGTTGGAATTTCTATTGCTTTCAATGCACAGTTTGAAAATGCAGAGAATCCGATTTCCGTTACACCTTTCGGAATATTTACTTTTGTCAGGCTTGCACAATAGTCAAAAGCCCTGTTTCCTATTGATGTAACACCATCAGGAATTGTCACCTGTACAAGCTTGTCGGCATCTGCAAATAAATTTCTTTCAATTTTCTCAAGTTTCTCCGGCAGCACTACCTCTGTTAAAGAATCACAATACTGAAATGCACCCTCTCCGATTTGTGTAATGCTGTCCGGCAGATTTATTTCACTCATCTTCTGACAATTCTCGAATGCATGCCCGCCGATACTCAAAATCCCCTCCGGCAGAGCTACTCTTTCAAGCTTCATACCCCATGTGAATGCATTGTCACCTATCGCCGTCACCCCCGACGGGATAGTATATTCATTTGAATTTCTGCCCATAGGATATTGCACCAGCTCTGTCTTATTCTTATTGAACAGCACTCCGTCAGCCGATGAATATGCCGGATTATCCTCAGCGGCAAATATGTTTTCCAGATTATCACAATCATAAATTGCTTCACTGTTCAGATTTACAAGCCCTTTTGGAATTTCTATCTCACTCATATCATCGCAGCACCATATTGCAAGCCTGCCCATTGAGGTAACACTATCCGGAATTTTAATACTCTTTAAACTTTTACAAAGTCCGAATGCAACATCGCCTATATATGTAATACCCTCTGCAATTTCAACATTTTCCAGCTTGTCACAATAATGGAATGCCGATGTCGGTATTCCCTCAAGCGTCGAGGGGATTTTTACGCTGACTAAATCAGCACAGTAGAATGCCATTTCTCCGATGCCGACAACACCCTCCGGAATAACAAGCTCACTAAACGCACATCCCGTAAACGCTTCATTTCCGATTACTTTAAGACTGTCGGGAAGCCTTATATCGCTCAGGGAGCTACATGCAGAAAATGCCTCGTCCCCAATTGTCTCCAATCCGTCAGGTAAAGTCACCGCAATAATATCATCACATTCTTCAAAAGCTCCGTCGCAGATATTCTTAACTCCGTCCGGAATCTCATACTCCGTAGCTCCCTTTGCACGGGGATACTGAATAAGCTCGCTCATATCCGCATTGAATAACACACCGTCAACTGATTTGTAATTCGCATTATCCTCCGCAACGGTTATTTTCTTCATATTATAACAGCTACCAAATGCCTTATAGCCTATTTCCGTTACACCCGACGGAATTTCTGCTGAGCCGATACCTGCATTCATGAATGACTTTTCACCAATATATTCCACGCTGTCGGGAATTTCAAGCCCATATAGCTTAAAACAGTCATAAAAGGCTTTATCCTCAATACGCTTAACGCTGTCCGGCAGCGGATAATCATAGACTCTATCCCACATTCGGGGGGATTTTATAACCGAGGTCATCTCCTCATTATATAACACACCGCCATAGGCTTCATATACAGGATTTTCCTCTGCAACCGTAACCTCCTGTGCATAACCGAAATATCCGAACATATCCGGATTTATCCATGACACACCCTCGCCAAATTCGATTACAGCCGCCTCATCCGTATAGCGGTTACTGTTCCATTGACCATCAAGCTCTTCTCTTTCGGAATACATTGCCCCGGTGCCGCTGATAATAAGCCGGTCATCCGAAAACTCGTATGTAAGATTTTCGCCGCAGCTTCCTGTTCTTCTTGTATTTATTCCGCTCAAATCCAAGGCTCCTGCCGACATGGCATTCACCGTCAACGCACACAAGACAAGAACAGCCGATATTATCTTCTTTCTCATACCCATACCTCCTTAAAAAGTACTCTCAACTATAAGACACACAGCACCGCAATTTTTATTCACTTTTTTATAATTTTTTTATATCACACCATACTTTTATGATCAAGCTGTGTTCATAGACCGCTTATATCAAAGCAAATTTGCCCAAAAATCCCCCAAGAGATATCTTCCTTGATAAAAATTCGACAATTATTAAAAAACCTATTGCAAAATCACAAAAAACAATATATAATATATAAGAAATCATTTTTCGGAGGAAATTATTATGAGAATCTTGGTAACAGGCGGTGCCGGATATATCGGCAGCCACACCTGCGTGGAGCTTCTTAACGCAGGCTATGACATTGTTGTACTTGACAACCTCGACAACTCAAGCGAGAAGTGCCTTGATGCAGTGCGTGAGCTTACAGGCAAGGATTTCCCGTTCTATAAGGTTGACCTCCTCGACTACGAGGGTACAGAGAAGGTATTTAAGGAGAACAAGATTGACGCAGTAATCCACTTTGCCGGATTAAAGGCAGTCGGTGAGTCAACTCAAATCCCCTTACGCTATTATCACAATAATATCACAGGCACACTTATCCTCATGGAAATTATGGAGAAGTATGATGTAAACAACATTGTTTTCTCATCATCAGCTACAGTTTACGGAATGCCAAAGTCAGTGCCGATTACAGAGGATTTTCCGTTATCGACAACTAATCCGTATGGTTCCACAAAGCTTATGATTGAGCAGATTATGACAGATGTCACAAAGGCAAATCCCAAGCTTTCAGTAACACTGCTTCGTTACTTCAATCCGATCGGTGCACACAAGAGCGGTAAGATGGGTGAGGACCCCAAGGGCATCCCGAACAATCTTCTTCCCTATGTTGCACAGGTTGCAGTAGGCAAGCTTGAAAAGGTTCATGTTTACGGTGACGACTATCCGACAGCTGACGGTACAGGCGTGCGTGACTATATTCACGTTGTTGACCTTGCTATCGGTCACTTAAAGGCAATTGAAAACTGCTCAGACAAGGCAGGCGTACATATATATAACTTAGGTACAGGAAACGGTTACAGTGTATTACAGATTATAAAGGCATTTTCAAAGGCATGCGGAATTGATCTTCCGTATGTAGTAGATCCGAGACGTCCGGGCGACATTGCCGAATGCTATGCAAACCCGAAGAAAGCAAAGGAAGAGCTTGGCTGGGTAGCTGAGCGAGGCATTGAGGAAATGTGCGAGGATTTATGGAGATGGCAGAGCGGTCATCCGAACGGTTTTGAAGATTAATAGTGTAAAAAGGAAGCGTTAATTCGTTTCCTTTTTTGTTATTTGTTATAATTTGATTATAGTTTATCCCCCACCACCACACACAAAAAGAGTGTCGGCAAAAGCCGACACTCTTTAACTTTTACATTATTCGCAGAAGCTGTATAAAATCTTAGCAGCCTGTGCTCTTGTTGCATTATCCTGCGGAGCAAATGTATCTGCTGTCATACCGTTGATAATTCCACCCATCTGGAGTGTTGTTACCGCTTCAGCTGCATACGCACCAATCTGTGCTGCATCAGCGAAGTCAATCTTTTCAGTAACAGCTTCAACTGTTATACCCTTTAAGTTTGCAGCTCTCATAACCATTACAGCCATATCCTGTCTTGTAATGAGATTATCCGGACCGAATGTTGTGCTGTCATAGCCTGTGATGATACCTGCTGCGAAGCATGTATTTACATACGGAGCATACCATGCATCATCTGCTACATCTGCAAATCCTGCTGAAGCACCGCCTGTCGGAAGCCCAAAGACACCTGTGATAATCTTTGCAAACTCTGCTCTTGTGATGTTATCGTTCGGAGCAAATGTTGTTGATGTTCTTCCTGATACGATACCCTTTTCTGCAAGGTAGTTGATTGCTACTGCTGCCCATGATACGTCACCAAGGTCTGTGAACTCGCCCTTGATTTCTTCTTCGTACGGTGCCGGTGTTACTGCCGGAGCCGGTGTTGTTGTTACACCAAGTGAACCGATGTATGAGTTACCGCCGCCTGATGAGCTGCCGCCGCCACCGCCTGATGAGCCGCCCTTGTTGCCCTTACCCTCTACGGTTACACTGATAGTCTTGCCATCCTTGTTTGTTGATGCACCGTATGAGAAGCTTGCAATGAGCTTACCGTTCTTATCGCTTGATGAACGTGTTACGTCTGCTTCACCGTCTGAGTTAACCTTAATATTTGTTATTGATGAGTTCCATGAAATGCTTGAACCGAAGTAACCCTCTGTCGGAAGATCAAAGTCTCCGTCAATGCTTGTCTCGATATCCTCGAAGTTGCCCTCGTAGTTAGCATCGAATCTTGTTACATATCTGTCGAAGAGCATTTCCATTGCTGTATTATAGTATGCTGAATCCTCAACAGTTGCCTCTGTTGCATTTACATCGTTTGCTAATGCATATGCCTTTGCAATCTCTACAGCTTCTTCTTTTCTCTCATCAGGATCAAACTGTACGTTAATCTCGTAGTCCATTGAATCCTCATGAATCTTTACTCCGTTCAAAGAGTATTCAACCATCTTTGTAAGTGTTACTTCATTTTCAGTTGTATCACTTACATTAATTACACCCTCATTTGAAAGGATTTCATCATCTGATGATCTCCATTTAATTGCAATACCCTTTGTTGATGATGATGTCTTTAACTCAACGTCATATGAAAGAGTTGTGCTGCCTGTTGTGTTAAGCTCGATTGATGTAACCTTTTCGCCGTTGTTACCCTTCGGTGATAATACTGCGTTTACAAGCTCTGCTTCAACAATTCTGAAGCACTCCTGATAGAAGTTCGCCAAATCAATTGTGAACTCCTTTGTCTTTGACTCGCCGTTATATGAAACTGTACCTGTTAAAGTCACCTTTTCAGGAGCTTTCGGGTAGATTAAGATTGAACCCTTAGGACCTATCTTAACCAATGACGAATCTGAGCTTTCCCATGTAATCTCTGTTACCCAGTCTGATGTCGGAACAACAAAGTCGCCCCATGTCTTATACTCGCCTGTTGCACTGTCATACTTGATGTTATCTTCGTATATCTCACTTAAAATATCAAGTCTTTCTATAACAGTGTCAACTACATTTTCTGATGCAACGTACTTTAAGATGAACTCCTTTGAAGCTGTAAGGTCACCCTTTGAAACTGTACCCACGAGCTTATAAAGCTTCTCACCTGTTACACCGTTTAATGTAATAGCTGTCTTACCTGCCTTGAGGTCTGTTGTTTCTGCCCATGTAGCACCCTCGTCTGTTGACTCAAATACTCCCCATGTAACTGACTCGTTACATGCTGTGTTTGCAACCTCAAAGCCCTCAATAAACTCATATACTCCGTCATATAAGTTTACTGTGTTCTTGCTATTTGTGATGTCAAGAGTCTGAGCAATTGCATTTACAATCTCTTCCTCGCTAACCTCTGAAATTGAGTAGTCATCAATATAGAATGAGCCTGTGTTGTTAGCATGTGTACCCCATAATGTCGGGAGATCTGTTGTTGACTTGAGCTCTACTAATGAACCGTTATTAAGGACAAGTCTCTGTCCGTCAAACATAATGATGTCAATCTTTGTCCAATCCTGCGGAACACCTGCTGCTGTACCGCTGTTTGTGCCTGTTGAATCTGTGATAATGATATCCATTGCTTCGTCAGCCTTTGCATAGAAGCTTACCATATATGTGTCAGCTTTCGGCGCAACAAGAGTTATTCTCGGACCTCTGTTGGAATCTGCAAATGTATAGTGGTTGAGCTGAAGTGCATTTGAACCGTCAATACCCACTCCGCTTGCAATTGCAACCTTTGTATCAGCTGATGGACCAGTCGTTCTGTAGCCTACATTAAGCTCAAAACCGTCTAAAGCTGTATATGTCGGAGTTGCTGATGTATTTAAGGATACAAGTGTACCCACACTGTAGTTATCGAAGTTGAATACATCGCCTATTACCGGCTGATACGGCGGCTCCGGTGACGGAGTCGGGATAGGTGTCGGTAAAGTTGTAAGTGCGTTGATTGAAATGTTATCAATGTAGAGCTCACCTGCATTATCTGTCGGATTACCCCAGATTACCGGTGATGCACTCTCTGTATCTGAAAGAACTGTCTTTTCGCCGTTTACGTTGATAACTCTTCCTTTTCTTGTAACATAAATCTCAACTGTGTTCCACTCATCCGGTGTAAGACCGAATAAAACCGGTGTCTTTAATGCTTCAGAAGGGGCATCACTGTATGTCATATCCTGATTAGTTGTCGGATATACATCCATTGTTACCATGAAGTTATTTTCAATTTCCGGAACCTTGAAATCAATTCTCGGACCATATGTACCTGATGCCTTTGCACCGCTTGAGAATACAAGCGCCTTTGAACCGTCAACGCCTACGCCGTTTCTGATTTCTGCCTTTGTATCTTCTGCAGCACCTCTTGGTGACTTACCGATATATACATCTACTGAATCAAGCTCTGTATAAGGATCCTGATCTGATTTATCTAAGGTAAATATAACCTTTTCCTCAGCATTCTCAAAGTCATCCGCTAAGATTACAACAGCTGCCTGAAGCTCTGCCATTTCTGATGCAGAAATTATCTCTTCCTCAGCCACCTCTGCCATTACTGCCGGAGCAGCAAGAGTTGTAAGCATAGCAGCAGCACTTAATACTGATACAAGCTTCTTATAATTTCTTTTAAGCATTATGCTGTCCTCCCTTTTTATTGAATACGGAAGGGGAAGAAAGGCTTCCCCCTCCACAATATTATTTCTGAATTAGTCCTCGAAACGGAATAAGTAGATTTCCTGTAAGTTACCCTTATTTGCGTATCTTACAAATGCATAGTCTCCATATCCCTCTGCTTCATCATAATCTACTACGTCAGCTATTGTTGAAACATTTTCTGTATTGAGAATCAGCTCGCCTGCTTCGTCAATAATAAGAGTATCCATTGCTCTTCCTGCATCGAAGAGTACCTTATAGCCTGCTACTGACATGATTGCACTTTCGTTAAGGTCACTGTCGGCAACCATACCCATGTAAATGTTATCTCTTGATGATGACTTACCCGGATCCTGTTCATTATAAATTTGTGCAACATCACCGCTACGAACCTGCTCAGCAAACTCTGAAGCATCTACCATCATCATTAATACTGTACCGTCACCGGCTACACCGAGGATATCACCTACACCGATAAGGTCTGTAAGATCCTCTGCACCCGGATACATACTTGCACCTGCTGATGTCATTCCCTCAACAGCGTCCCAAAGCTTTGTTGATACATAATCTGCACTGCCTGCAAATAAGCCTGTTCGCTTTGCAAGAGTTGTGTTCTGCTTTGTCTCGTATCTTACCTCGCCGCCGTTCTGGTAACCAACGATTGTATATACTACGTTGTCATCATCATCCACACCTGTGAATATTTTCTTAACCATGAAGCACGGATGGTTGTTTGCTGTACCGTAATCTGTAGTCGCTGCCGCCTCATCTGAAGCACCCACGAAACGGATTACTACTGTCGGATATGTCTGCTTTGAATCTGAGAACTCACCGAAGATACAGTCCTTACCGATACCGTTTTCCTTGTCAAGGTATGCACTTGCATTTACTGTTGCAACACTGTAGTTTGACGGATCTGATGAATTTTCTGACTTGTTCGGTACTGTGATTTCAAGCATACCGTCTGACATATAGAACATACTTCCGAGCATATTGCCTGTTGAAACCCTACCGTTCATATTAGTAAAGTTCATTGTAAGTGCATTCTTGTTATATGTCTCATTTTCGTCACTGTATTCAGTATCCTTTGTATAGCCTTCCTCTGCCGCTGTTGTGCAGTAAAGCTTTGTGATTTCATTCTTTGAATTAGTTGAGAACTTAACAAGTCTGATTTCAACGTTATCATACTCCTCAACTCCATCACCGTCTGTATCACCAAGGCTAAATGCCATTGACTTGTATCCGCCTCTGTTGAGGATATTCTTCATCTCGTCTGTTGAGTATGAAGCCGGCTCTGTTGCATTCGGTGCCCAGTAGCTAACCTTTGTTCCAAGCGTGTAATCTACTGCCTGACCGTCCTGAGTAAACATTCTTACAATATAATCGTCACCGCTGTCTGATGTATATGCTGAGAGAATCCAGCCATACTTCTCTGAAGCTGTGATAACTGAATCTGATGTTATATAAGCAACTCTGTTGTACTTATCAAGTGTGAATGTTCCCTCAACACCTGTTGCACAGTCGTTGATTGCATTAACGTCAACCTTGTACTCCTGACCGTTGATTACAACCACTGCATACTCTGACATCTCAGCAGCTGTGAAGCTTGAGATCTTACCTGTGATTGAATTTTCAACCTGCTCAAATGAAAGCACATCGTTGTCAATATTTCTTGTTAATGAAACAACCTCGTTCTTCTTGAGATTCTTCGGCTTAGCCTCTGAACCGTCCTTTAAAACTGAAATTGTCTTATCAAGTGATGTGTTGTCAACATCAATTGTTGTTGCAATATTATTGATCTTACCTGTTACCTTCTTATCTGTTGCAGCTGTGATAACAAGTGTTTCAACTGATGTAACAAATACTACATCGTACTTATTGTCGCCGTCGTTATCTACGAGTCTTACACTACCAACTCTCGGTCTGATAAACTCGTCGTATGTCATCTTCTTGCCTGTTGACTCTGTATAGTTTTCGCCGTCGCAGCCGATAAGGTCAAATCTGTTTGATGACTCTACTGCTGCTACGCTGTTGTATAAATCAGCATCAATCATGTCGCCGTTATAAACAACTGTTGCGTCAACTGTCTCGTACTCCTCACCATCGTAAGTTTCAATTATACCCTTGCCATCCTCAAAGCCCTTGAGTTCATCAATCTCATCTGACTTGATTGTTACTTCCTTTGTCTTTGCCGGGTCTGTGATTACTGCAAGAACTTCGGGATCGCTCTTACCGTTATCTCTGTAATAGTATGTAACCTTATTACCAACAACACCGTCAAGGTCTGTTAAGCTACAAAGGAATGTCTCACCGTCAATTGTGATCTTGCCCGCATCCGGCTCTGAACCTGCGATTGTTGTTGTGCTTGTACCTGTTAAAAGACCCTTGTCCTCAAATAAGTCGAACTTTGCCTTTGCAAGTGTCTCTGTTGAGCTATATACCGGCTGTCCGTTCTCATATGTCTTTAAGTCATTGTACGGTCCGATAAGTGCGTTATATACCATCTTGATGATTTCGCCTCTCGGTACGGCAACACCAATTGAACCCTTTACTCCGTCAAGAAGTGAAAGGTTTGTTGCTGCTACTGCGAGGTAACCGTTCGGGTATCCGCCCTTCATCTCTGCCTCGTTGTCATAGTTCATACCGCAAACAATCATCTTTAATGCCTGCTCGTAAAGAACGTCGCCGTCCGGATTAAATGTTCCGTCACCCATACCGTTGATAACGCCCTCATCTGATGCTGTCTGAATTGTGTTTGCAGCCCAGTGTGATGATGTAACGTCTGTGTAGAGGTTACGGTATGTTGATAATGATGAGAGTGCTGTCATTCTTAAAATGATAGCAGCCATCTCTGCTCTTGTTACTGTTGACTCAGGCTTAACGCTTCCGTCGTCATAACCTGTAATAATGCCTAATGCACTACAAAGGCCCAATGCCTTCTGATAATATGAATCCGATGCATACGGATCCGGAACTGCTGTCGGTTCAGCTGTTACCTCGGTCTCTGCTACTGTCTCCGTAACTGCAGTTTCAGCTGTAGTTGCTGCCGGCTCATCCGCTAAAACAGCTATTCCCGATGATGCTACCATAGCGAGAGCAAGTAAACTGCACATCAGCTTCTTGAATTTCTTACTCATGAAAATCCCTCCATAAAAATTAATATAACAAAAATTGCCCGACGCAATTTCATTAACGGTTGTTATTTTGCACTCTTTGAGTCAACACCCTTGAGTGCTTTTGCATATTCTCTGTATTCCAGCGGTGAAACGCCGGTGTGTTTTTTGAAAACCTGACTGAAGTACTGCGAATTTGAACCGAAGCCCACTCTTTCCGCAACCTCGTATATCTTATAGCTCTCTCCGTCAAGGACAAACTTCTTCGCTTCCTCCATTCGCTTTTCCATCACATAATGCGAAAAGTTACTGCCTGTTTCCTTTTTGAATATCTTGCCGAGATAATCGACATTTGTATAAAGTATATTCCCTGCAATCCAACGCAGCGATAAATCTTCATTTGAAATATTTTCGTTTACTATATGTATAGTTTCACGCACCAGCGGACTGTATTCTTCACCTTCACCCGGCACATTAAGCTCCGCAAGTGTTTTCGCCACATTCATGACGATATTTTTTATCTGATACAGATACTTTGCCGACGCAATCCGCGCGACACCCTTTATCATTCCGATATCGTTATGTCCAACATTCTGCACCAGCATGTCTGCATACATGCTTAACAGATATTCCCGGACCTCTTCCACATCAGGCTCAATACACTCTATAAGCTGAAAAAGGCTTCCGAAATACTTTTCGGCACCCTTTGCATCTCCCTCAAGAACAGCTTCAAAGGCAACCTCAAATTTACCTATTTCTCTGCCCTTTTGAAAATCAGCCCTCATAAGTGAATTGCTGCCGTTGAAATAGAATATCCTTTCAAGCTGCTTATGAAACCTTTCGTATGAATTGTAGAGCGAATATCCGCACAGTCCGTCCTCATAAATTCCGAACAGCTCCGTTTTCGCATTCGCCGAAAGCCTTTTCATTATACCGCGAAGCCGCTCCTCGGAACAGCTTTCAAGCACCGCAACAACACAATCACCCATAAAACGACAAAAAAGCAACGGTGCGTTTACACCATCTGCCGTAAAGCCTTTGCAGATATCATGTATGACTCTGAATGATTGGTTTTCAATCGGTGTGACAAGCAGAACGCAAAATCTTCTGCCCGGCGGTATTTCAAGCCCCGCACGCTGCTTCTCACATTCACAGTCCTGAAAACCCATCAGGTATCGGAATACAAACTCTGCATCGGTATGAGATCTGTTTTCTTTTTGCAATACGCTTTTTTCTCTGCCCATGTCACCCGCCCTTTATCCTGTTTTCTTTCCTGATTTATATTATATACTCTTTTTACATTAATTTCAAGTAAAATATTATGGAAATTTTAAGTATCTCAAAATAAACAGGCTAACTGATTCGAGTGACAAATAAAAATTGCCGATTGCGGCAATTTTTATTTGTTGTATCACTTGATTATCTTACTTAACTGTATAAGGATTCTTTGTCTCTGTTGACTTATCAATTGTTACATTTGTAAGGTCATAATCGTATGTCTTACCTCTTGAATAGCTGAAGCACCATGTTCTTACCTTATCACACTCTGCCTGCTGATATGCAGCCTCTTCAAGCAAGCCGATAATCTTTCCGTCCATATCTGAAACAGAAATGCTTGTTTCCTGAAGCTTGTTATTGATAAAGATCTTTACAGTGTACCATGTATCCGGCTTAATCTGAGCAAGATTCTTACTTGCTGCACCGTCATGTGCTGAGATGCTCTCCGGTGTAAAAGTAATTGTATTTGCTATATAATTTGTATTTGATGTAGCATCTGTAAATGAACCGTACATAAGATTCATGAGACCCTCATGCATACGGATATCAAACTGGCAGTAACCGAATGTCTGCTGGAAGTTTGATGTTGTATCTCTCTGATACACATACATTGAGCCTGCACCGTCATTTGAGCCTGTCTTATCTGAATTTGTCCAGAAGTTACAGTAGTTAACGCCTCTCTCTTCGTCTCTCATGTAAGTCTCATAGTGCTTGCTTGCCGAGCCCTTTGTGAGCCACGGTGAACCGTCCATGATAATGTTGAGACCGTAATAACCGTCACCTACAGCACCGCCTACAGCACAATCCTTAAAATCAGAGTTTGTGATATAAGTTGCACTTGCCTCCGAACCTGCAATAATAGGCATTGCTGCCGACTGCAGAGCTACTGCGCCTACTGCCAATAAAGAAATAAGCTTTGTTTTCATAATTCTTCTCCCTTTCTCTTTACATAATTACATATGTACATAGTTATTCATACTATAATTTTAACTTATTTTGAATAAAATTGGTATATAAAAATCAGATAAATCTGTTCAAAAAGACGATTTGCGAACAATAAAACCGGATTTTTATACCAAAAATCAGACAATTATGAGTCTTACATCATTTTTTTCCAACTCTTCCGACCACTCTTCGTCAAGCTTTACATCCGTTATGAGACAGTCAATGCCCGAAAGAGGTGCTATTTTCGGCACGCCCAGCTTCCCCAGCTTATTCTGGTCACACAAAAATATGCTCAGCTCGCTGTTTGCCATCATTGTTTTTTTAATTTCCGCTTCCGCTTCAAGGGAATCCACAAGCCCCCTCGTCAGCGTCACTCCCTTGCAGGAGAAAAAGAACTTATTTACAAAGTAATTCTCACGGATATTCTTCTCCGCCGTACGTCCCGAATATGACATGTTACGGTGGTTAAGCTCGCCGCCGGTGCATATTACGTTGATATGCTCACAGCTGCCAAGCTCCGATACTATTTTATTTGAGTTTGTTATAATTGTCAAGCCTCTTTTATCCTTAATGCACCTTGCAAGATGCAGTGCCGAGGTACTTGCATCAAGGAAAATGGTTTCACCGTCACGAATCATCTGTGCCGCACGGTGTCCGATACGCTGCTTGCCCTCAAAGTTTACTATATCACGCTCCGCAAATCCAAGCTCTGACTCACTGTTACCTGCAACAGTAGCACCGCCGTAGGTTCTTATCAGCACCCCCTGCTTTTCAAGCTTCAGTAAATCGCCGCGGATTGTTTCTGTTGTTACGTCAAACATTTTTGCCAGTTCCGGCACAAGCACGCTTTTTTTCTCGTTTATGATTTTTTCTATTTCGCTTCTGCGTTCAACCGCAAGCATTCTTTTCCCTCCGAGAACATAGATATATATGCTAATTATACCACGAGTATAAAAAAATGTCAATTATTATTTGTATTTTATCGCTAAAAAACTGTTGCGTTAAATTATGGTTTATATTACTGTTAGCACTTGTTCAAACAACGCTGTGGGGCTTTGCCCCTCGATGCTTTTATATGATTGCTTATTTTGCTATACCCCAGTTCATTTTCTGTCCTCAGCAACAGAAAACGAACCAAAAGAATGCTGTTAAAGTGAACAACACAAAGTGTTGTAGCCTTAGAAGCGTAGCTTCGTAGGCGTAGCATAACTTTCCCCCTTTAAAAACCCCCTTTAACAGATTTTGTGGTTGCGGCACATAGCCGCAGGGAATGGCTTGGTGTAAGCTTGTTAGAGGGTTTGGTGTGAATTTGAAATGTAGCAAACAGACAACAAATAAAATCACAATGTATATGGTATCGCTTTTCATCCTGTCACAAATACAGTAATTATCCTGATATAAAGTCGCGAAGCTTGCTCTACAACGCTACGCCATCGA
>JAZQKZ010000067.1:0-1581 GCA_045542415.1 Clostridia bacterium
ACTTCATTTGCCGCAAGGCAACTTCGTTTTATGTCCGCAATCGGACAATGAAGTTGACAGCAAACTGTCAAATGAAGTACTCACTTCGCTCGTAATGAAGTTATGCCCTGCGGACATAAATGAAAAATCGACTTGTCGAAACAAGTCGATTATTTTGGCAGTACGTCTCAGTTTAGAACCACACTTAAATTTACTGTAAATTAACAACAACTCAATAAACTGAAATTTGTCGAATTGAAATTTCAAAAGCAACAACGTGAAAACTGTTGCTTTTTTTGATTTGCATAGGCGGTATAACTTTTTATCAAATAAGAATTTTTCGAGCTGATTATAATACTGTATCGCATGAAAAATTTGCGCTAAAAAACAGGAGCTTGCGCACTTTTTAATGAGTACTTAACCACCATTCGGTGTAGGCATCGGGGTAATTGGTTTTGAATCCGGTTACGCCCAAGTCGCATATCTGCTGCCACCATTCCGGGTAATCGCCAAGATTTGAAAATACTTTGATTCCCATAGACTCAAACATATCCACGTCCTCTTTGGTAAATGCCTCGTTATTGAGCCCGACTTCCCAGAGGTCGGAGCGTTTAACGAAATCCATTGTCTTTTCATTGATAAAACGGATATTCGCACCAAAACGCAGCCCCTCCGGCTTACCGACTTTACGGTAATGCTCCTGTATTTCTTCGAGCACCTCCCAATCGCCTGACATAAAAATGTACCTTGAAACATTTGACGATTTTGCAAGAATTTCATCCATACGCGGACACATACCCTTACATTTAAATTCGACCTCAACACTGATGTCGTAATCAACGGTTGATAACCATGCATCAAATTCCGGGAAGGAGATCATATGGGTCACTCTGTCTTCGATGTAATCCGGCGGCGTAATCATACGTCTGCCTCCGTAATGCTCCGTCCAGGGATAAGGGGGATATTTAAGCTTGAGTGAATTGCGGTACGGGATATCGTATTTCTTAATCTGTTCAGCTGTCATATCTTTGAAGAATGCATCACGATAACGCTCATGTGTCATATACCCCATATTATCGTTGTGAGTTACAATGATTTCCCCGTCACCGCACAGCTGGATATCCATCTCAATACCCTCAAAGCCGAGCTCGGCAGCTTTTTTGAATGCTTCCAAGGAATTTTCGGGAGCAAACTGTGTAACTCCCGTGTGTGCAAATCTCATAGGCATTCCGCAATACTCTTTTTTCATTATTTTAGCCTCCTTATATCATTATAACACTGCACCGTTTTCTATAAGCTTTTTCTGCAATGCTTTTATATCAACCGTATGCACATTTTTATTTGTATTATGCGCAATAGCAACAGCTGTACCTGCAGCTTCACCCAGGCAGCAACAAATCGGCATTATTCTGATTGAAGCCTGAGCCTCGTGAGTTGCGGAGATACAACGGCCTGCAACAAGAAGATTATCATATTCCTTCGGCAGGAGGGTTCGGTAAGGAATCGTATAAAATTCTCCCTCACCGAAATATCTGTGACTTGTTCCCGTTCCCGTAGGACTGTGAATATCTATATCATAATTGCCGAGTGCAATTGAATCCT
>JAZQKZ010000068.1:0-3385 GCA_045542415.1 Clostridia bacterium
GAACAAATCAAAAAGCTGAAGTCTCTCGGTCTTGATAAGCTGTATATACATACTGATGGTTGGGGTAAGGACGGATATGATAACAATCATCCCTATATTCTTCCACCCTGTGAGCAGGCAGGCGGATGGGAAGGCTTCAAAGAATTTTCCCGTGTCAGCAGTGAGCTCGGCTATGTTTTTGCACTCCATGACCAATACAGAGATTATTATTATGACAGTCCTGTTTTTGATAAAAATAAAGCCGTAACGAATATAGACGGTTCAAATCCTTACTGTTCAATCTGGGATGGCGGTGAACACACTTATCTTTGTTCCTGCTTTGCTCTTGATGCGGTCAGGAAAACATATTCTGAGCTTGAAGAAAACGGCATAGATGTTCAAGGTGCATATCTTGATGTTTTTTCAATTATGCCCGGTGACGAGTGCTTTCACAAGGACCACAGAATCACAAGAGAAGAAAGCATGAAGCTGCGAGGAGAATGCTTCGATTACCTTAATGAAAAAGGCTTTATTATGTCTTCAGAAGAGCCGGGAATGCAGATGCTCAATCATCTCGCGCTTGTTCATCACGGTCCTCACGCACTTATTCCGCAGGAAAACGGAAAAGCAGTGGGAATTCCCGTTCCTCTCGGCAATCTGGTTTATCATGACTGCATAATGGTGCCTTGGAATTGGTTCAATAACTGGGGGATTCCCAAAGGTGATGCCGGCGATTTATACGGAGCACTCAATGCAGGTATGCCGTATATTCATCCTTACGGCAACGAACTGCGTAAAATAGGTACGGATAACCGAACCGCTGATGTTGAAATGATGAGCGATGAAAAACTGATAAAGGAATTGGAACGCATTGAACCTCTTTGCAAGCTTCAGGCTAAGCTTTACAACAAAGAAATGATGAAGCACGAATTCCTCGGAAGCTATCGCAAGCAAAAAGCTACATATTCCGACGGTACTTCGGTTATAATCGATCTGGATAATAACACTTATGAAATAGCCGAAAAGAGTTGAACACCGCACGGTTTCTTAAGGCAAATTTCCGCACTAACTGCGTCAAAAAGTTTGAAATATGGCGTATATTAAGGCGAAAAACGCTGTGATGTGCCGAAAGATTTGAATTTTAGGCGTACGGGGTTCAATTATTTTCGGCTATATCTGAATAATCTGTTAAACTTGAATTTAACGAGGTATGATTATGAAAAAAACTGTCTTGAAAATTATATTGATTATAATCGCTGTTTTGCTTGTGGTTGGTATAGTTTTTGGCATCATTCTTCACAACAATAAAATAAATGTTTCAAATACTGAGGAAAGCGTTCAATATTACATAAACGGCGAAAGCGAGTTATTGCGTTTTGGAGTAGAGGGTGACGATAACCTTTTTGAACCAAATGAAAAAATCAATATTGTTCTCGAGTGTCTTGATGAAGCTTCGAGTGGAACTAAAGCAATAGTTTTTATTACAAGTGAGCAAACAGGTTTCAATAAATGGGGGTATGTTACATTTGATTATAACTCTCCTTATAGCATTTTAAGCTTTGCTTCACAGGAGAACGGTATTTTTACCATTAAGATTAAACAATTCGGTAAAGAAGAGCATAGCTTTACTGTTGGCGTTCTTCCGAAAAATGAGCAGGCAAGCGACGATTTTTACTACGGAGTTCAGCCATATATCACACGTGCATATACCTGGGGCGAAGGCTTTTGTGTTCCCGGTTACAATGCAGAAGAATCCGTTAATAAAATTCTCGATGTGGCAGAATATCTTGGTGCTAACCTTGTCCGCGAAGACAGTGTAGGCTGGGGAGCAATGCAGAGCGAGCCTTACGGAGATATGAATTATTCGGTTCAGGATTACCTTGTTAAACAGGTTAATAGGCACGGTATGAAATATAACTGGCTTCTCGGCTACAATGCAGGGGAGTGGTCAGCTTCTGAAAAATTTAAAAAGAATTACGATGAATCAATCGGGTGGACTTATCCTCCTGATATTAAGCTCTGGAATGATTTTACAAATAAGGTTGCCGACCATTATGCAGATAATACGGATATTCTATGGGAAATATGGAATGAACCTAACTGGCATTTTTTTGCAGGAACTTCCGAAGAATATTTTAAACTTCTTGAAGATACCTCAAAAACTTTAAAATCAAAAAACAAGTCAGCTTGTGTTTATTCCGGTGGACTTGCAGTTGCAGAGAAAGAAACCAATTCAGAATATTATCAGAAATCTGCAGAGCTTATAAACAAAGGCTTGCTTGACAGCTTCGGTTATCACAATCACGATGGACTTGATAACTATTACGACTATATGACTCAGATGCTCCGTCTTACAAATAAAGCGGGTCTTACGGATGGCGGATTCAACAGCGAAAGCGGTGTTGGTGGTGCGGATGCCTCAACAATTGCCTGTAAGGCACTTTACAGTCGTTCAACAGGTGCTAAAGGCTTTGTTTCCTTCGCATTCAGAAAGACCGTTACACCTGAAAATGATATCAATGACTTTGCATATTTCAACGAATACCTGCAACCTACCGAAGCCGTTATTTCCTATGCAACGGTTATCCGTTTTCTCGGTAATGCAGATTTTGTGAAGAATATTTCAAATGAAAAAGACCTTGTGATTGATGAATACAATCAAAACGGAAAGAAAATAGAAGTGTATTACAGCCTTGGTGATAAAACCAAAATTCCTGCACCCGAGGGTGAATACGAAGCCTTTGATATGTACGGCAACCCCATTGAAATCAGTGGGAAAATCGCAGTAAGCAACTCACCGATTTATATTGTTTATTGATGTTACTATGTGATACAATCTAACCGATAAATAAGAATTTTTATTAGAGGATGGTGTAGTATGAACAGAAAGAAAATATCCTTGTTACTTGCATTAACTATGTTGATCGGTTCGTTGTTAGGAGGCTGTGGTGTCAGTTCTGCAGAAGAAAGTGACCTTGAGAATGGTGTTCTCGAAAAAGAAGGCTATGTTCTTGATTTCAGCACCGAATTTAATGATGGTAAATTAGATACAGAATCCTGGTTGCCACAGTATCTGCCTCACTGTACTACTAACACAGCAGGCTCATCTGCAAGATATAAGGTTGAGGATGGCTGCCTGAATCTGTATATTACAAAAGATTCTCCTGATTACTTCGGCGGTCAGCCGGGTTCGGTAGATCCCGATAACCTTTTGTGGATAGCTAATGGTATTCAGACCTGGGAGAAGAATAATTTGCATCCCGGCGGTGCGCAACAGATGGAGGTAGAGCCCTTCGAAGGCTATGCAACCCAATATGGTTATTTTGAGATACGAATGAAGATGCCTGACACCAAGGGCGGTGGATATGCAGCCTGGTGGCTTATTGGTACTGAGGATGATGCCACT
>JAZQKZ010000069.1:0-4080 GCA_045542415.1 Clostridia bacterium
TCTGGTAGAGCGCCACCTTGCCAAGGTGGAGGTAGCGAGTTCGAGCCTCGTCATCCGCTCCATTTTTTTAATAAGGCGTCATAGCCAAGTGGGAAGGCAGAGGGCTGCAAAACCTTTATTCCCCAGTTCAAATCTGGGTGGCGCCTCCAAAAAATCCGACAAGTTTCGACTTGTCGGATTTTTTTATCCAAGCCGACAGGCTTGGTATATCATCACACGAAGTGTGCATAACTGTCGGCTTGATGATATACAATGCTTCGCATTGATTTTTTGACACCCGCACCTGTTGTAATTATTTTTTTGATGTGTTATAGTTATTATACAACAAAAATATTAAGGAGTTGAAACAATACGAAAAAACTGATATCTGTAATAATGTTGGTTTTGTTGATTCTCAGCTTATGGGCTTGTAGTGGTGGTAAAACCGATGGTGTAACGGTACCTTTTGTTGAGTCGAAAATATATTCACAGGAAGATATTTCTTTGGCGATTAGCACAATTACAAAGGAATTTAAAGCAGGGTGGAGTGGTTGTACTCTTACTGAAATATATTATGCCGGTGATGATGTGTCCGCAGAATATCAGGATTGGGCGGAGCGGTATAATGCTGACGAAGTAATTGTGCTGTTGTCGTCGTTTGATACAGATTCTCCCGCAGGAAACAGCGGTCTTAATTCTGATTTTACTTACAAAAACTGGAATTGGATATTGGTGAGAACTTCAGGTGGCGATTGGAAGCATGTTGACCACGGATATTGATATGAAATTAATATCGATGGTTCTAAAATAAGACGTACGGCCAAAAAGAAAGCACTTCTTCGGAAGTGCCTTTCTTTTTGTAACGATGTATGCCCTTACGGGCAACTGATGTTGACTTTGACAGTGATGTTCACTTCGTGAGTGATGTTACGCCTGACGGCGAGTTATATTGGCAATCACGAATTCAGTCATTATCCGGCTGAGACAAAAGAAGACGCCGCCTACAGAAACATAAGTCTTGCAAGGTCACAGAAAATATTAAGAAACAATATCCCGTCATTCTTAGTTTCCATATGCCTCTATACACAAAAGAATTCTATGATTTTTTGAAATAAAAAGCGAAGTTTATTAAATAAATATTCACAAAAATAATGCACTTATCAGTATTGATTTGTGCGTTTTATTATATTATAATTTTGTGATGAAAAGCACGCTCATGTTATGGAAGTGCTCAAACAAAGAGCCGAGGCTAATTCTGTTAAAGAAAAAGAAGTTGAAACATCCGATTCTCCTGCAGTTTTTGCATCTGCAAACGTTAAAACGAATGAATAAAGTGAGGCTGAATTATGAATCAGTATAAATTCAAATACGATTATTCCAAGACGTTATGGATGAAAATGTATCTTGCCGACCCTGATTTTGATAACAACCGTTCAAATGTGTATGTAACTTTCGAACAGGCACTTGAAATCGTAAAGGCTGTTGATAAAATCACTCAGGGGATTCAGAAGATTATTTACCTTGTGGGCTGGCAGGGACTTGGTCACGATGATTGCTGGCCTGAAATGGATACGGTGAATGAATATCTTAAGCGTGATGAGGATAAAACAGCACATGACAGTTTTTTGTGGCTTTATGAGGAAGCAAAAAAATATAACACAGTTATAAGTGTGCATGTAAATGTTTCTGATGCCGTAAAGGAAGACGGCATTTTCCACGAGCTTGTGGCAACGGATTCTGTATGTAAAGATATCAACGGTAAACCTGCTGTTTTGCAGATGCTCAATAACCGTAATTGTTACAAAACATCATATAAGCAGTTGTGGGAAAGCGGTATCTTTAAAAGATTGTTTGACCGTTTCCTTGAAGTTATTCCCGCTGCAGAGGCAGGTACTATACATCTTGATAATTTCTGTCTTGCAGAAAGCCTTAACCCTAAAACCTATATCGAGGAACAGGACGAAGCAAGAAATGCAATGCTTGATTATATGTTTGAAAAAGGTGTTGAGATTACGAGTGAATTCACTTTCCGTGAAGCACATTTCCGTAACGAATCAATAACAAGTCCTAACCGCGAAATGTATGCCGAGGCAGGTGAGGATATGACGGAAATTCCGTGGGAGAGTGTTCCTATCAGGACTCTCGGTAAAATTCCCGCAACATGGTGGACTTCTCAGGTAAGTATGAATGAATGTATAGAAATTCCGCCGTCGCTTTACAGCGGTCATCTTAATGACAAAGCATTGATGCCTGTATTCTACGGTACAATGCACGGTGAAGATATATGGAGGAAATACGGAAATGATTCTGCCGATTGGGCTCCCGCATTCATTAAGGAATTCTGCACATATCATGTACCTTACACATACCTGAATCGTTATAATAGACTTGGATATACGGAAAATCCCGATGCTGAATACGAAAAAAAATATACCGTTAATTTCTCGGATGGAGTAGTTTCAAAGGCAGAGGATCTCTCGATAACTAAAAACGGTGTTGTTCTGAAAAAAGAAAATGATGTTATTCTGCCTTTGACGGAAGATAACAAAATCTTTATTGCCTATTCCGAAAACGGAAAAGACGGAGAATGGAATATCCCCGATGCTGACTTTGACAAAGCAAAGGTTTATAATATCACCGCAGACGGCAATGAATATTTCTGTGACGTTACGGTTGAAGACAAAAAAATATCACTCAATTTAATAGCAGGTCAAGCGGTAGTTGTTATAGGTTAATACAGTTATAAGCAACTCAATAAACTCCGATTTATTTAGCAGACTAATAATATGTGGAGGTTAAAATAATGAAAAAAGAGTATTGCGGAATACCTATGAGATTCGCACACACGGGTGTTACACAGTTCGCTCCCGAAAATTCTTTGGAAGCATTCAAAAAAGCTGCCGAGCTCGGCTTTGAGGGTATTGAGATGGATATCCAGCTGTGCGGAGACGGGGAAATCATTGTAACTCACAACGATAATATGGGGTATATGACACATGAACGTTATCGTGATGCTTTTCTCAAAGATATGACAGCTGAGCAGATTAAGAAATACGATATACCATACCGCAATTCACTCAAACTTAAATATCCTCCATATCCTTGGACAGAGCATTACGGAGGTAGACGTATGATTACGCCGCCGGATTATATCGAAGACAGAGTGACCCATATGATCACCTTCCCGGAATTTGATGCATGGTTATCAACCGTTGATTACGATATCAGCGTTGAGGTCGAATTTAAATGTAAGGGTATGTGTCCGCGTATGGATGAAATTCTTGCAAAGTCGACAAATGTTTCAAGGTACATTTTCATGTCAGGCGATTGGGAGGTGCTCGAAGAAATACAGGAGCATTACCGTAAAGTCGGTAAGCCGAAGGGACTGCGTTTCGGTGCGAATATCCGTTTTATCAATGAAAAGACAATGGATTTCGTTAAACGCTCCGACCTCTGGGAAGTCGGTCTCAATAACGAGGCATTTACCAAAGAGGACGTGGATATGTTTGAGTCTATGGGAATCAAGGTGTTTTCAAATCTTGGCGATTACCCTGAATGGTGGCAGCAGATATGCGATTTAGGGGTAACCGGATTCAAAACCAATTACCCCGACGCCTACACCGAATGGTGGTTAAGTACTCATTAAAAAAGTGCGCATGCTCCTGTTTTGAAAGTACAAATTTTCCATATGATACAGTATTATAATAAACTGTGGTTCAAAAACAAGAATTTGCAGGGATGAAAGCTATGATTAATGCTAACGAATATGGTTTTTTGCCTGAAAACAACCCATATAAAAATTCCGAAGCTTTTCAGAAAGCAGTTGATAAGGGAGGAGTAATTCAGGTTACTGTTCCCGGTATTTATGAAATTTCCGAGCAAATTGAAATTGGCGATAATACAAAACTTATGTTCTGTGAAGGTGTGGTTCTTAAGCGCAAAGCAAGTGTGACAGGCATCAACGGTAATGCTTTTATAAACAAAGGTGCCCTTAAGGGCGAATATAACAGTAATATTGAAATTGTTGGTTTGCACCTTGAGTGTAACGGCATTGAAAGCAATGACTTCGGTGTGAACAGTCGGATTGCGGGATTACGCGCA
>JAZQKZ010000070.1:0-197767 GCA_045542415.1 Clostridia bacterium
ATTGCCTTACCTTCTTCGTCAAATTCTACAATACCGAAACGTTCTGGGTCGTCTACGTAGTAGCCAAATACAGTTGCCCCTTCTGTCTTAGCTGCTGCCTTTTGAAGACGCTTACGAAGTCCGTGTCCATGGAAAATATTATCTCCAAGTACCATTGCCACTGCATCATCACCGATAAATTCTTCACCGATAATAAATGCCTGTGCAAGTCCGTCTGGACTTGGCTGAACCGCGTAAGATAATTCAATACCAAACTGATGTCCATCGCCTAACAAATCCTGGAATCTTGGTGTATCTGCTGGTGTAGAGATAATTAAGATTTCACGAATTCCTGCATTCATTAATACAGACAATGGATAGTAAATCATTGGCTTGTCATAAATAGGAAGTAACTGCTTTGATACAACCTTTGTCATCGGATACAAACGTGTACCTCTTCCTCCTGCTAAGATAATACCTTTCATCGGTTTCACCCCTTATCTCAATATAATATCACAAATTTTATCTACATCTTCAATGGAAAGATCCGCATACAAGGGAAGCGTCAGCACCTGCTCGGCAACCTTTTGCGCAACCGGCGTATCCTGTATTTCAAACTTTCCTTTATAGCACTCAAAAGAGCTTGTGAGCGGATAGAAATATTTTCTTGCAAATATCTCTTCCTTACCTAACTCATCCGCAACCTCGTCACGGCTTTTTCCGAATACTTGCTTATCAAACAGTACCGGAAAATATGCATAGTTATGTGTAACACCGTCCTGCTCTTGCCATACGATAATACCGTCTATTCCCGAAAGACGCTCTATGTAACGGTTGACTACCGTCTTACGCTTTGCAATTTCCCTGTCAACAGTTCTGAGATTGCACAATCCCATAGCTGCCTGAAACTCATTCATTTTTGAATTACCTGCAGCTACCGTATAGCTTTCGAAACTCTCCATTCCAAAGTTTTTCTGTATAAGAAGCTGTTCGGTTAATTCTTTGTCTGAATATGTTACACAACCGCCCTCAATTGTATTAAAAACCTTCGTCGCATGGAAGCTGAACATCGATGCATCTCCATACGATGCAATTCCTCTGTCACCTATTCTCATACCAAACGCATGTGCCGCATCATAGATCACCTTTAATCCGTGCTTCTTTGCAATGGCTTCAATAGCATCAACAGCACATACATTTCCATAAACGTGAACGGGAATTATAGCTGATGTTTTGTCGGTTATTAATGCTTCGAGCTTCGACACATCAATTGTATAATCAGTCGGGTTAATATCACAAAATACAGGTGTAAGACCGTTCCTTACAATTGCCTGAGTTGTTGAAGCAAAAGTAAACGGTGTAGTTATAACCTCACCCGTCAGCTTCATTGCCGCAATTGCTGCTTCAAGTGCCAGGTGACCGTTTGTAAACAGCGATACATTATCTGCCGATAAATACTTACAAAGTTTATCCTGAAGTTCGTTATGCTTAGCCCCCATATTAGTAAGCCAACGACTTTCCCACAATTCCTTTATTTCCTCAATATATTCCTCAAATTCAGGCATTGAAGAACGTGTTACATTAATCTTCATAGTCCTTTATCCTTCTTTTCATTGCTTCTATATGCGGTTTTTCAAAGACCTCGCCATCAAGTCTTAAAATTCCTTCGCCGCATTTTTCATATTCCGAAACAATTCTTTTATAATACTCAATATCATCAATAAATACCCGATTAATAATTTCCACCTGCATCGGATGTATTGCAAGCTTACCGTCAAAACCGTAGTCTTTAGACTTTCTCGCTTCTGCCTCGTATGCTTCCGGTTCTGTTATATTAAGGCTTATAGTATCTATTGCCATTTTGCCGCACGCCTTTGAATGAGCTACAATCATACTTTTGGGATATGCCAAAAACTCATTTTCATTCTTTATTCCGCACTGCGTCGTATAATCCTCTGCTCCAAAGGCAAGCATTGATACGTTTTCATCAAAGGCAATCTGTTTAAGACTTACCATACCTATTGCTGTTTCTATAAGTGCTATAATTTCTTTACCCGGTGCCAGTTCATGAAATGCGTGTATCATAATTGCATTTTCGGATTTCGGCAACATATATCCCTTTATCGGAAACTCGTTTAATCTTGGCAGTTCAATACTGACTCTGGACGGATTTACTCTTACATATATGTCTGTTCTGTATGAATATCTGCTTAAAAACCCACACAATAAATCCAAAGCACTGTCCTTATCTGTCTCAAGAATTGCATCTTCCAAATCAACTATTATTGCATCTGCTGTTGTTGTTTCAATTTTAGGCAACAGCTTTTGCGTTGCAGGGACAAATAAAAGACTGCGATATTTATTTCTCATTTCTTTTTATAAGCTCCATAATTTCAAGAACCTTTTCAGCTCTCTTTCGCATCGGCGGACCAATCATTTTGCCGTTGTACATAGCTACTCCCGAACCCTCTGCCGCTGACTGCTTGCATGCAGCAACAATCTCTTCAGAACGCTTTACTTCCTCCTCATCAGGTGTGAAGCATTTATTTGCAAGCGGAATCTGTCTTGGACTTAAAATCTGCACTCCTGCAAATCCCATTTCAAATGATATATTCTCCTCATGAATAAATCCTTCTTCATCATGTATGCCCAGATACGGAGTATCAATCGGCTGTACCCCGGCAGCTCTTGCTGCAATAGCTATTGCGGCTCTCGGATAATCAAGTGAACGGGGCGGTTCCTTATGTAAGCCCTCAAGGTCATTCAAAAAGTCCTCTCCTCCGAAGCATACTGCAACAGTTCTTTTCGTTTGCTTTGCTATGTTATAGATATCCATAACTGCTGAAGTAGTTTCGATAAGCGGTGTAAGCTTAAAATGTCCTATAGGAATATTGTTTTCTGCCTCAAGCTGAGTTATAAGCTTATCATAGTAATCCATGTCTGCAGCAGTGTATATCTTTGACGGCATAAAGCCTGTAATATCCTCGTGCAAAACATATTTCAAGTCCTCTGAGAGCATATTGCTTTCAAGCGGATTGAGTCGTACAAACACAGTTTTATTCTTGAATACACCTCTATCAATATATTCTCTTAAAATCTTTCTTGCATCCGCCTTAAACGGTGCAGGAACCGAGTCCTCCAAATCATAAATAATCGCATCAGCCGGAGCTGTAAGAGATTTCTCTATAAACTTTTCTCTGTATGCCGGAACATACATCATATTTCTGAGTAAAATTCTTTCCATTTTTATACCTCTCTCTTTTTAATAAGAACATGTCGTCTGAAGCTTATCACCGGGATGTTGTCCTGATTATATCCTGTTGTTTCTACATAGACTATGCCTCTGTCATTCTTGCTCTTTGACTCTCTCTTGTCAAGGATCTCTGTTTTTGCATAAATTGTATCTCCAACAAATGACGGAGCTAAGTGCTTTATGCTCTCATAGTCAAGATTTGCTATTGCTTTTCCGCTTATATCCGGAACGGTCATTCCGACAACCAGACTGAATACCAGCGTTCCGACAACCAACACCTTACCGTGCTGCTGTTTTGATGCATAGTCAGCATTTGTATGCACCGGATGATAATTCATTGTCAGCAATGAAAACAAATTGTTGTCGCTTTCAAATATTGTCTTTGAAAGCGAATGCTCAACAACTTCACCTACTTCAAAATCTTCAAAATAATTTCCTATATTACTCGGTTTCATTTGTATTCTCCTAACGCTTATTTTTGCTGAACATTAATTTTTCTTCTATTGTATTTTCGTCGTATTCTTTTATAACCATATCCGATGATGTCTTATATAATGAATAATCGGGGACATTTCTCTTCACGGCAGTACATGCTCCCAAAATACATTTATTGCCGACTGTTGTGGCATCAAACACTATAGCACTTAAGCCTATAAATGTCTGTTCTCCGATTTTACATCCGCCTGCAACTGTACTCTTCGCACCCATAAAGCAGTTGTCGCCAATCGTTGAACCTGTTCCAACCAATGAATATGCCATCATTGCTACATTATTACCAATCCTTGCATCATTCTGAATTGTGACAAAATCGTGAATCCAACAATTATCACCTGCCAGCTCTCCTCTTATTGATGCCTTGGGAGATATAAGATTCGCAAAGCTGTAGCCTTGCTCTTTTAATTCAAGATACAATTTTTTTCTGTCCGCATTAAGTCTGTTCCAGAGCAAAGCAACAAACAGCTTTACTTCGCTTTTATCTATTACTTTATCAAGCTCTTCAATTGCATATACCGGCAATCCCATAAACTCTGCATCAGTAAGATATTCTTTATTAACGGCAAAGCCTTTTATATCATATAAATCATAATCTTTTACAAATTCATAAACATGCTTTGCATTTGTACTTGTACCAATTATAATTAGCTTTTCTCTCATAAGCTTCTCCTTTTATTTTTCTGATTTTATTATAATATGTGAATTGATATTACTTAAAATATCAGACATAGTCTGTATATTGTCAAACTTCATAAATACAATTCCTAAAGCCTTTGCGGCATTATCAAAGTATTCAATCACATCACCCGGATTTTTATATATGCATTTTTTTAAAATATATTTTTCTATTTCTTCAGAAAATAGTGCAGCAATATATTTTCCGTTTTCTGATGTATGCAAATTGTGTGTTGCATAAAATGTATCTGAATTATTTATTTCACACTCAATATCAACACCCATCGCCGCTTTCACAGACCACTCTACAATGTCGATGTCAAAAATATACCCTAATAAATCCGGAATCATATTACCGCCGTTTCTCGGACCTATATCTATCGGCCATACACGGTTGTTTTTATCTACAACCAGCTCAACATTCATTGCACCATCTTTAATTTCAAGTATATCAACCATTCTCTGAAGTACATTTTTTACTTCATTAATGTCACTGTCCGCCAAATCAAGCGGATAACTCTTTCCTACAGGAACTAACGGATTAACATTATTATCTCGGTGACAATTGAGAAGCCCCCAGAGAACTATTTTTCCGTTTTTAATAAAAATATCTCCGCCTATAAGATAGTTGTGTTTTTTTTCAATAAACTCTTCTAATACTATTCTTTTTCCTCTTGAAAAAGACATTGCAAATTCCAAAGCTTCAACAAGCTTGTCTGTTGTGCGTATTACTGTAACACCTTTACTTCCGGAGGAGTCAACCGGCTTGATTATAATGGGCAAATTAAATTTACCGGACATAACATCACCATATGCATCTTCAATACCTGTATATCCACATGCCTCCGGTGTATTAAATCCATTTTCTTTTAAAAATGCTCTGAATTTATCCTTATTACATAATATTTCTACTGAATCATAAGGATTTCCCGGCAGTCCGAGAGATTGAGCCACATACGCAGCAGTCGGTGCTGCCGGATCAGAGGCATATGCTATGATTCCGTCTATATTTTCCTGCTTTGCAATATCTAATACTGCTTGCATATCGGTAGTACTTGTCTGATAAAATTTATCAGCCTCATATTGTCCGGGATTATCCGCCAGATAGTCACACAGAACAGTCCTGTAGCCAAGTTTTTTTGCAGTTTTTATTGCAATAATCTGCTGTGCAGATCCACCTAATAACAATATTGTCTTCATTATTTTTTTCCTTTATTTTTGAATCCTTTTACGGTATCTAAAATATATTCAAAGCACTCAAGCTTAAACAGCTTTGCCAAGCCCACATATACCGTGACTCCGATTATTACCTGCAATACAATCTGTGCAAATGCTGACATTGGAAGTAAGGTAATCGGTAATGCCGCACACATCATAATTACCGAAATAATTAATGACGGAGCCATATCCTTTACCTGTTCCCAATAGCTGTAGCCAAGAAGCTTTTTATTTGGATATGCATTGATAAAGCTCGATATTACGACGCTTATACACCGTGCAACCATCATCACAATAAGTCCGTACGGTAATGTTATGATAAGAGCTGTAACACCAACTGCTTTTTTTATAATTTCAAGAGTAAGAAAAATATCACTTCTACCCAATGCTTTTATAGCCTGTAAATTAGCTGTATGTATCGGCCATAATGCATATATAAAGCAACAAAATTGTATAAACGGCACTGCCGGAAGCCATTTTTCCGTAAGTAACAATACTGTAAGCGGTTCCGCAATTGCCGCCAAACCTGCCATTGCCGGAAAAATAAAAAATGTACTTGTTACAATTGACCGTCTGGTAATTGACTTAACTTTTTCTTTTTCGTCCTGAGCTTCTGCCAGAACAGGATACATTACACTGTCTATCGCACTGTTTATATTCTGAATTATCAGCATCGGAAATTGCTTACCTCTGTTATAATGCCCAACTTCTGTTGCTGAATAGTACTTACCTATAATCAGTGAATACAGGTTATTATATATTGTATCAATCAATCCGGTACATAACAGCTTCCACCCAAACGAAAACAACGCTTTCATACTTTCAAAAGAAAAATGTCTTTTTGGTCGCCATTTAACCGTAAACCATAAAACAATTGTATTAATCAGCTGATTGCTGATCTGCTGAGCTACCAATGCCCACACACCAAATCCGCCGTACGCCATAGCAATTCCTATAACAGCTGATACAAGTGTACCGACAAGCGTTGATAAAAAGAACCGCTTAAACTGCATTGTTTTCTGCACATAAGCTTGCTGTACACTGTTAACCGTTCCAATTACAACTGTTATTCCCAGCACTCTTACAACATTTGTCAATTCCGGAGTATCATAAAATCCTGCAATTAAAGGCGCACCCAAGCACAGTATTACATATATAATGATTGAAAATACAATGCTAAAATAAAATACAGTTGAAAAATCCCTGTCATCGGCGTCCTTTTTCTGGACCAATGCCTGTCCGAGACCACTTTTAGCAAATACCAATGCAACTGAAATAAACACAGTTATCAGTCCGATTAAACCGTAGTCTTCGGGAGTCAGCAGTCTTGCTAAAACTATCGAAACAATAAATTGTATAATCTGACCACTGCACTGCTCTGCATATTTCCATATAAGATTTTTTATAACTCCAACCTTAGATGTGGCTTTTCCCATCTTATTTATACCCTCTCTTTTATCCGGTATTTAATATCAATCAACGTATGCTTGATTTTCCTTGCTGCAATAATCAAACCCGGCATATTCATTTCTACAAAGAACCTTAGTCGCACTTTTAAAGGAAGACTTTCTATATATGACTTATACGGCTCAACCTTTGTTTTATTTTTATCCCTTGTCATGATATAATAAATACTCCAGTTTCTCACACTTTCTTCTTTTAAATGTTCTGAATATTTATAATCCGTATATTTATTAAGCGACTCTATCATTTTATCGAACTTTTCGTAATATACTTTTTTTGTATTTGTATTCTTTTTCCACATTTGCGTTAATGAGCCGTTTGCATTTGCTCTGTGTGCCGACATCACATCGGGCAGATAGATTATTTTTCCATACAAAGCAGCAAGAATAGGTAAAATATAGTCTCCGCACGGTGCAATTATTCTGAACTCAGGCTTTTGCAGAGCAACCTCTCTTTTGAGAAAAAACGAATTAGTTGCAGTCTTTCTTCCCAATCCTTTTACTGCATCAATAATGTCATATTCTTTAATCTCTTTAGACAGTATTCTTCTTGATAATATACTTTTATTGTCCGCTTTCACCTCAACAGAGCTATGCATACATAACGCACATTCTTCATTATTTTCCATATAATCAAATTGCTTTTGTAATTTATACGGGTCTGTCCAATAGTCATCACCCTCACAATATGCTATATACTTACCTTTATAGAGCGGCAATAAATATTCTAATGTTATTTTTACTCCCTTTGAATATTGATTTTCAGTTTGATATATAACCTTTATAATATCGGGATATTTTTTTTCATATTCTCTTAGTATATCGGCAGTTCCGTCTGTTGAAGCATCATCATGCACCAAAATTTCATATTTAAAATTTGTTTTTTGCATAAGAAAGCTATCCAACGCATCAGAGATATAATCTCTCTGATTGTATGTAATACAGCTTATACTTACTTTTATATCAGACATTTAAAATTCCTCACATTCATTCTTACGATTGTTTTCTGTTTATATATTTCTTTCTGGATGGCAAACTGCCCATGAAAAACAAATTATTTGCCGAGAACACTATAAGCATCCATATTGCTGTACCAAACCATACATTAGTTGATAAAAGTAATTTAGGAAAACACTGACATACCAGCATTGCGGCTAAGATATATTGTTCTTTCGGCCTTACCAAGCCTAAAATAACCTTTACTACCGCGCCAACCGAAAAGAATACCGGAAAAAATGCAAACAGTATTCCACCCTCAAACAAATACTGTAGTATAAAATTATGCGGATATGGATATTCTCCGTCAGTATATGCACTGAACATATTCAATCCATGACCATATATCGGACTTTCGCTTATAGATGTAAATAATATATCCATAATATCACTTCGCCCATTAGTTAAGTCACCTCTGCTTGCATATGACTGCATTTTTGTAATGGCACTCGGTACACTTCCGAAAAAAGCAGTACACATATTTGCTACAGACTCCAAAATACTGTCCATATGATTATTAATAACCATAACCAGACAAACTACAGCCATAATCGTTATTATTCGCTTAGAGCCTGATGTATGAACACTATCATTATTAAATTTATGTAAGAACAAAACGAATGCTGTTATCAATAGTCCGAGTACAGCACCTCTGTTTGCTACCATTACCACTCTAATCAATACATATAAATCATAACAATAAATGAGTTTAATCAAAAGATTTGATTTTTTACCGTAAAATCTCAAATGAAACATTACGCAAATAAGCATTGTGATTAAAGAATATACTTTACCTAAATCTGCCTGTTCATATCCGTCCCAGCGTATAGCCAGGAATCCATCCAAAGCAAACACCGTAAGCAGTGAAATATATACTGCATATCTAAGAACATATTCTATCTCAACATCAAGACCAATCACTATCGCAGGAAGAACTGCATAAAATATCAATTGTATAACTGTATAGTTATACTTATCCTCACATGTCATATATGTTATAGCATACAATATAAATACCGATATCAGCAAGAAAAGTGATTTATATGTAAAGGTCCACTTTCCTCTCACGCCCGATGCAGCCTCGTATATAAGCTTTGAAATTCCAAGAGCAAACACCGCCACAAGTACATACAGGTTTGCTCCTGTTTCTATTCCGAATCCCTTTGCCAATATACCTGACAAAGTATCCGCAAGCAATATCACAACAACTATCAAGCTGTCAATTTTTTTTATTTTCTCCCTACGTTTTGACATTTTTTATCCTTTCGATATCCGATAAAAGCTATCGTTTTAATATTTTTTCTTTCTGAAGAAACTTGAGTCCGTCCTTAACATACGCTTTCAATGCATAAAATGGCATTTTTGTTTTCAACGCCAATCGGAATGCATCTTTAATTTTTTTGTTTTTCAGATATACTTTTCCTATATCAATATAATTGTTGCAATATATCTTTTTCTGCATTTTATGCGGATATCTTGCTATCAAATGTTGCATTTTATTTAAGTAATGCATCCTGTATTCTTCTGCAATCTTCCCGTCTTTAGGCAGATTATTATCGTACTTGTACTTTAGTACACCGCAATCTTCAATGTATTTCACCTTAAAGGATGCAGCAACTCTTGAAAAAAACTCCCAATCCTGATGTCGTTTAAACGATTCATCCCATTCCTTTACTTCGTCCAAAACATCAGCTCTTATCATAACTGTACTTGAGCATGCACTTACTTCATGACATAAATACTCATACAGAAAATCATCTTTAAAATCTCCTGAAAGCATTGAATCATAATTTCCTTCACATACTTTTACAGAGCCTACAAGCATACCGTATGAGCCGTCCAGCTTTTCAAATTCCTTAACCTGATTCTCTATTTTTGTCGGCAGATATTCATCATCATCATCCAGAAAACATAAATATTCACCGCTTGCACCTCTCAACCCGGTATTGCGCGCTGCAGAACCGTTTTTATTTACTTCATGCGGGATATATTTGAAGTTTTGGCAGCATTTATACTGTTCTAAAACTCTTTGTGTTTCAATCTGCTCCTGTGTTCCTATTCCGTTATCATCCACCACAATCACTTCTGTAGGCTGATATGTTTGCGCCAGTACACTTCCAACCGAACGCTTTATTTTATCACTGCCCTTATAGGTTGGTATGATAACACTTACTACTATATTTGTTTTATTCATTCAAATATCCTCGTTAAAATATATATTTTCAAGCGTTTTTGCCATATCCTTTATGTCGAGTCCTTTTGCCTTTAGTCGCTCTTTTGCTTTGGTTCGGTCTGAATTTTCAGACAAATCAATTATAACCTCAGCCCACTTAACATTATCGTCATTTAACGATATATACTTTGTATTTTCAGATAGGTTAGCCTCTCTTGTTATTGTATCAGAAAATACACAAGGCAATCCGGACACTTGCGCTTCTACTCCGGTCACAGGAAATCCCTCATACAGCGATGGCATAACATATACATCCATTGCCTGCATTAATTCGTTAGCATCCGTTCTGAATCCAAGAAACATCACATTATCTGCAATTTCAAGCTCCTTAGCCCTTTGCTTTGCTTCACTCTCAAGAGTTCCCGCTCCTGCAAGAAGAAGAACACTTTTCTTGTTTCTTTTATATACCTCAGCAAAAATCTCAATAAGCCTTATATGATTTTTTTGCTGAGAAAATCTCCCGACATTACCGATTACAAGCCTATCCTCGATATTGAGTTCCTGCCTTTTTTCGTCCCTAAGCTTTTTATTGAAAGCAAAGTTGTCGATATCAACGCCGTTATATAAAATTTGGACTCTTCCCGATTTCAGCGTTTTCTCACCAAACATCCACTCGGCCGCCTTATCAGAACATGCAAGATAAACATTCGCATGCTTTTTCAGCGGATATTTACAAATGTTTCCAATTATTTTCTGCAAACCTGATTTAACTTGATAGTCAGTATTGTGAGAATGTGCAATCCTTATAGGAATACCGTATTTATGGGCACATTTTAATACATAATAATTTTTAGGTCCGGAGTTCATATGTACTGCTGCATAATCATGGTGCTTTGAAAAAAAATCATCAACTGCTTTCCAATAAGCAAAAAAATCGTGTGGCTTACGAAGCCATATTCCTTTCAGCTTATATATTTTGCAACCATTTTCCTGTAACTTATATTCCAAATCATATGTATTACCATCATCCAGCAACAAAAATTCAGGTTCTATTTTGTTTTTATCCAATGCCACAGATAGATCAAATAACAGCTTTTGTATTCCACCTGTCAACATTCTATCTACAAAAAACAATATCCTCTTGCTCATAAAAACTCCCAAATTATCACATTCTGCTCTTATTTTTTATCACTTTCTTTGCCAAATCCTTAATTAAATTATAAATCTTTAGCTTATAACATATAATTCGTATATATTTTTCCGCCTTTGACTTTATACCGTTTGAAAAATATTTTTTCATAACAACTTCAAAGCCAAGGCTGTTCAGATCCTTAAAAAACTCATCTCTTCTCGGATTTTCCGATACAGAGCTTGACATTTCTTTTACATTTTTAACCAATAAATCCGGTTCTATTTCTGCAAATTTGATTTTATCGGAAATCCGGTTAAAGATTTCCGTTCCCTTTTCAGTATGAATAAGCACTCTGGTTGTACCCTTGTCATCATCCATATCCTTACAAAGCGTTCTCATATCAAAGCAGTCCCAAACAGTAAAATCGCTAACTCTATATCTCTTTTTAAACCTACAGTCATAGCAAGAGGGTCTGTCGCACACATCAGAAAAAAACGCTCTGAGCATGAAATCTGTGTCTATTCCCTCGTGATAAACTGCTTTATTTCCTTTAAAAACCGACATGGACGAGTACTGATATCCATAATATTTATCTCTGAAACGTATATTACTGATATTACCAAAACGCTTCATCATAAATTCTTTATATTTTCCCCATACCAGCGGAGATGGGACTGCATGACACATTACATCAACCAAAACAAGATTGTCATACTCTTTTTTCAAGAAAGCACGCAACCCCTCAATCTGACAAGGCGTGCCGCTGAAACACACCATTGTACCCTTGTCAAGAAATTCCTTTGCCTGCTTAAATGTATCCTCTACATCGCTTTGTACATATTTACTGTTGCGGTATTTGTATAATTCATCCTTTGTTTTTACATATGTATGCTTCACATTAAGCTCTTCATCATACTGTACTCCGAAAACAACACCGTTGTTTTCAAGAACATACTCGGCAATTGCCGTAAAAGCACCACCGGCAGAGCTGTCTTTACGAATATCCTCATCCTTATGCTGTACCAAAAATCCTTTTTGCTCAAAGGGAACTTCCGGATGGTTGTTTTTAATCGGACATACACTGTCACACAATCCGCATCCGACGCATATATCATGATTTATTTCAGGATACAGAAATCCCTCATAATCACGTTTCATTTCAATGCAGCTTTTAGGGCAGATATTTGCACATGCACCGCATCCGCAGCATTCTTTTTTTTCTTTTATATCAATCATAAATCTGTGTTTCCTTTATCAAACAATGCATTTTCCAGATATTGATACGATTCCTTTCTGAATTCAGCAAGTCTTTCATGCACAGCACCAAAGTCTATTGTATTCTTCATGGCATCCTCAACGTTCATCTGCCCCTCTTGAATTACCCCTGTTATTGCAAGTAATTCACACAGACTGTCAAGACGGTTATTAGTTGATTGCTTTGTAGTATCGGTATAACGTCTGAACACAAAAAACTTCTTACTGTAGAGAATTGAAAACACTGAACAATGGAAAGAATCTGTACATACATATTCTGCGTTTTTCACCAGATTAACAAATTCTGCCGGTCCGATATCAAACGGCATTTCGTCAGCATATCCATCATCATCTTTTACATATTCATCGAGATGTGCAAGCGCTATTATTTTACAGCCTGTTTTATGTCTTAGTTCCTTTGCAAATTCTCTTGAGTATTTGTTCTTACCCAGGAAATAACATAATATATATTTCTCATTATACAGCGGCTCTTCTGTTTGTATATCTGACCATTCACCGCCGTCAAACAGTAGTGTCGGGTCACACACCACCGGGATTTTTCTTCCTGACAGTTTATAGACAATATCCTGTCCGCTTATCTCTCTGACGGAAAGATGTTTTATCTTTTTCAAAAATTCAGCCGCTGACTTTTCAGAGCTTTTCGGAAGTTCAGACATTCCAAAACTCGTAGAATACGCTATAGTATTTATTTTTTCATGAGCAAAACTCAATGTATAATAATCTGCTGCAATATTTGCCGGCAACCAGAGCTGATCGCTTCCGACCAATACCGCCGAATACCTTTCGCTGCATTTATCTTTCAAATCCTGTTTTGATGAATATTCTTCTGAAAGTCTGAAATATGTATTTTTAAACTCATCAAATTTCCCGGCTCTTATCTCTGAAAGTGCAGAATATTCATTTTTTATAAGCTTCTTCCTCAATACATTGCCAACCATTCCCAGCTTTTGGAATAAGATATCAGATGTAAGAGAAAGCTTTATAAAATGCTTCATTTTAGCAAGCTGAAGCTCCCTCGAAAAACCGTTGATATTTATCGTTTCATTTTCAACACCAAGCTTGTCCAATGCTCTTTGAGTAGCATACGCCTGAAGCATACTTCCATAATTATGGTTAAAATAGCATGAAACTATTCCTATACGTTTCATCTGTGTGCCTCCGAATTTAATATTTCATAGTATAACTCTGTAAGCTGCACTCCCTGTACTGATATATCATAACCTTGCTTTCTCAGCTGTTCTGATGTATCGTTTCGCATGAATCCTTTATAGTCTAAAGTGATTTTTGCCCATTTTTGAGCCGATTCACTCAGATTAAGCATTACAGAACTTTCAAGCATATGCGTTTCTCTTGTCATCGCATCTGAAAAGAGACACGGCAGTCCTGATGCCTGGGCTTCAACACCTACTACCGGCAACCCCTCATATCTGGACGGAAGAATAAAAACATCCATTGCCTGATAGAGCTTGTATGTATCATTCCTTACCCCAAGAAATTTTACGCAGTTGCTTAGCCCAAGAGAGTCGGCTTTACTCTTTATATCCTCTTCAAGCTCACCCTCACCGATAAGCATAAGCACTGCATTTGCATTCGTATCATGTATAGCTTTGAATATATCAAGTAAAAAATCATGATTTTTCTGATAACAAAATCTTCCTACATGACCGATTACAAATTTATCGTTCACTCCGAGTTCACGGCGAATCTGACTTCTCAGTTCTTCATTATACTTAAATTTATCAAGAGAAATTGCATTTTTAAGTATTTTTACCTTTCCGTTTTCCAGAAATCTTTTACCAAATATCCATTCCGCTGCAAATTCTGAGCAGGCAAAATAATTTGTTGCATTGATTTTTGCAAACGGTCTTAAAATATATTTTAATATATTCTTTTTTGTTTCTCCTTTTCCGGCAGTAGAGTGATTATGTATAATTCGAATCGGAATTCCTGCAATTCTTGCTGCAAAAAGCGGAAAAACACTTAATGTATTAATATTTGAATGTACAATCTTATATCTATTCTCTCTGAATTTGCTTACTAAAGCTCTAATATACGGAAACAACCTCTGATACGGTGGAACCATGTATATACGCCCACCCAGCCTTTCAATTTCTTCCCTTTGCGGCAAGGAGGAATCATTATCCACAAAAAAATCAAACTGCACAAGACTTCTGTCAATATTGCGGTAGTAATTCATTATAACTGATTCTACGCCGCCATTTTCCATTTTTCCCATAACCATAGCTATTTTTATGGTTTCCTCTGATTTTTTCATGTTAAGCCTCCTTTCTTTTTTTACTTATCGCACACAGCGTTTATAATCTCGTCAAAAGCTGAATTCTTTTTGCTTATATCAAGGCTGTTTTTCATTTTTTTCGATACTCGTTCTCTCTTATATATCAACAATCTGAAAGCTCGGTAAACCCATATAACCGGTAATAAAAATGCATGTTTCTTCAGCACCGGATACTTTGTTAACAAAGCCTTTGCAGGCGGAAAAATCATACTGATAATCCGCATTGCTCTGCTCTTATAAGCCTTGTTGCTGTCTATAATAAGCCTTGTTTCATCAGAACCGAAGCTTCCTCCCTCGATAACTATACTTTCAAGTAAGCTGATATTTTCGTCTTCCTCGGTATTGATATCCGCTTTAAACATACGGTCTGTCAGCTTTATGATCATTTTATTGATTTCAACAAGGTCTGCCTGCTGCAGATATCGGTCAAGCTTTTCGTCGTCAAAAACAAACTTTTCTCGCATAACCCATATATCTGTAATCAAACGTATGCCTGCCCCTCCGGAATAAATATGCTTTGCGAGATGGGCTATAAGATACACATAAAGAAATTCGGCATTCATATTATAACGATGCTTTGCGTTCTCCGCCAAACTGACATTATCCCATACCTTTGAGCATAGCGGATATGCTCTGTTGTTGTTTCTTACAAGCTGTCTGTGGATTTCAATTGTAAGGTAAGGCTCCTTCTGATAAGTCAAATGAATATCATGCGCTTCAAATTCCTCCATGCTGCAGTAGCCTAACTTTTCCATTATCCTCATCACTTCCGGTTCATCTTCCGGCTTTATCAGAATATCAATATCACCGGATTTTCTGTAGTCAGGCATAGGATAATAATTTTTAAGCAAGCTGCCTTTAAGCGGAATATAATCAATCCCTGCATTTTCAAATTCATTGCTTATTTCACGCAGTGCCATATCCTGCATGGTATCGAATACTATTGCTCCGTTATATATTTCCTTAAACTTTGTCATGATTGAGTTTGGAACAATCGTTCCCGAATCGCGCAATCCGACATATATCATGCTTTCAATACTATGATACTTTGCAAACTCAAACAATTTTTCAAAGTCTGCATTTTCGTCCGATACTGTCGCATTACCACAAAGTACATAACGTACCAATTTCATTGCATACGAATATATATCTTTCATAAATCTTACTCCAATATGTATTACTGTGCCCCGCTTTTACTCAAAACAGTACTGATTGTTTTAAATAAAATTTTCATATCCAGCCAGATACTGCGGTTGTCAACGTAATACAACTCCATTTCCTGACGCTTTCCGTCGCTGTAACCGGCATTGTTTCTTGCATATGCTTGCCAATATCCCGTCAGACCGGGCTTTACACTCAGTAATTTTTTTTGCTGCTCAGTAGTATATTTATCCATAAGCTCTTTATATACGATAGGTCTGGGACCGACTACTGACATATTTCCTTTTATACAGATATTATAGATAATCTGAGGTATTTCATCAATGCTTGTCCTCCTGATAAATTCTCCGACACCTTTCGGCAAAAGTCTCGGGTCATCCGCAAGCTTGAATTCTTTTACATATTGCTCATACTGTTCTGTTGTCAGGACATTCTTCAAATTATCTGCATTCTTGACCATGCTCCTGAACTTTGCCATCTTTATTATTTTCCCGTTTTTCCCTACTCTCTCCTGCATAAAAATCGGATTGCCGGGATCTACTGCAATTATTACCAACGCAATAATGCAGCATGGAATCAAAAGAACAGCTCCAAGTATCAGGGAACTCAAAAAATCGAAACCTCTCTTAACACAATTATACATTACATCAGAGATGGAGAATTTATCGTTTTTTTCAGCCTCTTCCCTGATTATTTCTTCTATATTCTTCTCTTTTTGCATCTGAATTTTACTCCTCATATTCAAATCATTCTGCCGCTATGGGCATACTAAGACCATTTAAACATATTTATATTATTATATCATAATCTTATCAATAAATCAAGTATCTTACAGCAAATTTCTGTTTCATAATTTTTAACGGCATACTATACGCAGGTAATATCTTACTGTATTAACGTTCTTAAAAATTATTTTCAGCATTTTTTTACAAATTAACACAAAAAAACATTAAAAATTTAATAAAAATTTCTCAATTGCCTTTATTTAATTCGTCATTTTAAAAAAAATATTATTTTTTTTTAAATACCTCTTTAATATTCGTAAAAAATATGTTATAATAGTATTTAGATTATTTTTTTGTATAAACGAGGTTGCATACTATGAAAAAAACAGGATTTGACAATCAGAAATATCTTACTACCCAATCAGAACAAATCCGTAAGAGGATTGCTGAGTTCGGAGGTAAGCTGTATCTTGAATTCGGAGGCAAGCTTTTTGATGACTTTCACGCTTCACGCGTACTTCCCGGATTTGCTCCGGACAGCAAAATCCGTATGCTTCAGCAACTGAAGGATGATGTTGAAATGGTTATTACAATAAATGCCGAGGATATCGAATCCAACAAGGTCAGAGGAGATCTCGGCATAACATATGATGATGATGTCCTGCGTCTCATAGATACCTTCCGTGAATTGGATTTATATGTCGGAAGTGTTGTTCTGACCCGTTATAACGGACAAGCCTCGGCAAATGCCTTTTTAAAGCATCTTACCGCATTGGGTATAAAATGTTATCGTCATTATACCATTGCCGGTTATCCGTCGGATATTCAGCATATTGTCAGTGATGAGGGTCTCGGAAAAAATGAATATATCGAAACAAGCCGTTCGCTTATAGTAATCACAGCTCCCGGTCCGGGCAGCGGAAAAATGGCAACCTGTTTAAGTCAGCTTTACCATGAGCATAAAAGAGGAATCACCGCCGGTTATGCAAAGTTCGAAACCTTCCCGGTATGGAATTTGCCTTTGAAGCATCCCGTTAACCTTGCTTATGAAGCTGCAACCGCTGATCTTAATGACGTTAATATGATAGATCCGTTCCATCTGGAGGCTTACGGTCAGACTGCTGTTAATTACAATCGTGATGTTGAAATTTTTCCGGTTCTTCGCACAATGTTTCAGCGAATTCAGGGAAGCTGTCCGTATTCTTCGCCGACAGATATGGGCGTTAATATGGCAGGAAACTGTATTATAGATGATAAAGCCTGCTGTGAAGCATCCAAGCAGGAAATACTTCGCCGTTATTACAGCGAATGTGTAAATTGCTTAAAGGGAAAAGCTGATGAAGCACCTATGCGAAAAATCGAATTACTGATGAATCAGGCCGGAATTACTCCTGAAGATTTTCCGGCAGTATCTGCTGCATTGTTAAAGGCTGAAACCACAAACGCTCCTGCAGGTGCAATGATGCTTCCTGACGGCAGAGTCATTACAGGCAAAACCTCCAATACACTCGGAGCTGCTTCAGCTCTGCTGTTAAACGCATTAAAAACATTAGGAAACATTGACGACAGCCTTGATCTTATATCATCTGAGGTTCTTGAACCGATATGTGCTTTAAAAACAGATTATCTTCAGCATAAGAATCCAAGACTTCATACAGATGAGGTTTTGATGGCTCTGACAATCTCCGCATTGACTGACCCGGTTGCTATGTCCGCAAAGGAGCAATTGTCAAAGCTTCGCGGCTGTGATGCACATTTTTCGGTTATTCTGAGCGAATCGGACGAAAGACTGCTTCGCCGTCTCGGAATTAACGTCAGCTGTGAGGCTAAATATGAAACAAAGTGCTTATATCACGGATAATACTTATAGTACAGATAATAACAAAAAGAAGCGAAACCCAAAACGATTTCGCTTCTTTATTTATTAAGGGATGAATAATCTCTGTCCCTCAAGAAGGTCCGTATTCTCCACTAATTTATTGCATTCAATTATTTCTTTCTGTGTTACACCGTAATGCTTCGCAATATCCCACAAAGTATCATCATTCTGAACGAAATAAATAACAATTCCACGCTTTGATGAACCGCCATCTCCTTTTTCAACCGTATCAATAACACTGATTTTTCTTTGATTTACTATATTTGCCGCTATTGAAACAATCGCTCTGAGCTCCAGCTCCCCTGCCGAGTTGAGATTATATCCGACATGACGAATTTCGGTCCTTACCTGCGGTACCATACCTTCAGCATCAACATCACAGTCAAGCATATACGAAAATGGTATATCTTTTTTTATGCTGTAAGCAGGATTTTCGTTATTGTCGGATAAATAAAGAATATATGCTTCTATTTTCCCCTCGCATAAAAGCTTGTTCCGTTGCAGCTGTACCTTTTCTACATGTGCTTTAGCTATAACATTATATACTTCCGCAACCCCCGGAATATTGTCATCAAAGCTTATTATTTCACGAACTGTATTCTGAATTGACGGAGAAGCTACCACCTCTTCTATTTCAGCGTCATACTTTTCAATTACAGTTCTCTCTCCGGGAATATAACAGTCCGATATCATCTCAAAACTCACCTCGTCCTCTGCTCTTACCTGTGCTTCGGCAGATATATCAATCATTATAATACGCCTGTCTCCATCACTGTCCTCCTCCACCTTACTTGAAATACCGCACACGCTGTATTCAATATCGCAAAGTGTTTCGTCAGAAACATCTTCTCCGTCAAACACCTCTGTGAACGGAAGCTCTGCTTCGGTAAACTGAATATTCATTTCTTCATCTGTGTAAAGAACACAAACACCAAGAATACCTTTCACCACTACCTTGCCGGTTACGGTCTTATATTCAGTATCCAATACCTTTACATCAACCTTTAAGACCTCGTTTACGGAGCGTTGACCGTTTGGTATTTCGATACTTTCTCTTACCGTGAAGCGGTGAGTACTCATATCTACAATACTCCTGAGCTTTACTGCCTCACGCATAACCTCTGCTGCTCCATTTATTTCAAACGGCAGCTCATAAGCTTTTACACCGCATACGTCATAATCAATGCCGACTATAGCCTTAACCCTGACCTTTCTTGAATTAATGGCTGAAAAGTCAATACGGACAACATTTGATACCACTTCCGCTGACATATCCGACATAATTTTATTGCTTTGAACCCTATGTGAGAAATCAAAGGATGCCTCGACGCTTCTGACCTTTTCTCCGTCGCGGTCCGGTATGTACAAGATAGTCATATCTACACAGCCATATATATCAAGAATGCCCTCAGATATATTAGTTTCTGTAATATATGATATTGCATCCACCTGCAAAAGCTTTAAAATATCGGGCTTGATATCCGGAACTGCGACATCGCCCTCTGCTGTTACACGAGCATCACCTTTATACATTGTCCGGGCTATTCTTACGGTTTCTTTTAATAATTCCATTTTTGCCTCCCTTTTTCTTAGAGTATTTTTACTCCTTTATGTTTAATTCTATGCTTTAAATAATGATTTTATGCGTATAAATTTAATTAAGAGTGAAATACTTTTTATACAGTCTTTTATGAAAGGATGAAATGCATATGTCCGTACGAACCGACTTAGCCTTAGAAGCACATGATTTAGCGAGAAAGGAACAAAAGGGTGAAATAGACGGAATAATATCCGAAACTAAAACTTTAGACAATATAAAAATAACTAAGGTTGATATCACAACCGAAAAAGCATCAAAACAGCTTGGAAAGTCCTGTGGTACTTATGTAACTATTGAGGCACCCGATATATGTCATAGTATTGACGTTTATGAAGCAGTCGTAAAGATGATTTCAATTGTTATAAGCGAACTGACATATAAGACAGAGCTGAAATCAGTCCTTGTTGTAGGACTCGGAAACCGCAGTATAACCCCGGATGCTCTCGGATGTGCAACGGTAGAAAGCATTCTTGTAACAAGAAAAATGGAGCTTTTTTTTGAAGATGATGTTATCAGTGTATCTGCAATAGCACCCGGTGTTCTCGGTACGACCGGAATAGAAACCTCAGATATAATAAAGGGACTTGTAGAAAAAATTAATCCCACACTCGTTATAGCTGTAGATGCACTTGCTGCAGCGGATATATCCCGTATTTCTCATACCGTTCAGATATCTGATACCGGCATACAGCCCGGTGCAGGCGTGGGAAATAACAGAAAAGGACTAAACAGCACTACATTGGGAGTAAAGGTCCTTGCCATAGGTGTTCCAACCGTAATAGATGCACGGACTATTTCTTCCGACTCATTACTTGATGATTCTGTTGCATTCACCGTAACACCCAATGATATAGATATTGTAATAGAAAAAATGTCAAAAACAGTAGCTAACGGCATAAATATGGCTCTTCATCCGCATTTTACCCTTAGAGAAATCGCAGAAATAATTTCCTGAATGTAAACATTTAATTAAATACATGCTTTTTAAGTTGACTTTTTTTACCAAATGAAGTAAAATATAAGTATATATTTTTTAGAAAGGAAAATTACAATGCCTATTCAGATAAACAACAATATTCGTCTGCATTATATTCCGATGACGAAGCTTAAAACAACTACGCTGGGTGTATATATCCACCGTGAAATCAATAAGGACGACGCATCAATGAATGCACTTCTTCCCTATGTCCTTAAACGTGGATGTAAATTATGTCCCGATATGGCTTCAATATCAAAGTATCTTGAAGCCCTTTACGGAGCAACTCTCGGCTCGACAATTCTCAAACGAGGAAACAGTCAGGTTATTTACTTTGATGCAGAAGCCATTTCCGATTGCTATACACCGGGAAACGAACCACTTTTGTCACAGCTTACTGACCTTATGCTCTCGATTTTATTCGAGCCTGTTTCTTGCGACAATGCATTTGATTGCGACATTGTAGCTCAGGAGAAAGTCAATGCAGTAAACAGAATAAATGCATTAATTAATGACAAGCGCTCGTACGCAGCTATTCGCTGTCAGGAGGAAATGTGCAAAGACGATGCCTTTGCCATCTCGCGTTTGGGTACTATAGACGGAATAAACTCAATAACTCCTCAGTCATTATATAAATATTATAAACAGATAATAACTTCGTCAATGATTGATTTCTATATTTGCGGAAATGCCGATATCGAAACAATCGAAAACAAGTTGCGCGCATACACAGATAAGCTTTCTTTCACAGCTGCTTCAGCGATAAAAACCGAAATCCTTAAAAAGCATTCAGAGCCTGTCAACGTAACCGATCGCATGGACGTAACACAAGGTAAGCTGGCTATCGGCTTCAGAACAAATGTAGCACCCGGCGATCCGGACGGTGCCGCACTTGCAGTATTTAACAGTATTTTCGGTGCGGGGGCTCATTCAAAGCTTTTTAACAACGTCCGCGAAAAGCTGAGTCTTGCATATTACGCATCAACACAGCTTGAACGCTTTAAGGGTATTCTTGTCATAAACGCCGGAATTGAATTCAAAAACTTCAAAAAAGCATATGATGAGTCTCTCGTTCAGCTTGAAGAAATACGCAAAGGTAATATTTCAGACCTTGAATTTGATTCATCAATCAATTCGCTCATTAACGGCTATACTTCATTATATGACGATCAGCGTTCAATGCAGCAGTTTTTCCTGAACGAAGAAATTGCAGGAACAAATGAGAGTATTGATGACAAACTCTCAAAAATCAAATCAGTGACAAAGCATGACGTACGCCAAGTTGCTCAAAAGCTTGAGCTTGATACAGTTTACTTTCTTGACAGAAAGGAGGAAGAGTAATGCAGTTAGAGATAAAAACAAGTGAAATTACCGGTGAAGTGCTTTATTCAGGTACTCACCCGTCGGGATTGAAAATATATATTATCCCTAAAAAAGATTATTCAAAGACATATGCAATTTTTGGCACCCGTTACGGCTCGGTAGATTCAAGCTTCATAGTTCCGGGTGAAAATGAAATCAGTAACGTCCCCGATGGTATTGCTCACTATCTTGAGCATAAAATGTTCGACCAGCCGGACGGTACGAATGTATTTGATAAATTTTCTGCTTATGGAGGAAATGCAAATGCATTTACCTCATTTAACATGACTGCTTACCTGTTCAGCGCAACAGAAAATATCGAGGAAAATCTTTCTACACTACTTGACTATGTTCAGTCTCCGTATTTTACAGAAGAGAGTGTTCAGAAAGAACAAGGAATCATTGGACAAGAAATAGGAATGTATGACGACAACGGCGGATGGAGAGTTTTCTTTAATTTCCTCGGCTGCCTTTATCACAATCATCCTGTTAAGAAAGATATTGCAGGCACAGTTGAGTCAATCAGCCACATAACGGCAGATTATTTATACAAATGCTATAACACATTCTATAACCTGTCAAACATGGCTCTTGTTATTGCCGGAGACGTTAATCCCGATAAAATTCTTTCTGTAATAGAATCCGGAATAAAAAACAACACTCCTTTTGAAGAGGAAATTACAAAGCTTTATCCTGATGAGCCTGACAGCATACACTGTCATTATACAGAGCAATCATTAAGCGTAGCAATGCCTATGTTCATGATGGGCTTCAAGGATATTGATACCGGGTATGACGGAAAAGCCCTTTTAAAGAAAGAGATTGAAATTGCTATTCTCATTAAAATGATTTTCGGCAAAAGCTCCGCTTTATATAACAAGCTTTACGAAAGCGGACTTATCACTCCGTCATTCGGTGCTGATTACACCGCTCAGGCTGATTATGGATATACAAGCATCGAAGGCGAATCTCCTGAACCTCAGAAAGTTTATGAAATGATGCTTGATGAAATTGACAATATACGCACAAAAGGTCTTTCGTGTGAGGACTTTGAAAGGATTAAAAAAGTAGTCTGGGGCAAATACATCAAGTCGTTAAACGATGTTGAAGACTATAGTGTTTCTTTCATGCAGAATATTTTCAAAAACATAAATTATCTTGATTATTATGAGGTATATGAATCCGTTACCTTTGAAGATGTAAAAGCACGATTTGATAATCACTTTGTCAGAGAAAGAGCTGCATTATCTGTTGTGAATCCCGTATAAAGCAAATCAGTGAACGCCCGAATGCGTTCACTGCTTTTTATATTTCATTCAGATGTTCGATAAACACTTTTGACCAGTTATTTACTATCTTCTCCATACCCTCAAGTGACGGATGTACCATGTCCTGTGAAATATATCTCAATCCACACAATATATCCTTACCATCAGTAAAAATAAATTTATCATTTGCATATTTTCTGACGATATCGCAAAAGTTTCTCATTTTATTTTTATCTTTATATGCATCAAAAATATTGGTAATAAAAACAGGACGGCTGTCTTTCGCCAGTATATCTGTAAACTCAGCAACTCTTTTCTCAAATTCCTGTTCATCAAAATACGGCAGCATATTCACGCCCATCTCAAAAGACGCAAAGCTCCAGTCTTTTCTTGATATAATATACTCGGCCATTTCCGTTTCAAGCTGTGCTGTTCCGGCAAAGCCAAGATTAATATAATCACAACCAAGCTTTTGTCCAATACGGAACGGATAGCTATACACCGGAGCAAGAGCCAGACTGCCATGCGTAATTGACGATCCGTATGCAAGGTATGTTTGCTTTGGAACATCCTGCATTGACGGCGGCTCTATATCTCCCGATATTCCCATAAAATAACACCGTCCATATGGCAGAATAACCCGTACAACCTCCGGATTAAACGGCATATTTTCTTCTGCTGCTATACGTTTTAGTAACCAGAGATTATCCGGACGTTTTATTTCAATAACGGTTTCTCCCGTTCGCAACGGTTTTGTCGATTGCTGCCAACCTCCCTGAAACCCACCGAAATATGTGAACGCAGTCTGAGCCTCTTCCTCTTTCTCCGTACATAAATGTATTTTTACTGTATCGCTCTTCATTTTAAACCTGAGCTCTACTCCGGTAGAATACCTGCTGACCTCATTTCCCGCACGAGCATTAAGACATTTTCTTATATTTTTCGGAACACGCCACATTATATAGCCTTTATCATATGGCTCCATTTCCTCGACATTATGAAAATCAATATTATTAAATTGCATAAATTAATAATTTTCTTCCTTGATTTCAAAGTAGCTCTGCGGATGATTACATACCGGACACACCTCCGGAGCTTTCATTCCTACTACAATATGGCCGCAGTTGCGGCACTCCCATACCTTAACCTCGCTTCTTTCAAACACCTGTTTCATTTCAATATTATTTAACAATGCACGGTATCTCTCTTCGTGTGCCTTTTCAATAGCAGCCACTCCTCTGAACTGTTCAGCAAGCTCATGGAAGCCTTCTTCATCTGCCTCTCTTGCCATTCTGTCATACATATCTGTCCACTCTGCATTTTCACCCTCTGCTGCATGCAAAAGATTTTCCGGAGTATCGCCCAATTCGCCCAGAGCCTTAAACCAGAGCTTTGCATGTTCTTTCTCATTTTCAGCTGTCTTTAAAAACAGAGCTGCAATTTGCTCATAGCCCTGCTTCTTTGCAACAGACGCAAAGTAAGTATATTTATTTCTTGCCTGTGACTCACCTGCAAATGCTTCCCATAAATTCTTCTCTGTTTTTGTTCCTGCATACTTATTCATAATTTTTCCTCCTTAATATGGATTTGTGTAATATACTCCATATTACCACAAATTATTTTAATATTATTATTATAGCATTTTCACAATCAATTGTCAATATATCTTTATCCGCTTCGCTTTTTAATTTTATTCTTAACCTCAAAAAATATGTAATTATTCTCGATTTTTTTATGTAAAGCTCTTGTAATTTTTTCTGAGCTATGATATAATGATTATATATAATTTGTGAGAGGTATTTACTATGAGGAAGTTTAATACAAGTGATATCCCGGCATCTCCCAGAATACAGCTTCTTATTGACGAGCTATACCGTGAAATGCCAAAAATAGAATCTGACCGTGCCGTACTTTTAACTGAGAGTTATAAAAAAACCGAAGCTCTCCCTATTATCAAAAGACGTGCACTTGCTTTTGAACATATTTTAAAGAATATTCCTATAACAATACGGAACAATGAATTAATTGTCGGCTCCGCAACCGTTGCTCCGAGAAGCTGCCAGGTATTCCCCGAGTATTCATTTGAGTGGCTTGAAAGCGAGCTTGATACTGTTGAGTTTCGCGAGGCAGACCCGTTTTACATATCAGAGGAAAATAAAGATGCATTAAGACGCATCTTCCCTTATTGGAAGAACAAGACAACAAGTGAACTGGCGACCGCTTACATGGCACCCGAGGCACAGCAGGCTATCAATCATAATATGTTTGCTCCGGGAAACTATTATTATAACGGAGTCGGACATTATACTGTTGATTACGGTAAGGTTATAAATCTCGGCTACAAAGGGATTATTGCTGAAATCGAGAGTGAATTAAACAAGCTTGATCTCGGTGACGGTGATTACGCACAGAGAAATGAGTTTCTTGAATCAGCCCTTATTTCATGTAAGGCAGTTATAGCATATGCACACCGTTACAGCAAGCTTGCAAAGGCTCTGGCTGATGAATGCACGGATCCTGTAAGAAAGCGTGAGCTTCTTATAATTGCTCTGAACTGTGAAAATGTACCGGAGAATCCGGCAAGAAACTTCTATGAAGCATGCCAGACATTCTGGTTTATTCAGATGCTTCTTCAGGTTGAATCGAGCGGTCACTCAATTTCACCGGGTAGGTTTGATCAGTATATGTATCCGTTATACGAAAAGGATATCAATAACGGCAATCTTACAAGAGAATTCGCACAGGAATTACTTGATTGTATATGGATTAAATTCAATGACCTTAATAAAGTTCGTGATGCAGCTTCAGCAGAAGGTTTTGCAGGATACAGCTTATTCCAGAATCTTTGTGCCGGCGGTCAGACAGAAGACGGACGTGATGCTACCAATGATTTATCATTCCTTTGTATTCAGGCATCAATGCACACTATGCTCCCTGCCCCATCATTCTCGGTACGAATTTGGAACGGTACTCCGAATGAATTTATGATTAAATGTGCTGAGCTTACTAGAACAGGTATCGGTCTGCCGGCATACTATAATGACGAGGTTATTATTCCATCTCTTATGAGTAGAGGCATTTCACTTGAAGAAGCCAGAAATTATAATATTATTGGCTGTGTCGAACCTCAGACACCGCACAAAACACATGGTTGGCATGACGCTGCATTCTTTAATATGTGCCGTCCTATGGAGCTTGTATTCTCAAACGGTATGGATGAGGGTGTTCAGATAGGTTTAAAGACCGGTGAGATAGATACATTCAGGACATTTGACGAATTCCTTGATGCTTACAAGGCACAGATGCATTATATGATCAAGCTAATGGTTAATGCAAATAACGCAATAGATGTTGCACATAAGCTGCGTTCTCCGCTCCCCTATGCAGCGACAATGATTGATGACTGTATAAAGAGAGGTCTCACAATGGAAGAGGGCGGTGCGATATATAATTTCACCGGACCGCAGGGATTCGGTATCGCAAATATGACTGATGCCCTTTATGCAATCAAGGAGCTTGTATTCGAAAAAGGATTATATACTCTTGCTGACTTTAAGGATGCAATGGCAAACAATTTTGGTCAGCCTATTGCTCCGAAAGGTGCAAAAGCACTCACTCAGCAGATTGTTAATAACCTCGCAAAAGCGGGAACTGTTCTTACCGAGGAGCAAATTTCAGAAATCTGTCGCAGATTCCTCGTGAATGAGACAGAACCTGATAAGAAAGCAGAGTATGAGAAGCTCCGCAAACTGATTGATAAATGTCCGAAATACGGCAATGACATCGAAGATATCGATATTCTCGCAAGAGAGGTTTCATATATCTATACAAAAGAGCTTGAAAAGTACAAGAATCCGAGAGGCGGTATATTCCAGGCAGGTCTCTACCCCGTTTCAGCAAATGTGCCGTTAGGCGAGCAGACCGGTGCTACTCCGGAGGGACGTTTATATGCTACCCCTATCGCAGACGGTGTCGGCCCAAGAAGCGGTTTTGATACTAACGGTCCTACAGCAGCAGCAAATTCAGTTGCCAAGCTCGACCACGCAAACGCATCAAACGGTACGTTATATAACCAGAAATTCCATCCGTCTGCTTTGAGCGGTATGGCAGGATTACAGAATTTCGTTTCCTATATACGAGCATTCTTTGATCAGAAAGGTATGCATATGCAGTTTAATGTTGTAAGCCGTGACACTCTTATTGACGCTCAGAATAATCCTGAAAAATATAAGAACCTTGTTGTTCGTGTTGCAGGTTATTCAGCATTATTTACTACATTATCACGTTCATTACAGGATGATATTATCAACCGTACCGAGCAGACCTTCGGCGGTTGATATCGAAAGGATACATAAATGGAGAACTATATGAAAGCCAAGGGGCGAATATTCGATATTCAAAAATATTCAATCCATGACGGTCCCGGAATACGCACCATCATATTTTTAAAGGGATGTGCATTGCGATGCCGTTGGTGCTGTAATCCGGAGGGACAGCTTTACGACATCCATCCGATGAATTTCAACGGTGAAGAGAAAATTATCGGCGAGGATGTTACTGTTGAAGAAGTGCTTTCAATCATAGCACAGGATGATTTCTATTACAGACGTAGCGGCGGCGGTGTAACACTTTCGGGCGGTGAATGCCTTAACCAGCCCGACTTTGCTCCACATCTGCTCCGTGCGTGCCACGATATGGGATATTCGACTGCTATTGAAACGACAGGATATCAGAAATGGGATATAATTGAGCGTTATCTTGAGCATCTTGATTATGTGCTTATGGATATTAAGCATATGGACAGTGCAAAGCATAAGGAGTTTACCGGTGTTAGAAATGAGCTTATATTAGAAAACGCACGAAGAATTGCTGAGAGCGGTAAGGTTGAGCTGATAATAAGAACCCCTATTATACCCACTTTCAATCACACCCCCGAAGAGATTCATGAAATAGCTGAATTTGCCGCAACTCTTCCCGGAGTAAAAGAGCACCACTTGCTACCCTATCACCGTTTGGGACAAGGGAAATACGACGGTCTCGGACGTTGCTACACGATGAATAATATCGAGCCAATGGATAACGAATATGTAGCACAGCTGCTTGAGGTTGCTAAAAAATCAGGATTAAAGTGTCAGATTGGCGGATAATATAAAAGGAAGATGGTCGCATCTTCCTTTTATTATACCTTAAATATAGTCTTGAATATTCCTCTAAGACACTTCGGCAGCTTTACAATCCGTATTTTCATATACTACACCTCCTATTCCCATTTGAACAAGCATAAATATCCTATCAGTACAAGCAATGCAGTCTCAATGACTGCTACTGCTGCAATTGGTAAAAACATTCCTGCAACGATTCCCAGGCAGAACGACAGCGCTGACAACCCCGCAGCCTTTGAGCAACCACGCATACACCAATTCACCATATGTATCATCTCCTTATTTTATTCTATGCACGGTACCTTGATAATGTGACCCCTAAAGCTATATTGGTACAGGCAAGCTTGTTGCTATTTAAGGTAAATTATAATTTATTTCAGTATATTTTTTGTTGTTTTATTGACAATCAAAACCAAATATTATATAATATATTTAGTAGTAAATTTTATACATATTACAAGGAGGAATACTCTAATGAATGATATCAAGTCATATATTGAAAGCGGAAAAGCCGTTCTCGGCATTGAGCTCGGTTCAACAAGAATCAAGGCTGTACTTATCGGTGAAGATAATGCACCTATTGCATCCGGAAGCCACGACTGGGAAAACCGCTATGAAAACGGAACATGGACCTATACAATTGATGATGTATGGACAGGCGTTCAGGACAGCTACGCAAAGATGGCAGCTGACGTAACAGAGCAGTACGGAGTTACTTTAAAGAAGCTTGGAGCAATCGGTTTCAGTGCAATGATGCATGGCTACATGGTCTTTGATAAGAATGAAAATATTTTAGTGCCATTCCGTACATGGAGAAATACTTTCACTGAAAAAGCTTCAACAGAGCTTACTTCGCTCTTTAACTTCAATATTCCGCAGCGTTGGAGTATTGCTCATCTTTATCAGGCAATTTTGAACGGCGAAGAGCATCTTTCCGATATCGAGTATCTTACAACACTTGCAGGCTATATCCACTGGCAGCTTACAGGAAAGAAAGTATTGGGTATAGGCGAAGCTTCAGGTGTATTCCCTATTGACTCCAACATAATGAATTATGATAATACAATGGTCGAAAAGTTTGATAATCTCATTGCACCAAAAAATCTCCCCTGGAAGCTTCGTGATATTCTTCCGCAGGTTCTTCTTGCAGGCGATGACGCAGGTGTTCTTACAGAAAAGGGTGCTAAGCTTCTTGATCCTACAGGAACACTCGAAGCAGGTACTCCGCTCTGTCCGCCGGAGGGTGATGCAGGCACAGGCATGACAGCAACCAATGCTGTTGCAAAGAGAACAGGTAATGTTTCTGCCGGAACTTCTGTATTTGCCATGATTGTCCTTGAAAAAGCTCTTTCAAAGGCATATCCGGAAATTGACCTTGTAACAACTCCCGTAGGCGATCCTGTTGCAATGGTTCATTCAAATAACTGCACATCGGATATCAATGCATGGGTAAATATTTTCAGAGAATTTGCAAATACAATCGGAATTGAAATCAGCACTCCTGAACTCTATAACGCTTTATTCTTCAAGGCTGAAGAGGGCGATACAGATTGCGGCGGTCTTCTCTCCTACTGCTACTTCTCAGGTGAGCATGTAACAGGCTTTGATGAGGGACGTCCTGTATTTGCCCGTACACCGGAAAGCAAATTTACCCTCGCAAACTTCATGAGAACTCATTTATACAGTGCAGTCGGTGCATTGAAGGTCGGTCTTGATATTCTCTTTAAAGAGGAGGACGTTGAAGCTGATAAGATTTTAGGTCACGGCGGCTTTTTCAAAACAGAAAGAGTCGGACAGAGCATCATGGCAGCTGCTATGAACACTCCTGTTTCAGTTATGGAAACTGCCGGTGAGGGCGGTGCCTGGGGTATTGCGCTGTTAGCGTCATATATGCTCAACAAAGACAACAACGAAACTCTTGCCGAGTATCTTGATAATAAGGTATTTGCCGGCAACAACGGTGTAAGCCTGGATCCGAAGCCCGATGATGTCAACGGCTTTAATACGTTCATTGAACGTTACAAGAACGGTTTCCCGATTGAACGTGCTGCAATCGAAACACTTTAACACATATGAGACTGTTGATCAGAACAACAGTCTCTTTTTATTTATAATTTCTATAAGTTTTTTTCTGTAAAGTGAATAAAAAACGGCAGTAAAGGTGTCTATATAATGTAAGCATTCAAAAACACTGATTATACTTGCAAAAATGTAAAATTCATGGTATAATGATTACAATTAATGAAAAAAATCCTTGCGGATTTTACTCTATATAATTATTGTACCAGTGTAAAGAAAAACCTACACGTTTTTGCACTTATAGTATAATCATTTAAGGTAAATGAAAGGAATGATATATTATGAAAAGAATTATTGCAACATCCCTTGTTTCATTCTTGTTATTTTCTGCTCTTCCTGTATCGGCAGAGCTTGAAACTGAAGCAGACGACATTGTTATATATGATTCTACTCCGGAATTATTTGTTCTTCCAGAGATAGATGAGGTTCCATTATTCGAAGAAAACGAAAGTGAAATGGAGACTGTTATCATTTCAACAGCTGATGATTTGATTAAATTCCGTGATAATGTAAATTCGGATATTGACTATTCAAAAAATAAGATATTCAAATTAGCGAATAATATCGATCTTGGCGGCATTGAATGGGAGCCAATCGGATATAACGATGCTTATTCTTTCGGAGACGATTTGAATATGCTCCGTGACTGTTCATTCAGAGGCATTTTTGACGGTCAGGGTAATACCATAAGCAATTTCAAGCTTACTGACAGCGATTATACTTATATGGGATTTTTCGGAACTGTACATTTGGGTACAGTCAGAAATCTCAATATTGTAGATGCCAGCATTAATTATACAGGTACAACAGCTACGCAAATTCCGGAATTTACAGGACTGCTTTGTGCCTTTTCAAATTATGCTACCATAACGGATTGCAGTGTAAACGGAAGCATCAGTATTGTAAATAACTCTGCTTTCGCACAAAACACCACAGTGTGTGCCGGCATGATATCGGGTGTTGGTCTTGCCAAGCTTGACAACTGTAACGCCTACGGTTCAATTTCCGTTAATACTCTTACTCCTCCGTATGTAGGAGGAATATTTGGGTTCGCAAGCACAGCAACCGCTGAGTTTGATGCATATATAAACAACTCCACATCCGAAGTTGATATTGATATAGATAGTATTTCAGGTATAAGTGCAGGCGGTATTATAGGCAGAGGCTCGGACAGCATCAGTGAAATCTCGAACTGTGCATATGCTCTTGATTCCGAAGCGACAATTACTGCACACCATACATACCGGGCTGAAAATCTCAGCAATGCATCTGTATTTATGGGCGGTATTGCAGGAGTAAATAATTCAAATATAAAAAACTGTAATGTAGGTGATATAACAATTACAGCCAATGCAGAATCATCTGCTACAATCGGTGGAATTGCAGGAAAAAACGAAGCAACTGTTGACAGCTGCACCACGCTTGCTGATATTTCTGTTGACATTAACAGAAGCTCTTTAAAGGCCGCTTCCAGTTCAAGTATCGGAGGTGTTGTAGGCGGAAACGGAGCTACGCATAACACAACATCCGATCCGGCACCGGCTGATATAATTCCTACGATTATCAACTGTAATATTACGCCGGATGTATCAATAAAGGCAGAGTCTGATAGCGGTACATCTACAGTATGCGGATTTATTGCCGGACTTGCATTTGCTCCGTCAGAAATCATCAACTGCACTTCTACCGCATCCGACATGGAGGTCAACTCCACCAATGCCGGCACATATGCAGGAGGAATATGCGGCTTACTCAACGGTGCTGCTGCAAAATATTGCCATTCATCAGGCTCTTTGGGAGAAAAAATAAAGTCTGCAACCTCCACTTATATAGGTGGAATAGCCGGAGATGCAAACCTTAAATATTATTACACTAAAGATACCGACTTTGGCATAGACAGCTCATTGTTTATAAAAACTGTTTTTTACGGTGCTTCAATTGAAGATTGCTCTTCAGATATGGATATCACCGCATTAAATTCAACCCGAATTTATGCGGGTGGAATTGTCGGCTATCTTACAAATAACTATACTGAGAATAATACCACCTATTACATAAAAGCTAACAGAGAACTTTCGGTTGCGCGGTGTAGTGCAAAGGGTGATATAACTGTAACTCCTGATGCCGGTGCTTTTGGCGGAGGTGCTGTAGGATATTCTGTTGACGGAAAGATTTATGATTCATATGCAACCGGTAATGTCACATCGACAAAAGATGCATCATCTTCTTACCTTGGTGGATTTGTGGGTGTTATATTCCAGAACAGACACAACTACGAACAGATAGTAGCTACTGCCGACAACTGCTATTCCACAGGAAAAGTCACGGTACCCGAAAACGCATCTAAGCTGTCATACGGAGATTTTATAGCTTGTACTGTTATCAGCCCCACAACAAAGCTTGCTCCAAAGCTGACAAACTGCTATTTCCTTGAAAGTAACAAGCAAACTACTATTTCGGGTCTTACACCACTCAGTGCAGAAGAACTTACAGCTGACAATTCATTTACAGCATGGGATTTCAATGATATTTGGAAAATGTCAGAACTCGGACCCATCCTCCGATATGAGGAAACATCATTTTATAGTCATACCGCTGAAAACGGTAATATAGTATCCTTGATAATTTCAAAACCGCATAATAATTCAAAACTGTTTGCGGTTACATATAACAATGAAAAAATTATTGATATAAAAGAATACGATATAACTGACGAAAACTATGTCAATACCAACTTTTTGATACTCCCCTGCGAGATTGTTATTTCAGATAACACAAGGCTGTATCTTTGGGGTGGAAAGGATTTCATTGAACCGTTAACGGATTCATGTATTACAAGTAATTTATAACAACAAAAAGCTGTATCAGAACACATCGTTTTGATACAGTCTTTTTATGCATAAAATCACCCAACCCATAAAGGGTTGGGTGATTCACTTCTGTATTATTCCTCTGAAGCAAGCTTTTCAAGCTTAGCATACTTCTCTTCTGCATTCTTAACCGCCTTTGCAAATAATTCCTTTGCTCTATCCGGATTTGAACGTGCAAGTGAGTTGTAACGAACCTCACCCATAAGGAAGTCTTCATATGAAGCTGACGGAGCCTTTGAATCAAGCTTGAACGGATTCTTACCCTCCATAGCCTTTCTCGGGTCATATCTGAAGCAGTGCCAGTAGCCTGCCTCTACAGCCTTCTTCTCCTCAGTCTGAGCAATTGCCATACCGCCCTTGATACCGTGATTGATACACGGAGCGTATGCAATGATGAGTGACGGACCGTTGTAGCTTTCAGCCTCTAAAATTGCATCAAGACACTGCTGCGGATTATAGCCCATAGCAACCTGTGCAACATAGATGTAACCATAACTCATAGCGATTGCTGCCAAGTCCTTCTTCTTTACTTCCTTACCTGCTGCTGCAAACTGTGCAATAGCACCTGTCGGTGTAGCCTTTGATGACTGACCGCCTGTATTTGAATATACCTCTGTATCGAATACAAGGATATTTACATCATTGCCCGATGCGAGTGCATGGTCAAGACCTCCGAAACCGATATCGTATGCCCAACCGTCACCGCCGAACATCCAGCATGACTTCTTAGCTAAGAATTCCTTATCTGCAAGAACATTCTTTGCATCCTCTGATGAAAGCTTTGCTACTGCCTCAAGTAATTCCTTTGTCGGAACCTTATTTGCTGCACTGTTGTCCTTTGTCTCCATGAACTTATCGTATGCCGGCTTGATTTCCGGATTTTCCTCAGCAAGCTTCGCAACCTTTGCGATTGTCTGCTCTCTGATTGTATCCTGTGCGACAAACATACCTAAACCAAACTCAGCGTTATCCTCGAATAATGAGTTAGCCCACGCCGGACCCTCACCGTTCTCGTTTACTGTATATGGTGTTGACGGACATGAACCACCCCAGATTGATGAACATCCTGTTGCATTTGCAAGGAACATTCTCTCTCCGAATAACTGTGTAACAAGCTTTGCATACGGTGTTTCACCACAGCCTGCACAAGCACCCGAGAACTCAAGGTACGGCTTCTTGAACTGCGAACCCTTAACCTTTGTCGGTGAGAATTTATCAAGAACTGCCTGCTTCTCGCCAAGTGCTGCTGCATAGTCAAAATACTTCTGCTCGCTTTCCTGAGTATCAAGCGGATTCATTACAAGTGTATCTGTCTTCTTATTCATCGGACATACATGTGCACAAGCACCGCAACCTGTACAGTCAAGTACCGAAATAGCCATTGTATAGTAATAACCGTCAAGCATCTTAGCCGGAGCATACTTGATACCCTCCGGGGCGTTGTTAAGCTCTTCTTCAGTTAATACAACCGGTCTGATACAAGCATGCGGACATACATATGAACAGTTTCCGCACTGGATACATGTATCCTTGTTCCATGTCGGAACATCAATAGCAATTCCTCTCTTCTCAAAAGCTGATGAACCTAACGGAACCTCACCTGTCTGATACTTTGTGAATGCTGATACCGGAAGCTTTGAGCCTGCAAATGCATTAATCGGAACAAGAATATCATTTACATAGTTGATAAGCTCGCTGTCGCCCTCATGCTTAACTGAAATATCTTCGTATTCACAGTTCTTCCAGCTTTCCGGAACTTCTACCTTAACAACCTGCTGTGCACCTGCATCGATAGCATCGTGGTTCATCTTAACGATAGCGTCACCCTTCTTTGAATATGAAGCTGTAGCTGCATCCTTCATATACTGAATTGCATCTGCCTCCGGAAGAATCTTTGAAAGCTTAAAGAATGCTGACTGTAATACAGTATTAATTCTGCTTCCTAAACCGATTTCCTTACCTATCTTAACACCATCAATTGTATAGAACTGAATGTTATTATCTGCAATATACTTCTTAACCTGTCCCGGAAGGTGAGCATCAAGTTCTTCGCCTGTCCATGAGCAGTTTAATAAGAATACGCCGCCCGGCTTAACGTCAGATACCATATCGTACTGGCGGATATATGACGCCTTATGACATGCAACAAAATCAGCCTTACTAATTAAATATGTTGATGTTATCGGAGACTTACCGAAACGTAAGTGTGAACATGTGAGACCGCCTGACTTCTTTGAGTCATAGTCAAAGTACGCCTGTACGTTCATATCTGTATGGTCACCGATAATCTTTACTGAGTTCTTATTAGCACCAACTGTACCGTCTGCACCAAGACCCCAGAACTTACAGCTTGTGATATCTGCCGGTGTTGTATCCGGATTCTCGTCAAGCGGCAATGAAAGGTTTGTAACGTCATCGTTGATACCAACTGTAAAATGCTTCTTTTCTGTATTCTTAAATACTGCAATTACACATGCCGGTGTTGTATCCTTTGATGCTAAGCCGTAACGTCCTGCATATACATCAACATCCTTGAAATCATCTGATTCCTTTAATGCTGCACATACATCAAGGTATAACGGCTCGCCTAATGAACCCGGCTCCTTTGTTCTGTCAAGAACACTTATCTTCTTAACTGTCTTAGGAATAGCTGCCAAAAGATGCTTAGCACTGAACGGGCGGTATAATCTTACAGCTATAAATCCAACTTTCTGACCCTTTGCTGTAAGATAATCAACTGTTTCCTTTATTGTATCACATGCCGAACCCATAGCGATTATAATCTGTTCTGCATCCGGCGCACCGTAGTAGTTAAATAACTGATAATTCGTTCCGATTTCAGCATTAACCTTATCCATATACTTCTGACATATATCCGGTACTGCATCATATACTGAATTACATGCCTCTCTTGCCTGGAAGAATACGTCTCCGTTCTGAGCTGTACCTCTCTGAGCCGGATGCTCCGGATTGAGAGCTGTATGTCTGAACTCGCTTAATGCATCCCAGTTTACCATCTTTGCAAGCTGTTCATTGTCCCAGCACTCTACCTTCTGGTACTCATGCGATGTTCTGAATCCGTCGAAGAAATGTAAGAACGGAATCTTTCCCTCAATTGCTGTTAAATGTGCTACTGCACCTAAATCCATTGCTTCCTGCGGATTTGTTGATGCAAGCATTGCAAAACCTGTCTGACGGCATGCCATTACATCTGAGTGGTCTCCGAAAATCGAGAGGGCGTGTGAAGCAATACATCTTGCTGATACATTGAATACACACGGCAACTGCTCGCCGGCTATCTTATACATATTGGGGATCATAAGGAGCAAGCCCTGTGATGCTGTGTAGGTTGTAGTTAACGCACCCGCTGTAAGCGAACCATGCACTGTTCCTGCAGCACCTGCCTCTGACTGCATTTCGATAACCTTTACTGTATTTCCGAAGATATTCTTCTTTCCGGCAGCTGCCCACTTATCAGTAACCTCTGCCATTGTTGATGACGGTGTAATAGGATAGATTGCCGCAACGTCTGTAAACGCATATGACGCCCAAGCTGCTGCGTTGTTACCATCCATTGTATGTTTTACTCTTGCCATCTGTATTTCCTCCTGTTATTTTAGTTTTATTGTGAATAACAATCACCATGTTACTATATATAATATCACTTTTCTTCCATAAAATCAAGTATTTTAACTAAAAAAGTTATCAAATTGACTATATTTCTTTATATTTTCGGTGTTTTTTACATACATTGTCAACAAAATAACTATCTTTTGCAAATTCAGAGATAATTTACTTTGTTTTTTCGCTTATTTCAACCCTTTATTTAAGAAAATTTCATTTCGGGAATATAGTTATACCACAATATATTGTGGTGAGTTGATTTAGCACCTATGTATCTCAGTCAGCTAAATTGACACAAAAAACTTTTAGCACCCAATAAACATTTCTGATGGTTACACCCTGAATTTCAGTTTACTTCCATTTGCATTTAACACTCGTACTTCTTCCCTGCTAAAGATATCTTGTTATCTTTTATTGTTCATGTATTATTATAATATTTCAACCACAAACCACAATATATAGTGTCTGAATATACTATATATTGTGGTTTTGTTTCAAAAAAATGCTTGTCAAGACCTTTTTACAATTTTTTTATTATTCATATTGACGTTTTTTTACTACTATATTTTGTACAAACTTCACGAACTTAAAATGTATTAAATGTAATGTAAATGTAATACAGTTTTTTTCGTAAAAAGACTTGATTTTTATAAGACAAGTGAGTATAATAAGAGACATACACAACAAAAGAGCAACCACAATATATTGTGGTCTGTTTATCGGACATACGGCAAATATGCCACAAGTGACGGATTTATACATAAACGAAAATATCAGAAATCGAAAGGAATGAAAACAAGTGAAGGTAGTAAAAAAAGACGGAACCAGAGAACAGTTTAATGTACAGAAAATTGTTGATGCGGTAAATAAATCTGCCTTTCGTGTTCTTGTTACATTTACAGAGGAAGACGAACAGTTTATCTGCGATTTTGTAAGACACGAATGTGAGAACATGAACCGCGAGGAAATTCAGATTGCAGAAATGCATAATATAGTGGAGGGTGCCCTTGAAAAGGTTAACCCCACTGTTGCAAAAAGCTACCGCGACTACAGAAACTACAAGCAGGACTTCGTTCAGATGCTTGATGAGGTTTACCGCAAGTCGCAGTCAATTATGTATATCGGCGATAAGGAAAATTCAAATACCGACTCAGCTCTCGTATCAACCAAGCGAAGCCTTATCTTTAATCAGCTTAACAAGGAGCTTTACAAGAAGTTCTTCCTTACAACAGAGGAAAGACAAGCTATCAGAGACGGTTACATTTATATTCATGATATGTCGGCAAGACGTGACACCATGAACTGCTGTCTCTTTGACGTTGAAAATGTATTAAAGGGCGGCTTTGAGATGGGCAATCTCTGGTATAATGAGCCTAAGACTCTTGATGTTGCATTTGATGTAATCGGCGATATCGTTTTAAGTGCCGCTTCTCAGCAGTACGGCGGATTTACTGTTCCGAGTGCAGATCTTATTCTTGAGCCGTATGCCGAGAAATCATATGTAAAATATATCGAAAAATATGTATCGTACGGAATAGACAGAGAACGTGCAGAGGAAATTGCTCTTATTGATATAAAGCGCGATTTTGAACAGGGTTTCCAGGGCTGGGAGTATAAGTTTAATTCAGTTTCATCAAGCCGTGGCGACTATCCGTTTATCACTGTAACCTTCGGTACAGGAACAGGTCGTTTTGCGAAGATGGCTTCTATTTCTATGCTCAAGGTTCGCAAGAACGGTCAGGGCAAAAAGGGATACGCCAAGCCCGTACTCTTCCCTAAGCTTGTATTCTTATATGATGAAAAGCTTCACAGCGAAGGCGGTCCGCTCGAGGATGTATTTGAAGCAGGTATAGACTGCTCTGCTGAAGCTATGTACCCCGACTGGCTCAGTCTTACAGGCGAGGGCTATGTACCGTCAATGTACAAGAAATACGGCAAAATTATATCACCTATGGGTTGCCGTGCTTTCCTCTCTCCATGGTATGAGAGAGGTGGTATGGAGCCTGCTGATGAAAATGATACTCCGGTATTCGTAGGTCGCTTTAATATCGGTGCAGTTTCGTTGCATCTTCCGATGATATATGCCAAGGCGAAATTTGAGTCAAAGGATTTCTTTGAGACGCTTGATTATTACTTACAGCTTATTCGTCAGCTGCATTTAAGAACATATGATTATCTCGGCGAGATGCGTGCATCGACAAATCCTCTTGCATATTGCGAGGGTGGTTTCTACGGCGGAAATCTCGGTCTTCACGATAAAATCAAGCCGTTGTTAAAGTCTGCTACTGCTTCATTCGGTATCACTGCTTTCAATGAATTGCAGCAGCTTCACAATAAAAAGTCATTGGCTGAGGACGGAGAATTTGCATTAAAAACTCTTGAGCATATCAATGAAATGGTTAATAAATTCAAGAAAGAGGACGGTAAGCTTTATGCTATATACGGAACACCGGCAGAGTCACTTTGCGGCTTGCAGATTACTCAGTTCCGTGCAAAGTACGGTATTATTGAAAATGTTTCAGACCGTGCGTATGTATCAAATTCTTTCCATTGCCATGTGACAGAGGATATCACGCCGATTCAGAAGCAGGATTTAGAAAACCGTTTCTGGAATTTATCAAACGGCGGAAAGATTCAGTATGTTAAGTACCCTATCGCATACAACAGAGAGGCTATTAAGACTCTTGTTCGCAGAGCTATGGGTATGGGATTCTACGAGGGTGTAAATCTTTCACTCGCTTATTGCGATGAATGCGGACACCAGGAGCTTGAAATGGACGTATGCCCTGTATGCGGTTCTGAGAATTTAACAAAGATTGAACGTATGAACGGATATCTTTCCTATTCTCGTGTCAAGGGCGATACAAGATTAAACGCCGCAAAGATGGCGGAAATTGCTGAAAGGAAAAGTATGTAATGCGTTATCATAATATAACGAAGGATGATATGTTGAACGGTGACGGTTTAAGAGTGGTTCTATGGGTTGCCGGCTGCGAACATTGCTGCAAAAAATGTCACAACCCTGATACCTGGGATATACACGGCGGTCTTGAATTTGACGAAGCTGCAAAGCAAGAAATTTTTGATGAGTTGAAGAAACCGTATGTTTCCGGAGTGACCTTCTCCGGCGGAGACCCGCTTCACATTATGAACCGTTCCACAATCGGCGATCTTGCAAAAGAAATACATGAAAAATTCCCCGGTAAAACAATCTGGATATATACCGGTTATGAGTGGGAGGATGTATGCAATCTTCCCTACATAAGATATTTCGATGTTCTTATCGATGGTGAATATAAAGATGTTTTAAGAGATGTTAACTTGCCTTGGAGAGGCAGCTCTAATCAGGAGGTTATTGATGTAAAAAAGAGCCTCAAAGCAGATGAACGGATTTTGTGGTGCAGTTAAGGAGCAAGCTATGAAAAAGATTCTTATTAAGTATTTTAGCGATAAAATAGAACCTCTTACATATATAGACGGAAAATCAGACTGGATTGATTTACGCGCAGCTGAGGATGTTACACTGAAAAAGGGCGAATTCAGACTCATCAGCCTCGGAGTTGCCATGAAGCTTCCCGATGGCTATGAAGCACATATTGCACCCAGAAGCTCAACCTATAAAAACTTTGGCATAATTCAGGCTAATCACATGGGAATAGTTGACGAAACCTACTGCGGTGACAATGACTGTTGGTTCTTCCCTGCTATTGCTATGCGTGATACTGAAATTCATGTTAATGACAGAATCTGTCAGTTCAGAATTATGGAGCATCAACCCAAGCTTGAGTTTGAAGCGGTAGAAAAGCTTTTTGATCCTGACAGAAGCGGATTTGGAAGTACAGGTAAAAATTGAAACATCTCGGAGCATACAGCTCCGAGATGTTTTATATCTCATTATTTTCTTCGGGTTCATTCTCAATACTTTCTTCAGTATCCTTTGTTTTATTTTCATCATCATTTACATTGTCAATGATCTTTCTGATTCCGATTAATACCAATGCTGCAGGCACTGCCAGCTTCCAGATAATAGATGCGTCAAATAGGTTTTGATAATCCAATAAAATCAAAATACCTATCACCAAAAACATCAGACTGGTTTTTCTGTTTTTATCAACTATAAGCTCTATCGCTGACGGAATTATTATAAATAACGTCCACCAACCTCTGAAAAACAAATCAAACTTCAGAACACCGAGTAAATTCAGACCTATTACCAGTCCGACAACTATAAATACTATTCCCCATAAAATATTTTTGGTTTTCTTCATTTATTTTCACTCTCTTTCATTCCGGCATTTAAAAGCTCTTCTGCTCTTTTACATCCGCCCTTTTCCCATTCTTCATAATCTGCCTTTGCATCCATAGCAGGAGCTATTCTGTCCTCAATAAATTCCATACTACCACCTCAATGTTTTAGTCGCAATCATTCTGCCATATTATTATAACATAATTTGAAAATCATGTCAATATATGTAAAATCCCTTTTACGAAAGCCGTAAAAGGGATTTTCCTCATGCACCAAGTGCTTCATTAATCTTTGCTACAAGTACGTCCGGATCCATTCCGTGTACCATACATGCTTCCGCCAATGATTCCCCCTGAGCTGCAGGGCATCCAAGACAATGCATTCCCATCTCCATAAGAATCGGAGCAATCTTCTCCATATCAATCTGTAATGCTTCGCCTATAAGAGTATCCTTTGTTACCTTTGTCATTTTATTATCCTCCTTAAATGTTTTCGTTATATATACGGTTAAATTCCTCACCGTCAAGAGTTTCCTTTTCAAGCAGTGCTGCGGTTATTGCCTGAAGCTTATTTTCGTTAGCTTTAAGAAGCTTTTTTGCCTCCTCATACTGTGAATTAAGCAATTCCGATACCGCATCATCAATCACTGCAGCCATCTTTTCGGAATAATTTTTCGACTGTCCGAAATCACGTCCGATAAACACCTCGCCGCCCTCATCATATGAGACAATACCGACCTTGTCGCTCATTCCGTATTTCTTTACCATTTGTCTTGCTATTTTTGTGGCTCGCTCAATGTCATTTGATGCACCTGTGCTGATATCATCCATCCACAGTTCTTCTGCGGCACGTCCTCCAAGAAGTACTATTATTTCCTTTATCATTTCATTGCGTGATTCATAGTTCTTATCATCAATCGGTGTTGACATTGTAAATCCACCGGCTCTTCCTCTCGGAATGATTGTAACTCTGTGAATAGCCATGTTTTCCTGAATAGCTTTTGATAATATTGCATGCCCCGCTTCATGATATGCAGTAAGCTTTCTATCCTCTTCTGTTACTTTTCTTGACTTCTTCTCTGAACCCATCATAACCTTGAGATTTGCTTCATCAATATCTTTCTCGGTTATGACCTGACCATTTCGTCTTGCTGCTATAATAGCTGCCTCGTTCATAAGATTTTCAAGATCTGCTCCTGAATATCCTACTGTATTCTTTGCAATTTTCGATAAATCTACTCTGTCATCCATAGGCTTCTGCTTTGAATGAACCCTAAGAATTGCCTCACGCCCCGAAACATCCGGAAGATTAACAACAATTTGTCTGTCAAATCTGCCCGGACGTAGAAGTGCAGGATCAAGTATATCAGGACGATTAGTTGCGGCAATCATAATAACGCCCTCATTCTGACCAAATCCATCCATCTCTACCAAAAGCTGATTAAGCGTCTGTTCACGTTCATCGTGACCGCCACCCATGCCGGCTCCTCTTTTTCTTCCCACTGCATCAATCTCATCAATAAAGATAATGCACGGCTTATTTCGTTTAGCCTGTTCAAAAAGATCTCGCACTCTCGATGCACCGACACCGACATACAGCTCTACAAAGTCCGAGCCGCTTATTGAAAAGAACGGAACATCCGCTTCTCCGGCAACCGCCTTTGCAAGCAGAGTTTTACCTGTTCCGGGAGGTCCGACAAGCAGTATTCCCTTTGGTATTCTTGCTCCTAATCTTGTATATTTTGCAGGATCCTTGAGAAAACCTACAACCTCTTCAAGCTCGGCCTTTTCTTCATCGGCACCTGCTACATCATCAAATTTCTTTGTTTTTTCTACCGTAATTTTAGAAAGATTCTTTGTAAACGGAGTTCCGCCGCCGGCTCCACCCCGCTTCAACAATACAATAAAAACTATGAGCATAACCGCTGTAAGCCCAATGTTTGCTATACTGTCCCAAGGCAGTCCGTTTGCTTTGGCAGCTTGCTTCAATGTCCCCGCCTGCATCTGTTCATTTATCTTTTCGCCGCAATCCGAATTAAGAGTATCAAGCGATGGTAAAATCACTGAATACTTTGTATTTTCGCCGTTTAATTTAACCTCAACTTCACGTTCATCAATATAAATTGATGATACTTCACCTGCATTGATTGCTTTTACAAAGTCCGAATACGGCATTTCAACAGTCTTAAAAATACTGCCTAATATAAAGCTGTATATGAAGTAAAAAACAATCATTATCACAAGCCACGAGGTTATCCCCCTAAAAGGTCTTTTTTCCAATATATCTTTCCTCCTGATTTAAAATAACTTTAAGATTTATTTTATTTTTGCTGAAAGTATATTCTCTGTCTATTCTTGTCATTCCAATGCTTACTATATCATCATTCATTGTAATAATCGGAACACACATTCTTTTTGAACGAGGTACTTTTTCATCAATAAATAAATCCTTTATCTTCTTTCGGCCGGACATCCCCTCCGGTCTGAAAACATCTCCATTTCGTCTGTTTCGCAGAGTAATATTTCCCATTTCATTAACACTGAAATATATTGCTCCGTCTTTTTTCTTTTCGCTGCAACGCTCAAGTACGGCATACGCTTTCAGTTCCTTTATATATACTTCTTTATTTTCATAAAGTGTATATGAAAATTCACTGACCGCATCCCTCTTTGAGGATAATACAAGAGTTCCGTATTCAATTTCAGCCACTACTCCGCCGCAAATATTTATACTTTTTCCTGATTTATCCGTTTTACACAGCCTGATTATATCTTCAACCGCCGTTGATGTAATATCAGCACTACTCTCTGTATGCTCAGACAGCATACGCATAATTATCCGTCTAACCAGCGCCGGATGCTCCGAATTTATAATTTTCGTCGGAATTGATCCGTTCACTACACTCGACTTATACACTTCTTCAGCCTTTGAATTTATATAGTCATTTTCATCTGTAATAATTATCGCATTTCTTGTTACTGTATTTATAAAATTCCGATTCAGCTCACCCTCAATTTGCGGAATAAGCTGTAATCTGACTTTATTTCTTGTATATACCGTCTCAAGGTTAGTTTTGTCGGTCACATATTTAAGATTATGCTCCCTGCAATATTCTTCAATAGTGCCTCTGTCTGTTTCTATAAGCGGTCTTATAATATCACCACGTCTTACCGGGATTCCTCCCAACCCTGCCGATGCCGTTCCGCGTATGAAATTCATAAGTATAGTCTCTGCATTGTCATTTTTATTATGTGCTGTGGCTATTTTTGTGTAACCGTATTTTTCTTTCAGTTCCTCAAAAAAGAGATATCTGAGTTCTCTGCCTGCCATTTCTTCCGAGATATTATTCGTTCGTGCATATTCAACCACTCTTTCACTCTTTAAATGAAAAGAAATGTCAAGACTTTTTGCGAACTCTTCCGAAGCCAATGCATCTGCTTTTGCTTCTTCTCCGCGAATATTATGGTTAAGATGTGCTGCTCCAAGGGTTATTCCAAGCTCCTGAGCCAATCCGTGCAAAACATGCAGAAGGCTCATCGAATCCGCTCCGCCGGATAATCCGACAAGCACCTTATCCCCCGGTTCTATCAGCGAATATTTTTTTATTACATCTCTGACTGTATTATTCATTTTCCTGTAACTGATATTCAATATTGGAGAACTTTGTATATTCGCCGTTCCAGCCAAGCTTGAATTTTCCTGTTTCACCGCTTCTGTATTTTGCTATAATACATTCCGCTTTACCCTTATCTTCGCTGTTTTCATTATAATATTCGTCACGGTAAAGGAACATAACCATATCGGCGTCCTGCTCAATAGCTCCCGATTCTCTTAAATCTGAAAGCATCGGTCGCTTATCCGGTCTTTTTTCGTTTGCTCTTGAAAGCTGTGACAATGCGATAATCGGTACATTTAACTCCTTCGCAAGAACCTTTAATGATCTCGAAATATCCGAAACCTCTGTCTGACGGCTTTCTACATTCTTTCCCGACTGCATAAGCTGTAGATAGTCAATTACAATAAGTGCAAGATCCTTGGTCTGCTTAAGACGCATGCACTTAGCTCTTATCTGCTGCACCGTAATAGTTGATGTATCATCTATATACATTGGTGAATTTGAAAGCTTTGGTACAACCTCACCAAGCTTGAGCCAATCATCAGCGTCAAGATCACCCGTACGGAGTCTGAGTGAATCAACTCTTGCCTGTGAACACAAAATTCTGTTTACTATCTGTTCCTTGGACATTTCCAGGTTAAATATAGCAACACATCTTTTCTCACTGAAGCTTACATGCTCTGCAATATTTACTGCAAATGATGATTTACCCATACCCGGTCGGCCGGCAATCAGAATCAGCTCACCGCCATGAAATCCGCCGGTACGTCTGTTAAGCTCATCAAAGCCCGTAGGCAATCCGGGAATTCCGCCCTGATACTGCGAGTTTTCTATCAGCTGTTGATAGGCAATCGGAAGAATACCGCTTATAGGCAATAAATCCTTACTTTCTCTTTCTGCTGAAATTTCCTGTATAAGCTCTTCTGCACGGTCAAGAATTTTTTCAGGCTCACCGCTTGCGGTATATGCCATATTTGTTATCTTGGTCGCATTTTTAATCAATGAACGCAGCATTGCCTTTTCTCTTATAATATGAGAATAATATGCTACATTCTGTGCAGTCGATACTTCGGAAACAACCGTCCTTAGATATTCATAGCCACCGGCAACTTCAAATGCACCGTGTTTTTGCAGTTCATCGGAAACCGTAACAATATCTATTGTCTTACTGTCATTGAACATATCAAGAATTACAGCAAAAATCTCACGATTGCTCTGAAAATAAAAATCCTGCGGAGTAATAATTTCCGCCGCTTCAGCAATACTGTCGGGATTTTCTATAAGACTTCCTATAACCGCAATTTCTGCCTCCTGACTGTAAGGCAGGTCTCTGCCCAGATTTTCAATCTGCGAATCCGCCATTGTCACTTTCCTCCTTGCATCCGACGTTAATTAAAGCTCTGTTACCTCTACGCTGAGCTTTCCTACTATACCTGTATAAATCTTTACATCAACAATTGTTGTTCCCAATGTTTTTATTCCGCCATCAGGCAAAATAAACTTTTTCTTATCGAGCTTAATGTGATGCTGCTTGATAAGTTCCTCAGCAACATCCTTTGATGTTATCGAGCCGAATAGCTTTCCGTTTGCGCCTGCCTTTGCTTTAAGTGATACCTTTATTTCTTTCATCTTTTCAGCAATAGCATTCGCTTCTTCTGTTTCTGTCTTTATCTTATATTCAAGAGACTCTTTCTTACCCTTTAATACATTGATATTGCTCTTTGTAGCCTCCTGAGCAAGACCTCTCGGCAGTAAAAAGTTTCTTGCGTAGCCGTCAGACACCTCTACGAGCTGTCCCTTTTTTCCCTGTCCCTTTACATCCTGTGTTAAAATAACTTTCATTGCTTACTTCCTCCATATTTAAGTATTTTTTACATAGTCAATAACTGCATTCACCAGCTCACGCTTGACACGTTCCGGATCCTTTGTTTTTATATGTGCACCTGCAACACTTGCATGTCCGCCACCGCCAAGCTTTTCCATGATAATCTGCACGTTTGTATCTCCGATAGACCTCGCACAGATTCCATATCCTCCGTCGATGGGATATATAACAAATGATGCTCTGTTTACGCCGATGTTAAGCATTTCATCAGAAGCCTGTGATGCTATGACTCTGATATTGGAATATGTTTCTTTTGCTTCTGCCAAAGAAATTCCCGGATAAATTTCGGTTGCTGTTTTTACAATATCAACCTTATGGTCATAGTCATTTTTATCGACATTGAACAGTTTCTTTACATCAAGTGTATTAAGTCCCAGACGTCTTAAAACCGACGCTGCTTCAAATGTTCTTACACCCGTTTTTACGATAAAGTTTTTCGTGTCCATTAATATTCCTGTATATAGACACTCCACCTCAAGACGATTGAGCTTATTACTCATATCCATGTACTCCATAAGCTCCGTAACCATCTCGCATGTTGACGATGCATACGGCTCATGATATAACAATGCACACGGGTTTACAAACTCCATTGAACGTCTGTGATGATCTATAACCACAATCTTATTTGTATATTGTATGAGCTGCGGACACGGCAGCATTGTCGGTCTGTGCGTATCAAGTACTATAAGCACTGACTTTTCGGTGATTTTCTCTATTGCATTTTCACGGTTTATGAATAACGTTTCATACTCACTTTCCTTTGTAAGTATATCCATCATCGGCTTAACTGCCGGAGAATTATTGTCGTTCACAATATAGACTGCTGTTCCGAGTTCCTTTGCAGCTCTTTGCAAGCCCATTGCAGCGCCAAAGCAGTCGTAATCCGCATTTTCATGTCCCATAAGAAAAACACAATCTGCATTTTTCATAAACTCTTTTAAAGCCACTGCAACAGCTCTCGTTTTTACTCTGTTGCTCTTTTCGTATTCCTTATTCTTTCCTCCGTAGAATTTAAAGCTTTCCTTTGTTTTTATACAAACCTGGTCGCCGCCTCTGCCCTGAGTCATTTCCAAGGCACTTCGTGAAAATTTTTCATTTTCAGGCAGGGTACCGCCGGAGCCGATTCCTATGCTGATTGATATAGGAGCATTATGCTCCTCTCCTATTTTCCTTACATTTTCAACTACACTGAACTTGTCTTCTATATAAGAATTAAGCTTTGCATGGTCAAAAAGAACAATATATCTGTCACCGTCAAGACGCTTAATTACCGCCTCGCCCGCCTGAGCCCACACATTGAGATGTTTTCGGATTGCTGAAGCAATTTCCTCTTCCATATTGTCTTCAATTCTCTGCACAACCTCATCATAGTTATCTATACATATAGTTGCAACATCTGTTTTTTCGTTTTCATAAAGTGTTCTCAATTCATCATATGCACTTTTATCCATCAGATAAAGATAGACCGAAAAAATTTCTTTCTTATTTTCGTCAAGTCCCTCTTTAACCATTCTTCCGGTAAGCTCATATCTTTTTCCGTCTATTTTTACACTTTTATTTATAGCTGTAGCACACTTTAAAATATCTCCCCATTTGATATCTGTTAAAACTGTACCTAACTGTACTCCAAGTAACTCGCTTTTTGCAAACAGTTCTTCAAAAAATGTATTATACCATTTTATTGTTCCGTCAACTCTTACAACAACCATAGGCACCGGAAAAGCTGATAGTATATTTGAAGTTACAGAATCTGCATGCTCTGCCACATCTTCAAGAAACCTCTCCATTAAGCGACGTTTATTTATTCTTAACATCAGAACTGTTACACAGATTATTACCCCTGAACCTATCAGCAAGCCCGATATCACCGTTTCGTCAAGCCTTGTAACCAATACTCCCACAATAATCATAACAAAGCTTGATATCAATGCTATTAAAGGCTGTATTTGCGAAATCCGACCGTATTTCTTATTCATTACATCTGTCCTTCCTGCCACCGAGTGGCAATCACCGTTTAACGGCCTCTGACATAATCAGCAAGCTTTGACATATCCGAGAATTCCACCTCAAGCTCATGTCCGTTCTGCACTGCTGTTGACAAAAGCATCAGCATTTTATCATCAACACACTCAAACTCCATACCCAGACGTTTTGCAAGTATGTAGCTCATTGCATTGATCGAAGCCAGCTCTTCAAGAACCTCATCGTATATAGGTGCGTCCTCATATTCCGATAAAGTACGATAAAGCTTGGCTATCTCTGATAAAAGCTCGCTTTTAACAATATCGATTGCCCTTACATTTGCCGCAATATTCATCATAATCGCTGCCTCCTCAAGAGCTTTATTAAATATACGCAAACGTATATCTATTTTATATTTTACCACAATTTAGTGACCAAGTCAATATTGCACGGAGAAAAATTAAATACGGAAATCCGACAAGGATTTCCGTATTTATAATCATAGCTTTAATTTATCATTCAAGTTAAATGATATGTAAAAGACTTTTATTTTCCCCTCATGCTCAACTTTTATTTTATAGCTGTTAGGATATTTTCCTCTTCCTAAAATACTCATCCTTTTCTTTATTATGCATTTTCGGTCAATCATGATTTCCTCAAAATGTGTTATCAAGGTTATATATTGCTGACCGTTTAAGCATACCGCATATACTTTTTTTCGCATAATAACATCAAAAAGATGAATATAAAATAAAATCACCGCAACTATAAAACATAATATTCCTATAAATTCTATAGTGCTTATTTTATCTTTTTCCAAATACAACGCGAAATCCATATATATTATTCCGATAGAACCAAGTAACACTGCAAGCCCTATTATTACTATAAGGATTTCGTCCCAAATTTTCTTTGTTTGGTTCACAAAATAACACCTTACTTTCCGCTAATCTTATCTATCGTCCTGAACGGCGCATCCTTTGCGGTTCCCCACTCCATGTCCTTGTTTCTGTAATCGAATTTCAGCGTGAATTTATGTATATCATCCTGAATACGAGCTAAATTCTCCGATTGCTGCTTATGCAATGCCGCAATAAACGGCCCTTGCTGCGAAGATTTTAATGATTTCGGTACCATTCTCAAAAGCATTTCCATATGCTTTAAGCATACACCCTTTGAACATTCAAACTTTGCCCTGAAATCCGATTCGTTTGCCCACATATACAAAAGCACATCGCAATACCGCTCCATTGTATATTTCACTTTGTCGCATACCATGCATCCGCACTGAATTTTACTCAGTGTATCCGCAATTTTCTCTGCAACAGGTGCCGCATTCCCCTTTTTAAACAACCCGCCTTTTTCATTAGCAACCGAAGCGGCTTCTTTGTCAAGCTTTGAAAGTGTTTTTCTTATCTCCTCAAGATGTGTATCCAAAACCAAAGCAAGGGAAAGCTTATTGTTTTTTTCAAGCATTCTCGAAAAATGCACTCGGCAATATCCTTTTGCATTAGATTCAACCCTGTAATCAGGCTCCATCATTGCTGCACCAAGACCATATTCAACCGCCTCCTCTTCAAGCTGTTTTTCAAGCTCGCACAATGGACATTCACAGTCAATTTCGTATGCTTCATTTACCGGAATTGTATATATTTTCTCTTTCATTGCCATCTTCACCTCTGTTATTCTCTTATAATCGACAAAATATTTGTGCAATTTAATTATAATACATATCTTTGGAAATGTCAAATGTAAATAAAATGTTAAAAATAATAAAAACACTAAAAATCTGATTGTAATATTTTGCGGTTTATGATATAATAAAGACACAAATATGGTTTTCTATGCCATATTGGATGTAATCATATCAAGGAGGATATAAACTAATGGCATTAACAAACAACAAAAATGTTCTTGCTTGGATCGACGAAATGGCTGCTATGTGTCAGCCGGACAATATCGTTTGGATCGACGGAAGCGAGGAGCAGTTAGAGGCTTTAAGAGCTGAAGCTGTTTCAACAGGCGAAATTATGAAGCTTAGCGACGAGAAGTTACCGGGCTGTTACTATCACAGAACAGCTGTAAATGACGTTGCTCGTGTAGAGGACAGAACATTTATCTGTACTCCGACAGAAATCGAAGCAGGCCCGATCAATAACTGGATGGAGCCGTCAAAGATGTATGAGAAGCTTTTCGCTTTATACACAGGCTCAATGAAGGGTCGTACAATGTACGTTATCCCCTATTCAATGGGTCCGGTAGGTTCACCGTTCTCAAAGATCGGTATCGAGCTTACAGATTCAATCTATGTTGTTCTTAACATGGTTATTATGACAAGAGTTGGTAAGGCTGTTGCTGATCTTTTAGCTGACGATGACGCTGAGTTCACAAAGTGCTTACACGCTAAGAAGGATATCGATCCTGAAGAAAGATATATAGTACAGTTCCCGCAGGACAACACAATCATGTCAGTTAACTCAGGTTACGGCGGTAACGTATTATTAGGTAAGAAGTGCTTCGCTTTAAGAATCGCTTCATACTTAGGTAAGAACCAGGGTTGGATGGCTGAGCATATGCTTATCTTAGGTCTTGAGAATCCGCAGGGCGAGGTTAAGTACATCTGTGCTGCATTCCCGTCAGCTTGTGGTAAGACAAATTTAGCAATGCTTATTCCGCCGGAGTATTTACAGGAACAGGGCTATAAGGTATGGACTGTCGGCGATGATATTTCATGGCTCAACATCGGTCCGGATGGCAGATTATACGCTATTAATCCGGAGGCAGGTTTCTTCGGTGTTGCACCGGGTACTTCAGTTAAGACAAACTTCAACGCTTTAGAGTCAACAAAGAAGAACACAATCTTTACAAACGTTGCTATTAACAACGATGACTTAACAGTTTGGTGGGAAGGTCTTGACAAGAATCCGCCGGTTAATGCAACAGAGTGGAAGGGTGCTCAGGTTAACGGTCCGGAGTTCGTTGCAGAGGGCAACAACTTAGCTCACCCGAACTCAAGATTTACAGCACCGGCTATCAACTGTCCGTGCATTTCACCGGAGTTTGAAAACCCGCAGGGTGTTCCGGTATCAGCTATCGTATTCGGCGGCCGCCGTGCTAAGTGCGCTCCGCTCGTATATCAGTCAAGAGACTGGCAGCACGGTACATTCGTTGGTGCTACAATGGCATCAGAGACAACAGCAGCTGCAGCAGGTGCTGTTGGTGTTGTAAGACGTGACCCGATGGCTATGAAGCCGTTCGTTGGTTACAACATGGCAACTTACTGGGGTCACTGGTTAGACATGGGTAAGAAGCTCGGCGATAAGGCTCCGAAGATCTTTAACGTAAACTGGTTCCGTAAGGATGATGACGGTAACTTCATGTGGCCGGGATTCGGCGACAACATGAGAGTTCTTCTTTGGATTCTCGACCGTTGCGACGGTAAGGTTGATGCTGATGAGGTTGCTATCGGTTATGTTCCGAAGCCGGAAGATATCGATGTAACAGGTCTTGACATGAGTGTTGAGGACATCAAGGCTCTCTTAACAGTTGATAAGGAAGTTTGGTTAGAGGACGTTGAGAACATCAAGGAGTACTTCGCACAGTTCGGCGATATGCTCCCGTCAGAGATGGCTGACGAGTTAGCAAAGTTAGAGGCTAACTTAAAGGCATAATTGATGTAGATATCAAAAACAGCGTTGCGAAATTCGCAGCGCTGTTTTTTTAGTCTATATATAATGTCCTATGCAATTGGAGTCAGTAACAACATTATGGCAAATTCCATCAAGCAACTCCAGCACATCAGCAATTGCACCGTCATTATTCGAGCATACAACATAATCTGCCGCTTGCTTTACTGTCTCCTCTGCATTCGCAACTGCAACACCAATTGCTGCCTTTTCAAGCATATCAATATCATTCATATTGTCGCCTACAGCTATTGTCTTACTGCGGTCAATTCCAAACATATCAGCAAGCATCAGTAAAGCCTTTCCTTTACCTACTCCTCCTGTTACAATATCAAGATATTTATCACCGCTTCGTACACAAAAGCCCTTGTCATATTTTTCACGATATATCGGCTCAAATTCATCAAGCACATCCTTGTCACCTATAATGAGCCACTTTATCCAGGGTACATTCCATATTTCATCCGGCAGCTCATAGCATACGTCATAACCACGAAGCTTAAAGCGTGCCGTGTCTTCACAGTGCTGATATACATAAGTTTCCTCACTTTCGGTGTAAACCTCAAGTCCCAAATGCGGTTGTTCTTCAAATACACGCTTCAATATCGGCTTGCGTTCTTCTTCAATAGCCTTCGAAAATAATGCTTCGTTCTTTTCAAAATCATATATCTTTGCGCCGTTATGAAGTATTGCAGGTGCGTTAATCTTTATCCTGTCAAGATAAGACATCACCGCAGGCTTTACACGTCCTGTAGCGACGGTAAATTTACCGCCGCCCTCCTTAAACTTTTTTATTGCTTCTATATTTCTTCGGCATACATCATGATTGTCGGTAAGTAATGTTGCATCCATATCCGACACGATAAGCCAACCGTCATATTTTCCCATACCCTCTCCTACTTCTTTTCAGTTGCCATTCTCAAAAGCTTTGCAAATTCGCTTTCTTCCTCATCCTGTTGCTTGTTCTGATTCTTTAAATACTGCTTTGTGAATGCCTTTGTTGCAGCATTCTTTGCCCCCTGCGTTCTGGTTTTATGCTGTTCCTGACTTTCTCTAAAGCCGCACTTACATACAAAATTTTTCTTATCACCTTTACCGATAAGCTCCATTTTTTTATGACATTCAGGACATCTTGCATTTGTAAACGTACTTAATCTCTCACGATATCCACATTCTCTGTCCTGACATACATACATTTTACCGTTTTTGCCGTTCACCGACAGCAGGAACTTTCCGCATTCCGGACACGGCTTTCTTGTCATATTGTCATGAACGTATTCCGCATCGGATTTAACTACACTTGAAACAAGCTCACGGGTATATTGAGTAATATTATCAATGAATTTATTCTTGTCACTCTTCCCCTTACTTATTCTTTCAAGCTCCATTTCCCATTTAGCTGTTAAAAGCGGCTCGCATAAATCCTTTGGTGCAAGCTTTATAATCTGCTCGCCCTTTGATGTTGCAACAATTTCCTTGCCACGTCTTTCAATATAGAATGAATTAAACAGCTTTTCAATTATATCAGCTCTTGTCGCCGGAGTTCCCAGTCCACCGCCAATATAGTCTTTCATTTCCTTATCCTCAATAAAACGTGATGGATTTTCCATTGCACTAAGCAACGTTGCTTCGGTATATCTTGCCGGCGGTTTGGTCTTTCCCTGCTTCATTGTAACGTTTTTGCACGGATAGCTTTCGCCCTTTTTAATCGGCGGCAGCTTCTGAATTACCTCATCACTTTCTTCATCCTCATACTCGCCGTTATAAGCTTTCTTCCAACCCTCCGATACAATCTCGCTGCCGTTGGCATAGAAGTCGTATCCCTCGCAATTAAATACCGCACTTACGCTTTTATATTCATAGTCCGACAGGAAATTCGCAAGGAATCTTTTTACCACAAGATTATATATTCTTATCTCATCATTATTCATTGAAACAAAATCCGGTGCTTCCTCGGTCGGAATAATTGCATGGTGGTCGGATACCTTTGCATTGTTCACACATGATTTACGAATCTGCTTTCTCTCACGGATGATTTCATTTGTAAGCTCACGGTAATTTCCCGATGCCAGAGCCTTTACTCTGTCATATAACGTCGGTACAATATCTGTTGTCAGATATCTTGAGTCAGTTCTCGGATATGTCAACACCTTATGTTGCTCGTATAATCTCTGCATGATATTTAAGGTTTGCTTTGCACTGTAGCCGTAGAGCTTATTTGCATCACGCTGTAATTCCGTCAAATCATAGAGCATCGGTGCAGGAGTGTGCTTAGGTGTTTCTTTTACTTCAACTGCCTTGAACTCCTTACCCTTTATAGCTTTTACAATCTGCTCCGCCTTTTCCTTATTGAAAAGCGAAGTCTGCTTCTTATCGTCCCGATAGGTTGCAAAACATCTGCCCAAGTCTGCATTTACAGTATAAAATTCTTTCGGAACAAATCTTCTTATTTCCTCCTCACGTCTGCAAATAATTGCAAGTGTCGGTGTCTGTACACGTCCTGCACTTAACTGTGCATTAAATTTACAAGTCAAGGCTCTTGTTACATTAAGGCCTACAAGCCAGTCTGCCTCAGCCCTTGCCTGTGCACTCATATAGAGGTTCATATATTCCTTGCCGTCACGCAGATTTGCAAACCCATCACGGATCGCTTTGTCTGTCTGCGATGAAATCCACAATCTCTTTATCGGCTTTTTACAGCCTGTCTTTGCTATTATCCATCTCGCAACCAACTCACCCTCACGTCCGGCATCAGTTGCTATAATAAGACTGTCAACCTCGTTCGACTTCATGAGAGAGCTTACCGCCTTATACTGCTTTGCACTCTGACCAATTACTGACAAATCCATTCTTTTCGGCAGCATCGGCAATGATTCAAGGCTCCACTGCTTATATTCCGGTCCGTAGTGTTCAGGATCTGCAAGCTCCACGAGATGTCCCATTGCCCATGTTACTATATATTTATCACCTATTATGCAGCCGTTTCCGTTTTTCTTACAGCCGAGTACTCTTGCTATCTCGCGTGCCACTGACGGCTTTTCGGCTAATACTAATATTTTTGACATTATATTTATTCCTTTCAAGTATTCACTGTTATTATACCACAAAAAATCCGATACATCAAGTATGTATCGGATTTTTGATGTTTATTTAATTGGCTTCATTGATGAAACACTGTTCCAGTAGAATACCTTTGCTGCTCCGTCTGTAACAGCTTCGCCTGCTTCTGACTGCTTGATTTTTGATGATACGACACCTGTCAATCTGCCGTTTTCATCATAGCTTGCTTCAATCTTTACAATTTCAGGCTCTGCCTTTGGTGCGAGTGCAAGTCCGTACACATACCAACCTCCCGAAAGCGAGTAGATATATACCGGCTCATTCGCTTTAAGTCCGGATACAGTATAGCTCATGCCGCTTAATACCGAAATTGTCTGCTTGGTTGAGTACTGCTCAACCACAACCTCTCTTGCAGTGTCCTTGTTTGATGATGCACAGTCGATAACAAGGTCGCAATCTGCATCAGGCGTGAATATAAGGCATCTTGCACCTGTTACTGTATTTCCTTTGCCGCCTATCTTGATTCGCTTTGTATATGCAGTTGTGCCGATTGTTGTCTTGTTTTCCGTTACTTCAACACCTGCTTCAGCTGTCGCTCCTACATCAAGACCGTTGTGGAAAATAGTTGCTGAATATGTTCCTGTTGTGAAATCATTTGCAATCCACTTTACTCCATCGCCTACTATTGTTACAGTTGATGACGGTGCAAGAGTCGGTGACGGGGTTGCATTCGGGTCAGGTGTCGGTGACGGTGTCGGCTCTGCTGTCGGTTCCGGTGTTGCTGTTGGCTCCGGTGTCGCTGTAGGTTCAGCTGTAGGTGCTATTGTAGCATCAGGATTCAATGTCGGCTCCGGAGTCTTATCCGGTGCTACTGTTGCACCCGGTGCAGTTGACGGATATGTACCGCCCGATACATAAGTTGATACCACGTCCGATGTATATGCCTTTACCTTGCTTTCAAGCTCTGTATTGATGTCATAAATTGCATCATCAACCTCGTCATTGAACTCAAATTCAAAATCGTTACCACAACGTCCCGAATATCTGCTTACAATCTCCGGAACATTTGCCGGAGCATCGGGCGTATATTCATACATCGTCGCAGCTGTATCAAAGTTGTTATATGTAGTGCCGCCCGAAAGTGTTACATAGCTTGACGGTACCTGCTCGTCTCTTGTATCGGCAAAGTACGCATCAAAGGTTGTTGCATTATCCTTTGCATTGATTATCGGATTTCCGCCGTAAATTGCGTTATTGTATGCTTTGATAATTCCGCCGGTTTCACCTGAGAAGGTTCCGTCTCCCATAGCATCTGTTCCCTGCAATGATGAAAGCATAGGATGCAGACAGTTACGGAAATAGTTAGCCTCAACAAAGGCTGATGAGCCTGTTGTTACACCCACGCCATACTTTGCATTACCGTCAAAGTAGTTATTGTAGATGTGAATTGAACCCTTTCTGATTCTCGGATGACGTGAGTCTGAATGGTCAAACCAGTTATGGTGATATGTCACATAGAAATCCACACTGTCCTGATGCATTCCGCACAGTGAACATTTTCCCGAATCCCAGAAATGATTGTATGAAATTGTGACATAGGTTGAATTACCCTTAACATCACACGAGCCATCGCCCTTTTCCTGGTCGCCGCCCTTATTATTTCCGTAGAAAATATCGTTGTTATGCACCCAGATATTTGTATTGTCAGTATCAAGTGAAAGTCCGTCATCCTTAAAGCTCTTTATACCGAAGTTACGGATTTCCACATTGTTTGCCTCACGCATCAAGAAACTCCATCCGTCAAGGATTGTGTCCTCGCCTACACCCTCCATTGTCACGTTATAGCATCCCTTTACCTGAATATATCCTGAACCGTTCAAATCCGCAACTGCCGAGCTTGGAATATGTCCGATATAACGGATGATAAGAGGGGTCTTATCATAGCCTTTCTGACGTCCTGCCATAATTTCAGCAAGTCCGACCTTTGTTTCAACTCCACCCTTGTTATTGATTATAACGTCGGCTGAGATTGTGTTTATATTCGTCTTATCCACATACAGAATAATTGCGTCTGATTTTGGAGTACCGTCATCATTATATCCGCCTGAAGCAGTACCGTTCGGAGAGTTCGGATCATGTGCAAAACCGTCTCGGTTATGTGCAATAACCTCAAATTCACCCGTTTGCGCCGCATCACTTTCGACTCCGGCTATTACTGCTGCAACCTTCATTGTATATGTTCCCGCTGCAAGTCCCAATGCATCTGCACGATAATATGTATCATATCGGCGTATAAGCTCATCGTCTATCTTTATATAATCTGTTTCGCATGTCTTTTTCACATATACATTGTATTTATCAACCTCTCTTGTATTAGTCCATGCAACATATGCACTTTCAAGCCAAGGTTCATAATCAATGATTGTAAGCTCTGACGGAATTGTAGGATCTGTTGTCGGACCCGGCGTTTCCGTAGGTGCAGGCGTTGCATCAGGATCTGCTGTTGGTGCAGTTGTAGGTGCAACATATTCACCGTAAGTTATTGTCATTGTACTAATATATGCATGATTTTTGCTTATAGATGTGGCACTACCTTTTGACACATCATAATATTCACCTGCCGGAGTACCTGTAATTCTGTATGAACCTGCAGGAAGATTAGTAATAATCAGGGCATCACTCTTTGACGATGTAGCATACATCTCACCTGTACGGATATTTGTAACAAGAGTACCCTTGCTCATATTTGAATGTGATGAGGTAAAACTCAACGTAAATACTCCTGTTGTTGTGAAGTCGATATAATCCGTAGCAGTGTCTCCTGCCGACAGCTTAATATATGACTTCGAGTCAGATGCAAGCTCACTTATATTTCCGCTCAGACCCTCAAATCCGCCAAGACTGCCGTTTAAGCTATCTTTAGCATAACCGTTTGCTGACGAAAACGTGGTAAAATCATACGCAAAAGATACATCATCCGCTGTCACCGGAATCACCGCAGTAGTCATACTCACTGTAATACCAATTGCAGTTATTACCGATGTGATTTTTTTAATATTCATAAAAATTCTCCTCTCTTTCATATGTATTAATTTTATCACTATTAACACTTTTTTTCAATATCTTAATTATATGACTTAAAATATCAGTATTTCAAAGATAATATAACTGTAATTAATACATATCAATTAAACATATATTTAACCATAATAGCGAAAGGACAACCCAAATGCAGATTGAATTAATATGCGATAATATCACCGCAAAAAAGGGTGACTGTATTATATATCATATGACGCTCACCCCCAAGGAAGATATTGATATGCTTAATATTGAAATAATTCCGACAGCAGAAGCTTTTCCCGACAGTAATATTATTATTGACCCATACAGTGTTACAGTAAGCGATAATCTTAAACACATATCACAACTGAATGATAACGGCATATTCGAAATAACAGTTGAGGAAAACAACTCTGATAAAGAAATTAATCTATCTTTTAATGCACAGGTCACAAAAAATTTCAAAAGAAACACAACTGCCGTTATTGCCTCTTACAGCAATAACGGCAGCATAAATGAAGCATACGCACATACTGCAATTGACGGACCTACTCTACCGATTGCAGTCCCTGTTATATGCTCTTTTGTGTTCATTATAGTCTCCGGTATAATGATTAAACAGTTTATTTAATTTTTTTGCACTCAAGATAAAATCTCTTATCCTGTGCCTCTCCCATCGAAAAAGTTTTTCTGGGCAAAGCACCGTCCTTGATTACAGTTGTAAAGAGATCGTTTTTCTCCATTTTATCAACCATAAATCCAATCGTATTTTCTGAAGCAGTAAGCTCTCTTACTACATCATCACCGTGAATATAATCAATCTCGCCACCGTTTGCTGCAAGATATTCATCAAGGAATTTCTGCAAGGTACCTACCGGAAGATTTGACGGAGCATCCTTGACATAGATACTGCCCTCTTTACCCTGATATGTATAACGAATCTGCTGACCGCCATTATTCTCCTTTGATGCATTCGGATAATATGCCATAAAGGCATCCATAAGCTTTTCAGGGTCTGTATCAAAAATCACGCGCTGAATCGGCTCAAACTCAATTGCTTCATCATGAATATTCATCAGCTCTACAAGTGCATATCTTGCAGGATGATTTTCTCTTTCGTTCTCACTCAGTCCCTGCTTTATTTCATCCCAACAGGTCTTTGCCGTCGCAAGTGAATGATTGCCGTCTCCCACTGCTATAACAAGCACGCCTTTATCCTGCACATCATATTTTGCTTCAAATGCAGCTTTATCTTCAAGAGTTCGGAGTCCGTCAAGTACAGCCTTTGTGTCCTCTTCATCAATAAGATAGCCCTTAAGGTGTCCCGAACCTGCCATAAGCTCAAAATCATAAAGCTTCTTATATGTATCAGCCTTTGCAATAATCGGCTCTGCAATTTTCTTTTCTCTATCGTCAATCAGCATAAGAATATGCGGTAACTCCAACGGAGCATTTATTCTGATCTTTCTTCTCGGTGGTATTCTTTCAATTATTGTACCCTCAGTTGCCCGGATTGCTGACTGTGAGCCTTTTGTGAAATCATATTCCTCAAGGTCAACCGTGCCTATGATTCCATGACGTACCTTGCCGTCTGATTGCGTACGCTCAACATAAATAAGAGCATTCTTATATTCTTCAAATATTCCTTTGCTGACATACTCATCCATCGTTGCATTAATTGCAGCAATTCTTTCGTCTCCGCCCTCATCATTGAGATATACCTCCGGGAAAATCAAATTTAATGTTGACGGTGAATCCTTTGCTACCTCTGCCGCCTTCTCCCAATAATCACGCTGTGAAGTAAACTGGTCACACGCAACAACACTCCATTTTGAAAAATCCACACCCTTTGGGAGTAAAATATTTGCTGTATTAAAAATAGCCATTTTATTTATCCTTTCTCATCTTACAATATCTGCAAATTTGCATTCTGTTACCTTTTGCAGGCTTTCAGGCGACAGAAGCAGCGTGCATCCGCACACACCTCCGCTTACTGCTACCTTTTCAAGGTTGCATGCCGAATCGTTAACATATGTCGGGTATTTCTTCTTCATTCCTATCGGAGAAACACCGCCTCTCACATATCCGGTCAGTGCCAGAAGTTCTTTAACATGAATCATTTCAACCCTTTTATCGCCTGTTGCTTTTGCCAGCTTCTTAAGGTCAACCTCCGCATTTACAGGCACACACACAACCATGACACCCTGTTTTTCGCCACGCACAACCAATGTTTTAAATGCCGTTTCGGGAGCTATACCGGTCACTTCGGAAATTTCCATTCCGAAGTGATCGCCTATCTCCCCCTCATGTTCATATTCCACAAGGTCATACTGTATTTTTTCTGCATTAAGCATACGCATTGCATTTGTCACAACCGACTTTTTCTTTGCCATATTTCCACCTTACTTTTCAAGCTCACGTCTGAGATATTTTCCTGTATAGGACTTATCCGATTTTGCAACCTCTTCAGGCGTTCCCTCGGCAACAACAGTTCCACCCATATCTCCGCCCTCAGGACCAAGATCTACAATATAATCCGCACTCTTGATTACATCAAGATTATGCTCAATTACTATTACCGTATTACCGCCCTCTGTAAGCTTATTCAATACATCTATAAGACGGTGAACATCTGCGGTATGAAGTCCTGTAGTAGGCTCATCAAGAATATAAATTGTTCTTCCCGTTGACCTTTTTGAAAGCTCTGTTGCCAGCTTTACTCTCTGTGCCTCTCCGCCCGAAAGCGTTGTTGAGGACTGTCCGAGCTTAATATATCCAAGTCCGACATCCCGTATAGTTTCAAGTTTCCGCTTAATCTTTGGATGATTTTCAAAAAACTCAAGTGCTTCATCAACCGTCATTTCAAGAACATCATGAATATTCTTACCCTTATACTTTACCTCAAGCGTTTCTCTGTTATATCGCTTACCCTTGCACACCTCACACGGTACATAGATGTCCGAGAGGAAGTGCATTTCAATTTTCTTTATTCCGTCGCCCGTACAAGCCTCACAGCGTCCACCCTTTACATTAAAGCTGAATCTGCCGGAATTATAGCCGCGCATTTTTGCTTCATTTGTTGAAGCAAACACATCACGGATATCATTAAAGAGATTGGTGTATGTCGCAGGATTTGAACGGGGTGTTCTTCCTATAGGACTCTGGTCAATATCGATTACCTTATCCAACTGTTCAACTCCTGTGATTGTCTTGTGTGCTCCGGGGACCGTATGGGCACGGTTCAATTGCTTTGCAAGGCTCTTATACATAATCTCGTTTACAAGAGACGATTTACCCGAACCCGATACACCTGTCACACACGTCATTACACCCGTGGGGAACTTTACATTGATGTTTTTAAGGTTGTTTTCTTTTGCTCCCTTAACAGTTATCCATCCTGTCGGCTTTCTCCGCTCCGACGGAACCTCTATTGTGCATTTACCGCTTAAATACTGACCTGTTATTGATTTTTCACATGACTTGATTTCATCAATACTTCCCTGCACCACAAGCTCACCGCCGTTTATACCGGCACCGGGACCGATATCTATTATATGGTCAGCTGCATACATGGTATCAACATCATGTTCAACCACAATTACAGTATTTCCCAAATCACGCAGGCGTTTGAGGGTCGCTATCAGCCTGTCGTTATCACGCTGATGCAATCCGATTGACGGCTCATCAAGTATATACATTACGCCCATAAGCCCTGAACCAATCTGTGTTGCAAGACGTATTCTCTGTGCTTCACCGCCTGATAGTGTACCCGACGAACGTGAAAGTGTAAGATAATCAAGACCTACATCAAGTAAAAACTTTAGTCTTGCCTTGATTTCTTTTATAATCTGTTCAGCAATTATCTGCTGATGCTCGCTAAGCTCAAGCTTATCTATAAATTCAAGCTCAGCTCTTACAGACATACATGTGAATTCGTATATATTTTTTCCGCCTACGGTTACTGCAAGCACCTCATCGCTCAGCCTTTTACCGTTGCAGCGGCGGCACGGCACAAAGTTTATATACCGTTCCAAATCACGCTTTATAAATGATGAGGTTGTTTCATGATAACGACGTTCAAGATTATTTGCAACCCCCTCAAAAACAACCTTTTGCTTTACCGAACCCATAGGTCTCTTGTATTCAACCTCTATTTTTTCCCTGCCGCTTCCGAAGAGAACAACATTCTTCACTTCATCACTAAGCTCACGCCAGGGCGTGTTAATATCAAAGCCATAATGCCTTGCAATTGAAGTGTAATACATATGTGCCATACTGTCCGGAAATTCAGGACCTGCCCATCCGGTACAGTGAACTGCACCCTCTATCAGGCTTATATCCTCATTTACAACCAACAAGCTCGGGTCAATTTTTGACAACTCTCCGATTCCGTCGCAATCCGGACATGCTCCGTATGGATTATTAAAAGAAAACATTCTCGGACTCGGCTCCTGCAAGCTTATACCGCACTCATCACATGCAAAGTTTCTGTTGAATGAAATAGTCTCTCCGCCTATTATTTCAACAGCCGCAACATCTCCCGTAAGTCCGAATGCTGTTTCCAGAGAATCGGACAGACGCTTTGCTACTCCGTCTCTGATAATAAGTCTGTCAACTATAATTTCAATTGTATGCTTAAATGTTTTCCCAAGCGGCGGCACATCAGTAAGGTCATATTGTTCACCGTTGATCTTTACCCTTACAAATCCGTTCTTCTTTGCCGAATCAAATACTTTCTTGTGTTCACCTTTTTTACCACGCACCACCGGAGCAAGAACCTGTATCCTTGTTCCCTCTTCAAGCTCAAGTACCTTATCCACTACCTGGTCAATGCTCTGCTTTTTAACTTCCCTGCCGCATTTTGGACAATGCGGAATACCTACCCTTGCATATAGCAGACGCAGATAGTCATAAATTTCTGTAACTGTTCCTACTGTTGAACGAGGATTTTTGGATGTAGTTTTCTGGTCGATACTGATTGCAGGCGAAAGCCCCTCTATATAATCCACATCCGGCTTATCCATCTGCCCCAAAAACATCCTCGCATATGATGACAACGATTCCACATATCGACGCTGTCCCTCTGCATATATCGTATCAAATGCAAGCGATGACTTTCCCGACCCTGAGAGTCCTGTCATAACAACAAGCTTTTCTCTGGGTATTTCAAGCGAAATATTTTTCAGGTTATGAACTCTTGCACCTTGTATTTTTATATTTTTCTCCATTTTATCTCCTATTGCAAATATACTGTTCCCGAATTATCATATCTTTTAAGCAACTCTGATTTCTCTATTGCTGCACGTCTGAAATCCTCTGCCATAGACATTTCAAATACCTTTTCAAATACAGGACTTGCTGTATATATCAATTCTCCGTCTTTTATTATATCCATTCTGTCTGACTCACAGTATTCTCTAATATCTATAACCATTGCATTTTTGTCAAGCAAATTACTCAATGCATACTCCGCTTCTGCCACTACTTCAAAAGTAATATTGGTATCGCAAAAACATACAAATTCATATCTGTAGCTGTCCTCAATAAGATATATTACAGGCGTAAGGATATTATCGTTTATTATATCAACAGCTTTACGTTTCAACTCTATATCCATTCTGACCTCCGAATTATTTATTCATTTCCTTTTCCAATTCCTTTATTCTGTCACGAAGTTCTGCTGCACGCTCAAATTCTAATTCCTCAGCCGCCGCAAGCATCTCAACCTGTAAGCCTGCAATCATTCTCTTATAGTCAGCATATGTGAACTCCGGCTTTTCGGTATCATCCACAGCTTTCATTGACTCGATAACATCACGGATATCCTTGTGTACAGTCTGTGGCACAATTCCATTTTCCTCGTTATACTGCTTCTGAATTTTACGCCTGCGTTCCGTTTCGTCAATTGCCTTCTTCATTGAGCGTGTCACCGTATCTGCGTACAGTATTACCTTACCCTCACTGTTTCTTGCGGCACGGCCAATGGTCTGTATAAGCGACATCTCGCTTCTTAAGAAGCCCTCTTTATCTGCATCAAGAATTGCAACCAAAGCAACCTCCGGAATATCAAGTCCCTCTCTTAAAAGATTTATTCCTACAAGTACATCATACTTGCCCATTCTGAGGTCTTTGATAATTTCTGTACGTTCGATTGTTGTAATATCCGAGTGCATATACGTCACGCTTACTCCGGCACTTCTCAGATACTCCGTCAGATCCTCTGCCATTTTCTTTGTAAGAGTTGTTACAAGCGTTCTGAATCCATTTTCGGTTCTGACATTTATTTCATTAAGCAAATCATCTATCTGATGCTCAGTGGGACGGATAAATATTTCCGGATCCAGAAGTCCTGTCGGACGAATAACCTGTTCTGCAATTACAGTTGCATGCTCCGCCTCATACACTGACGGAGTTGCTGAAGTAAAAATAACCTGATTTAAACGTTTTTCAAACTCATCAAACTTCAACGGTCGATTATCTGCTGCACTCGGTAAGCGAAAACCGTATTTAATCAGCGTTTCTTTTCTTGCCCGGTCTCCGTTATACATGCCCCTTACCTGAGGTATTGTTACATGTGATTCGTCGATTATCATAAGATAATCCTCCGGCATATAATCAAGTAATGTAAAGGGGGCACTTCCCTGCTCTCTGCCGCTTATATGACGCGAGTAATTTTCAATTCCCTGACAAAAACCAATCTCCTGCATCATCTCGAGATCATAGCGTGTACGCTGTTCAATCCTCTGTGCTTCAATAAGCATATCACGTTCCTTGAAATACTGAATCTGTGATTCCATTTCAAGCTCTATACCTGCTAATGCCGCAAGCATTTTATCATTAGTTGTAACATAATGCGATGCCGGTGTAATAACAGCATGCTGACGTGTTCCTATAATTTCGCCCGTTACAACATTAACCTCACAAATACGGTCAATCTCATCGCCAAAAAATTCAACTCTGATTGCATTTTCACCGTTATTGGACGGAAAAATCTCAACCACATCGCCACGCACCCTGAACTTATTACGAACAAAGTTTATATCATTACGCTCATATTGCATTGCAACAAGCTTTTCTAAAATTTCATCACGTTCCTTGAGCATACCGACACGCAGGCTCAGCATAAGATTTTTATAGTCTTCCGGATCACCCAATCCGTATATACAAGAAACAGATGAGACTATAATAACATCTCTGCGTTCAAGCAAGGCAAAGGTTGCACTGTGACGAAGCTTATCCAGCTCCTCATTTGTCATTGAATTTTTTTCTATGAATGTATCCGTCTGCGGAATATACGCTTCAGGCTGATAATAATCATAATAACTGACAAAAAATTCTACACAGTTATTCGGAAAAAATTCCTTGAACTCACTGCACAGCTGTGCAGCAAGAGTTTTATTATGCGCAAGTACAATTGTCGGTCTATTGACCTGAGCAATAATATTTGCCATTGTAAATGTCTTTCCTGAGCCTGTAACACCAAGAAGAGTCTGAAATTTTTCTCCGTTGTTCAATCCGTTAACAAGAGTTGCAATTGCCTGCGGCTGGTCACCTGACGGAGTATATTCCGAAATCAATTCAAACTTATTCATGTCGCTCCCCTTTCCGTGTATATCCTCTTATTAGTATAACATAAAACATCTTTTATTGCAATAGCTTTGCAAACATTTTTTCGGTTTTTGTTACCAGAAAAGACAAATCCTCCGACATATACACCGTCAGAGGATTTGCTTTATTTTTTCAGATTCTTAACCAATACATGCACACGTCTAACATTTACAGAGGTATATTTTTCAATGTTACTTTTTATTGTTCTTTGCACCGAACGGCATACATCATGTATATTAACTCCGTATTCAAGAATTACCGTCGAATCTATATGCACACCGTGTTCTGTTTTACGCAGATTAATATTCTGCACCTTGATAACGCCCGAAATATTTTCTGCCTCATAAATAGCCATGTCAACAATTACATTGTCTGAAATTGTATATCCGCCCAAATAGCTGTATGTGGGTCTGACAATTGATTTCTCATTTTCAATCATATCGCCACTGTTGTCAAGATTTTTTTGGAGGTGACGCAGCGGATGCAGGAAAAAACCCGAAAAATCCTGCTTAATTTCAAGGGTTGGAACAGGGATGACATGCTTTCCCTGTTTCATTCGCATATCATACGCAAGCTTCATTTCCTCAGGTGTTGCAATTTCAGTTATATAGACCGTTTTCTCTATGGGTCCTACACCTATATTCTTTGCTATTTTTTCAACCATTCCGTCAGAAGTGCCGAGAATCATAAGGCATTGAATTTTATTATCCTTCAACGCTTTCTTCATTTCAATACACTGCCACTGCTTCATGAAAAGTGCATGCTTTACAGAGGCAATCTTAGTCGGCTGACGCTTTGCTGATGTACCTGCTAAAAGACGCCCGTTTGATATGAGCAAACCATCATCAATAATTGCATCTGCTCCATACTGTTTTGAAACTATGACTGAACGGTAGCTCTTTCCCGTACCGCTTGGCCCTACAAATGCTATTACTCTCATCTGTCTCTGTCCTTCTTTATCTCATATGAAAGAAACATCAGCGGATCCGATAAATGTACATTAGATACCGCTATATCTTTAGGTAAATTAAGCTCTGCATAGGAGAAATTCAACAGACCCTTAACTCCCGACGCTGCCAGCCTTTCTGCAATCTCCTGCACCGCTGCTTTGGGCAGGGTGAGAATTGCAATATCTACTCTGTTTTGTTCTATAAATCTCTCCAGATCATCAGTTGAATCAACCTTAACTCCGTTAATTGACGATCCGACAATTCTTCTGTCATTATCAAATATTCCTATGAGCTTAAAGCCTCTTTTTTCAAAAGTACTGTGATTAGCCAATGCTCTGCCGAGATTTCCGGCACCGACTATTATCAGCGTATCTCCGTCATTTAAACCAAGAATATCACCAATTTCCTTATGAAGCGATTCTACATTATAGCCATATCCTTGTTGTCCGAAGCCTCCGAAATAATTAAAATCCTGGCGAATCTGTGACGCTGTCACATTCATTTTCTGACTTAATGCACTCGAAGATATTCTTGTAACCCCCTGCTTCATCAGTTCACCAAGATATCTGTAGTATCTCGGCAGTCGCTTTATAACAACCGAAGGTACTTTTTTATTATTCTCTTTCATTTTCTTTTCCTCTCTGTTATTTTAATAACAATTCTTAATTTTATTATAACACATATTCATATTTTTGTCAATCTTTTATAGACTCCTGTTCAAATTTTGTGCAACAAAAAACTAACGGCATATATATGCCGTTAGTCCGAAATATTAATCAACTTCAATTAAAGCGATTTCAGAAACCTCCATACCTGCATCGTCAAGACATGTAAATCTCATAATTCCCACATACTTGGTAATACCGATAATATATTCAAGCTTCTCATTCGCATTTCCTACAAAACAGAAGCTCTCGTTAAGAACTGTCCAGTCCTTACCGTTGCCCGAACACTCAATTTTCACATTGTGCGGCTTGTCATCAGCAAACGCAAACCCTGCTCTTGTAAGACTGCCGCCTCTGCCTGTATCCAATGTGATTGACTGATCCTTTTCGCACTTCCATGTAGTTGTGAAATCATTATCTGCTACGTTTGATGCCGTTTCTTCATTAACAGTAGCTGTCACTGTCGGAGTCTGGGCACGCTTATTCCATGTGTTGTACTCCTTAGCCTCCTCCGGCTTTGCAACTTCAATCACAGCCTTAACAGCTTCTGCATCTGCAATCTCTGCATTTATATCAGCAACTACAACAACACCGTTACTGTATCCTACCCGCCTACCAAAGCCTTCTGCAATTGCTCTTATCGGAACTAAGGTTGTGTCATTCTTGATTGTCGGAACTGTATCCATTTCCTTAGCTTCGCCGTTTACAGTATATGCAGTCTGTCCAACTGTCATGTTGATTACATTCTTGCCGCTTGTGATTGTAATATCGCTTGTATCAGCCTCATAGCCGACTGTACATCCCAATGATTCTGCAATAAATCTTAACGGAACCATTGTTCTGTCGTTCTCATTGATGTACGGAACAACATACGGAATCTTTGACATCTTTCCGTTTACTCTTGCGTTTTCACTGCCGATTACAAACTCAATTTTCTGCTGTGTTGCAAGTGACTCAATCGACCATGACTTCTTTGCCAGGTCCGGATTTCTTACCTCTGCACCATTTTCTACTGTGTAAATCTGCGGTACCGGAATCTCCGTTGTGTCAAAGCCTAAGTAATAGCCTGTATGCGTCGGCTGGTTATAACATACCTGCTGTGTTGCCACCTGATTTCTGTACAACGGATCATGCATAAGAGCAGGTATTCTGTAAATTGTCGGTGCTGTTGTCATGAAAATTCTTAATGCACTACCATCCTCTGTAGGATAGATTGTTTCCTCTCTCCAGTCGCCGAAAATATCTGCTGTCAATGACGGATTTGCCTTACCTGAGTTAACTGATGTACAATCTTCTGCCACAAATGTTACCTTTGCAGCCATTGCCTGCGGATTATATTTACTTATTCTGTTCTCATCCTGTAATTCTCTGCCGAGATCGCCGTCCCACCAGATTGCGAAGTTTGTCGGTAATGAATATGACGTTGATAAAACAGTACCGTCTGCTGCTACGAGCTTCTGAGCAAGTGACCACACCTCTGCCCCCGGATATGCCGGGTCAATGTCAGCCGCACAGCCTCTGCCGTTATCTAATTCAACATGCTCTCCAAATAATATATCACCGGTTCGCGCATCGCGCATTTCAAAAGTATATTTATCACCTTTCCATTCGTGTACCGAATAAGTTTCAAGACCCGGATGCGACGGAATCAAGTCACCCGTGTGCTGTGCATCGCCATGACCCATTTCTGTAGCGTACATCGGTGTACCGTCGTTGTCAACCACAAGTGCACCATAGATAATTTCATCCAAACCATCATAATCAACGTCAGCTGATGACATTGAATGGTTACCCTTGCCCTTGTACCAGTTATCATATTCCTTTGTATCAAAAATCCAATCCTTGACAATCTTCTTGTCCTCAATGTGATATGAGGCTATAACCGTTCTTCCACCAAGAGGTCCTTCTGAGCCTGTGTAGTATCCTCTTGCCAACTGGAATGATGTATGTACCCCGTCAACACAAGCAATACCGCCTAAATAACGCTCTGAACGGTTGCCCCAACTGTCACCCCAATCCGTAAGGTCATAGCCCTCACCAAATGTCTGGGGATCATATGGAACTGTATCCATCACCGTACCGTCAGTACCGTTAAATACTGTTAAATACAGTGGTCCCTGAAGATTCTTACCGTTGTTCAATACTGCCCAATCAGCTTCTGCGTCACCTATAACAGTGCCGTCACCTGCGATTGTACCGTCTGCTGTACGGCAAGCCATTTCTGCCTTACCGTCATTATCAAAGTCATATACCATGAACTGGGTATCATGCGGACCTGAGCGAATATTCGGACCCATATTTAATCTCCACATCAAAGTTCCGTCAAGCTCATATGCATCAATTACACAATCGCCTGTGTATCCGCCCTTTGATGCGTCTCTTACATATCTCGGATCCCACTTCAAAACAATTTCATATTCTTTATCACCATCAAGGTCTGCAACACTACATTCACACGGTTTATACGGGAGGTTCATCTCAACCTCATTTTCGCCGTCCATAGCCATTTTCGATTCTGCCGGTGCCTGAAGCGGAATTTCAATATATGGCACATCTAAAACTGTGAACTCCTTGCTCTTCTCTTCTTCAGTCCCGCTCACAACAGCACTTACCGAGTACTTTGCTCCTGCAACATACGAATTATCTACATAGTTTGTCGCATTCAACGGCTCTGCATTGAGCTTTATGCCGTCTTTATATACGTTGTACATTACCGATGCACTCTCTGTTCCGAGCCATCTCCATGACACAAGAACATCTGATCCGGTTTTTACAGCTACAACACCACGGTCAAGACTTTCCATCTGTCTTTGTATATCCGGTCTGTTATCTATAAGCTTCTGAGTTTCCGCTGATGAGTCAGTATAGTCTCCCAGCTTTATACTGTCACCTACTACTGACGCATTTGCACCTACTACACTTGTAAGCATCATAGCTGATAAAAGTGACGCTAAAATTCTTTTTGATTTCATATTATTTCTCCCGCTTTAATTAAAAGCCGGGAAATTCTTTATTTATGAATTTCCCGGCTTTTTTATTTCACTTCAATTTAGTCACTGTATCTCAGATTAGTTTGCCGGATACGGTGTTACGATCGGCGCTGACTTTTCTGCCGGCGGTGTCGGAATTTCTACCTTTTTCTCGCCGTTCTTCGCCTTTTCCTCTTCGTAAAGAGCCTTCTTCTCGTCAAGCACTGCCTGGTATCCCGCTGCAAGATACTCTTCACAAGCCTGCTCGTACTTAGCATCAAACTCTTCCGGCTTACAGTTGATCAACTCAACCTGCCACTTCTGCCAGAGTGTAAGTAATGAACCTGCATACTCTGTAAGTGATGATACCGGCTTTGTGAAGATGTAGTCTGTGTAGAGATAATCACTTGCAAACTTATAGTTCACATATGACTGTCTGATAAGGTGCTCATAACCTGCCGGAGCATATGTAACCTCCTGAGCCTTTACGTTAAGCTCCTCGTCACCTAAATCCTTACCCTCAATTACAAGACACCACATATCCTTGTTAGCATTGTAGTTAAGTCTCTCCTCGCCTGTATATCCGTCAACGAGCACCGGAATATCTCCGTCCATGTTATATGTAACGCCCTCAATACCGTTCTGCATCTCAAAGATATGGTTGTTGAGCCACTCAAAGTACATAAGTACTGCCTCCGGGTGCTTACAGTTAACATTGATACCTGATACTAAGCCAAACGGATTGTCCTTTCTGCCCGGACCCGGATGACCAAAATAGCTGTCAACCTGTGCCGGCATTACAACAACCTCTGCCTCGGGACAGTTCTGCTTTAACTGGCTGATGATGTCCGGGTTCTTTGTTAAGTAGCAGCCGTAAGATGCTGTTCTACCTGAAATAAATGCTTCCTTAGCCTTTGAACCGTCCTTGTCAAGATACCACTCCGGACTGATAAGTCCCTTGTTGTACTTCTCGTTCTGATCCTTTAAAGCAAGCTTTACCGGCTCCCATGTAAGCGGTGCAACTGTGATATCTGAATAAAGTGCGTTCTGTTCCTCCGGTAACGGGAACTCTCTGTAGCCGTAAGCACCGTAGTAAGCGTTTGCTAATGAGGCTGCCTCAGGAATTGTGTTCTCGCCGCCGAGCTTTAACTCCTTGAACTTCTCTAACATAGCAATACCGTCTTCTCTTGTTCTGATATCCTCAAGCTTGATACCTGCTGCGTCAAGCCAGTCTTTTCTCATAAGACCAACGAAGTTATACGCATTCGGACGACGTCCGCATAAGAAGAGCTTTTCGCCGTTTAAATATGTATATTCGTCCATATATAATGTATCCTCATAGAATGTCGGAGCATACTTCTTAATCATTTCTACATCAAGAGTCTGGAATGCGCCCATGTCTGCAAATGCAACAATTGACGGATAATCATAGTTATAGATAATATCCGGCTGGCTCTCTTCCTTACCTGCCAATAACTGGTTAAACTTTGTAACCTCTTCCTTTCTCGGAATTGAGATGAATGTTACCTTGATGTTGTGCTTGTCACCGAACTCCTTCTGAACATAGTCTGTCCAGTAGTTGTCTGTAACCGGTGCCTGACCCGGTGTACCTCTGTCATATACCGGAATCTTGATTTCTACCTGTTCCGGATATACATACTCCGCAACATTCTCTCTTGACATGATTTCGTCCACATCAACGCCTGCGGTCTTACCGCCACCGCAGCCTGCTGCTATTGAAAGTACCATAGCACCCGCAAGAACTGCACTTAAAATTCTCTTAAGCTTCATTTTTTTGAAACCTCCCTTAAAATATTTTTATTTTATTTAAATAATTAACCCTTTACTGCACCGACCATAACACCCGTTACGAAGTATTTCTGTACGAACGGATATACAATAATAATCGGAATCGTCGCAAACATGATTGTTGCCGACTTAACAACCTCGGCAGCCTGCTGCTGAGCACCGCCACCCTCCTGTGCAAGAGCACTTGTTTCGCCTGAAGCATTTACAAGATTGTAAAGCTTTAACTGAAGCGGATAGAGGTCTGTATTCTGTATGTAGTATAATGCATCTGAGAATGAGTTCCAACGACCTACAGCATAGAACAATGCCAATGTTGCAAGTACCGGCTTTGACAACGGAAGCACAATCTGGAACAAAGTTCTGAAATCGTCACATCCGTCAAGCTCTGCTGCTTCAATCAAGCTATCCGGAATTGAACTCTGCATAAATGTTCTTAAAATAATCATATTGTATGCTGAGAACAATAACGGAAGAATGAGTACCCAGAAAGTGTCAAGCAATCCGATTGTATCCATAAGTAAGTAGTCCGGAATCATACCTGCACCGAAATACATTGTAATAAGAAACATCATTGCGAAGAACGATCTGCCCTTCAAACGTGACTTTGTCAACACATATGCTGCAAAGATTGTTGTAATCATACCAAGCAATGTAAACGTAATAGTTAAAACTACTGTAAACCATAACGAGTGCATCATTGATGAATCACCAAATACAGTCTTGTATGCATCAATGTTAATTCCCTTAGGAATGATGAATACCTTGTTTGCATAGATCGCCGCGTCACTACTTAATGACTTTGCTGCAACGTGGATAAAAGGAATTATACATGCTAAAGCAAGAATTCCGACGATTGAATAAATACAGATATCCGCAAAGATATCCATTGGTGTTTTCTTTATCTTCATACCGAAATCCCTCCTTTATATAATTCCGCTCTCACCGCAAAGCTTAGCTATACGATCGGCAATAAATACGAGTATTACACCAACAACTGACTGGAATAAACCAACCGCAGTCGAAAGACTGTACTGCATGTTTCTTAAACCCTGCTGATATACGAATACTGCAATTGTTTCCGATACATCTGTAACCATCGGGTTCGATAATGTATATGGTCTGTCAAATGAACCGCCCATAATTCTACCTAAGCTCATGATAAGCATTGTGATAATCGTACCTCTGATTGACGGTAATGTAATGTTCCAGATTTTTCTCCATCTGCCTGCACCGTCAACAGTTGCAGCTTCATAAAGCTCTGCATCAATACCTGTGATAGCCGCAAGATAGATGATGGTTCCCCATCCCATACCCTGCCATACACCGATAAGTACATATGATACTATCCAGTGTGAGCTTTCAATAAGGAACGGAACTGTTTCGCCACCCATATTTCTTATAAATACATTAACAAAACCTGAGTCCGGTGCAAACAGCTGATATGCAAGACCTGCAACAATTACCGTTGATAAGAAGTGCGGAAGATAAAGAATAGTCTGTGTACACTTCTTGTACCACTTGCACTTAATTTCATTAATACAGATTGCCAGTATAATAGGTGCCGGGAATCCACACAACAAATCAAGAATGTTAAGTAATAACGTATTCTTTAAAGCTTTATAGAAGTTAGGACTTGTAAATACTTTCTGGAATATCTCCATACCAACAAATTCCGAACCCGCAAAGCCCTTTATCGGCTTGTAGTCCATAAAGGCTATCGACAATCCGAGCATCGGTAAATACTTGAAGATTACCACCAGTGCCACCGGCAGTAATAACAACAGATATAACTGCCAATCACGCTTCAGATAGTACATAAAGCCCTTTTTCTTTTTTGTCGTCAACGACAATGCTTTTTCTGTTTTCATAATCCTCTCCCTCTTTTTAACGGCATTCAAACAGAGCTTTATGCAATAGAATGTATTGCATAAAAAGGGATATCCCTTTTTATATGCTGACATAGCACATATTTAGCATTTTGCAAATACCATTAAAACATTTTTTGTAGAAATTCACTAATTTTATTTTAACATATAATTATTTTTTTTGCAATACATTTTTTACAAAAATATAGAAAAATTTCATTAAAAAATTCCGATTATTTTATTTTTAAAAGCTTTTTTACCGTTTTTCCGTCCATTTATCACAGAATTATTAAGAAAGCATCCTGTGGTTTTTAACACACACGCAACAGCGACTTGCCACACATTATTTATAAATAATATACAAAAAAATTTTATTTTTTTTTAAAGTCTTGACAAAGTAAATCTGCGGTGCTATACTTGTGTCAATAATTGAATATTCAATAAACCGTTGAGACAGAAAAAAAGCAGAGCAGGTCTTTCCGAGCGAGTGGATTACGGTGTGAGTTCCACAAAGGCTCTCTGAGTAATATGGGCTGTCGAGGGCAGTGTCAAATGCACTGACGCAGGACTCGCGTAAGCAGTCGGGAGTATGTTGGTACTCTGCCAAGTGCACGGATCATACCGTGAATTCAAGGTGGCACCGCGGATAAGCTTTTATTCGTCCTTGACAGATTGCATATTTCTGTCATGGACGTTTTTTGTTATAAACTCCTTTGACAGTGACTATAAGTAAAGGAGTTTTCTTGTTTCAAGGAGGTAAATATTATGTTATTGACAAAGCGATGGCGATGCAACTAAAAAATCCAATCATCAACAACAACAGCTATTAATTTAACGGAGGATTTTACAATGAAACATAACGGAATTGAATTTGATACATACTTTAAGAACTATCCGGACAGCAACGGATTTTTTGGAAAATACGGCGGCTCATATATACCTGATGACCTTAAGAAAGCAATGTCCGAAATCACCGAGGCATATTTTACAATCTGCAAGTCAAGCAAGTTTATCAGCGAACTTAGAAGAATAAGAAAAGAATTTCAGGGTCGCCCTACTCCCATTTCATATCTTGAACGACTTTCATCTACTTTAGGTAATGTTCAGCTTTATGTCAAGCGTGAGGATCTTAATCACACAGGTGCACACAAGCTTAATCATTGCATGGGCGAAGCATTGCTTGCAAAGTATATGGGCAAGAAAAAAATTATCGCCGAAACAGGTGCAGGTCAGCACGGTGTTGCACTTGCTACAGCGGCTGCGTATTTCGGATTGGAGTGCGATATCTATATGGGAGCAGTAGATATAAAAAAGCAGGCACCCAATGTTGCAAGAATGAAAATTCTTGGTGCAAACGTTATTGAAGTCACAGACGGACTTGCAACTCTGAAAGAAGCTGTCGATGCAGCATTTACGGCTTACTCAAGAGAATACCATGACTGCATTTACTGCATAGGCTCAGTGCTCGGTCCTCACCCGTTCCCTATGATGGTACGCGATTTCCAAAGTGTTGTCGGAATCGAAGCAAGAGAACAGTTTAAGGAAATGACAGGTGAACTCCCAGATGCTATAGTTGCATGTGTTGGCGGCGGGTCAAATGCAATGGGACTGTTCTCCGGCTTCTTAAATGATCCGGTCGATATTTATGGTGTAGAACCTCTTGGAAGAGGTACCTCATTAGGCGACCATGCTGCAAGCTTGAAATATGGAACTGAGGGTATAATGCACGGCTTCAACAGTATCATGTTAAAGGACGAAAACGGAGAGCCTGCACCGGTTTACTCTGTTGCAAGCGGACTTGATTATCCGTCAAGCGGTCCGGAGCATGCATTTTTACACGACCTGGGCAGAGTAAAGTATGATGTAGTATCTGATGATGAAACAATAGATGCATTTTTCACTCTTTCAAGACTTGAGGGTATTATTCCCGCCATAGAAAGCTCACACGCCGTTGCTTATGCAATGAAGCTTGCCAAGGAAATGGGCAAAGGTTCAATCCTCATTAACCTCTCAGGCAGAGGCGATAAGGATATGGATTATATTATCGAAAAGTACGGTATCAGATAGTTTATTAGCCACAAAAAACAATCCCCGATAAACCAAACGTTTATCGGGGATTGTTCGTGGATTTAAAAACCAACAGACAATTTGCCTGTTGGTTTTTTCTATTAATCTAAATTATTTAACCATTGATGCAACTTCTGCTGCAAAGTCATCCTGCTTCTTCTCAAGGCCCTCGCCTGTCTCGAAACGAACGAACTTCTTTAATACAACTGTTGCACCAACCTTCTTTGATACCATATCAAGGTACTGTGCAACTGATTCCTTGTTCTCAGCCTTTACATAAAGCTGCTCTAATAAGCAAACTTCCTTAAGCTCCTTTGCAAGACGTCCAACAATCATCTTCTCGATGATGTTATCCGGCTTGTTTGCATTGCTCGGATCGTTCTTTAACTGAGCGATAAGAATCTCCTTCTCGTGATCCTTGTACTCCTGCGGTACATCGTCGCTTGAAAGGTACTTCGGATTTAAAGCTGCAATCTGCATTGCAACATTCTTTAATGCCTCTCTTGTATCAGCGTTGTCCGGAGCATCAGCCTCTACGAGAACACCAATCTTACCACCTGCGTGGATATAGTCAACAACAACACCTGTTGTCTCGATTCTCTCGAAACGTCTGATGTTCATGTTCTCACCAATCTTTGCAATCTTCTCTGTGAGAAGGTCGCCGATTGTAGCGTCACCGTATGCTGTAGCCTTTAAAGCATCTACATCAGCCGGAGCTGCTGTAGCAACTGTCTTTGCAATCTCACCAACGAAGTTCTGGAACTCCTCATTCTTAGAAACGAAGTCTGTCTCTGAGTTAACCTCAACAACTACTGCAACATTGCCGTCGATGTATGACTTAACCATACCCTCTGAAGCAATTCTGCCTGACTTCTTAGCAGCTGTAGCAAGGCCCTTTTCTCTTAAAAACTCTACTGCCTTGTCCTTGTCACCGTCTGTCTCTGTAAGAGCCTTCTTACAGTCCATCATACCGCAACCTGTGAGTTCTCTTAATTCCTTAACGTCTTTAGCTGTAAATGCCATTAGTGTATCCTCCTGTATTTAGTTTATATCAATAATTATTCAGCGTCTGCTGCTGTCTCCTCTGCTGCAACCTCTGCAACAGCGTCAACACCCTGCTTACCCTCAATGATAGCATCTGCCATTGTTGAAGCGATAAGCTTAACGGCTCTGATTGCATCATCGTTACCCGGAATTACGAAATCAACCTCATCCGGGTCACAGTTTGTATCAACGATAGCTACTACCGGGATACCTAACTTCTTAGCCTCTGCAATAGCAATCTTCTCTTTTCTCGGATCTACTACGAACATAGCACCCGGAATCTTCTTCATTGTCTTGATACCGCCGAGGTACTTCTCAAGCTTTTCCTTCTGAGCGAGGAGCTTGATAACTTCCTTCTTCGGAAGTGCCTCAAATGTGCCGTCTGTCTCCATCTGGTTAATCTGCTCTAATCTTGCAATTCTCTTCTGGATTGTCTTGAAGTTTGTGAGCATTCCGCCTAACCATCTTGCGTTTACATAGTACATGCCAACTCTCTCAGCCTCTTCCTTGATTGAGTCCTGAGCCTGCTTCTTTGTACCTACGAATAAAACCTCTTCGCCTGCTGCAGCGATGTCACGGATGAAGTAATAAGCCTCTTCAACCTTCTTTACTGTCTTCTGGAGATCGATAATATAGATACCGTTTCTCTCTGTGAAGATGTACGGAGCCATTTTAGGGTTCCATCTTCTTGTCTGGTGTCCAAAATGTACACCTGCTTCTAAAAGCTGCTTCATTGAAATTACGTTTGCCATTTTAAAAGTCCTCCTGTTTTTTTAATTTGTCCTCCATGCCCCGCACTTTCGCAAGAGACCCCGGCAAAAATAGGGCAACTTCCCACGAATTGGAACATGTGTGTATTTTTCATACTCGGTTATTTTAACACATTATCCATGCTTTGTCAAGCATTTTTTCAAGGTTTTTTCGATATTTTTTGAATTTTCTTGACTATAAAGTTTTATTATGTTATTATATAGGTAATTATATCAATTCAGGAGATGATTTTTGTGATTTATGAATATGAAATAGACAACACTATTATTATACAGTCACTTATTATGCATACACTTAACGAGGCTGACCGACTGCTCGAACATAGGGATATGCTCGATGTAATTCTGGAAAACTGCAACATTAACTTTACAGACTTCCAGCTCGCTCTCGGCAATCTGGTTGATACCAATCATATAGAATCGCTTATGACCGGAAAGAATCAGCAGATGTACCGTATAACCGAAAAAGGCAAAAACGTGGTTGATTTTTTCCGCGAACGTATTCCGATATATCTCAGGGAACCTGTTGAAGAGGCACTCAAGGACTTACTTCGTGAGGAACGACTCCGCAACGCTGTCAGAGGTAAAATCTCGGCTGTTTCGCCTACCGAATATACTGCCGAATGCGCACTTTATGACGGAGACAACACAAAGCTTATGGAAATTACATTGTATGCAGGAACCCGCGAGCAAGCCGAAACCATAGTAAGATATTACAAAGACAATTCCGATGCAGTTTATGCAAAGATAATAGAAGCCTTTTCTCAGGACGCACAGTAACAGAGGATATTTATAATGAATAAAAGGTTTATCAGCATTTCTATTGCTGTAGTTACGCTTATTATAATTTTCGAGGCCGCACTTCTGCTCCACCGCTGTTCATCGGACAAGCAGCCCGGCTCTGCTTCATCAGCAAATGCCGTAACACATTCCGATACAGTTGTTACAATAAATGATGTACAGCTTCCGTCATACAGCTACCGTTCGGTAGTTTGTATTGCAGCAGAGGATTTACACAATTTCGGCTTTGAAGCAATTACAACGGGCTCGTCCTTTTCATTGAGCTATAATCCCTACAACCAGACCACTCCCCCGGACGGAATTTTACACGAATACTCTGACATTCCGGACGATTCGGTTGCCGAGGTATATAAAGACGGGATTTTACTTAACGGAAAATCACTGCAATGTTATATTACATACGGTTATCACCTCATTCCGGCATATAGCCTAAAGTCGCTCTTTTCAATAACCGAGGAAAACGGCAGTATTCATTTTTCAACCGCCGACACAACGACTCTTAACAATGTAAGGACTGTATCCAAAGGTAGCAACACCCTTACCGATTCAGAGTCTGACCCTGAATTTTCGGAGCGAAAAATCGAAGGAAGCAGCAATGCAAAGAACTACCGTTCACCGTCAAACAATACATCAAGAATTATCGTTCTTGACCCTGGTCACGGAAAATCCTCATCCCGCATGAGTGACGAAGAAAAAACCACATCCGGATTTGTATATAATGCTTCAAAAAAGCAATGGGGCGAATGGCGGCATTGGAAAAGCGGCAACTCCTCCACAAGCTGCGAGGGAACCGGATGTACTCAAACCCATACTCCCGGCGGCTCATGCTGGTATGCTATGGGTAACGGCGACCGTAATACAGAACCCGAAATAAATCTTAACAATGCACTTGCTGCAAAGAAATATCTTGAAGAAATGGGCTATACCGTACGCATGACAAGAACAAGCAAAGAAGAAAATCCGTCATTCTCACGCCGTTTAAGCTATTGCTATCCAAATAACGATAACACACAGCAAGCCGATGCACTTCTATATATGTGCATTCATTCAAACGCCGGCGGCGGCAGGGGCAGCGCATATATTGCAGCAGAGGGGCAATATGACCAGAAGGGCATTCGTGCCTCGTACATAAATGACTGCAACACACTCGGAGCAATCACAAACGAAAAAATAACCAAATCAACAAGCCTGAAGAAATCAGGCAGCGGAGTAATCAACAATCTCGGAGCATTGATTGCGTTTTGTAAATCCCCCGTCACCTGCGGCTACCTCGAAATAGGTTTTTACGATAATTCAGAGGATTTAAAAATCTTACAAAATGAATCTGATGCGATCGGAAAAGCTATTGCCGAGGGCATTGACGAATTTGTTAACGGAAGTTATTAAACACCACCGGAACATTGAAAATATAATTTCAATGTTCTTTTTTTGCATAAATTGTGTCAAGCTTACAAACACTACCAACAAAGGAGGTTATGACATGACACAATATTTAGAAATCACAGACATATACGCCAGAGAAGTAATGGATTCAAGAGGAAATCCGACTATTGAAGCAGAGGTTACCACTCCGGTGGGTATCGGCCACGCAATTGTACCGTCAGGAGCATCAACCGGTGCTTTTGAAGCCGTAGAGCTTCGTGACAATGATTCTAACCGTTACGGTGGTAAGGGTGTAAAAAAAGCTGTAGAAAATGTAAATACAGTAATAGCAGATGCACTCATTGGTATGAATGTACTTGACCAGCGAGCAATTGACCGTAAGCTTTGCCGCATTGACGGAAGCGAAACAAAAGAAAAGCTCGGTGCCAACGCACTTCTTGCTGTATCCCTTGCATGTGCTTCAGCCGCCGCTGACAGTCTTAGTATTCCGCTTTACAGATATATAGGCGGCTTCAATGCACACAGACTGCCTGTTCCGATGATGAATATCTTAAACGGCGGTGCTCATGCAAATAATAATGTAGATATTCAGGAATTTATGATTATGCCTGTTGGTGCAAAATCATTCCGACAGGGTTTGCGATGGTGCAGTGAGGTTTATTCTGCCTTGAAGCAAATTCTTTCAGATTCCGGCAACACAACCGCAGTTGGTGATGAGGGTGGCTTTGCACCCAATTTATCGGCTGACGAGAAGGCTCTCGACCTTCTTGTAACAGCTATTGAAAAAGCCGGTTTTTCTGCCGGAGACGAATTCGTTATAGCCATAGATGCCGCCGCAAGCGAATGGGTTGAGGGCGACAAATATCGTCTTCCTAAATCAGGTATAGAAAAAAACTCATCAGAGCTTATTGAGTATTGGTGTACGCTATGTGAAAAATACCCCATCTTTTCAATAGAAGATGCATTAGGCGAAAACGACTGGAACGGTTGGCAGGAATTAACCAAAAGACTTGGTGACAAAGTACAGCTCGTCGGCGACGACCTTTTTGTAACGAACCCCGCTCGTCTCGGAAAGGGTATCAATATCAACGCAGGAAATTCCATTCTTGTAAAGGTTAATCAGATAGGAACACTGACCGAAGCTATTGATGCCGTTGAGCTTGCTCACAAAAACGGCTACAGTGCCGTTATTTCACACCGAAGTGGCGAAACCGAGGACACAACCATTGCCGATATCGCAGTAGCACTTAATACAGGTCAGATTAAATCCGGTGCCCCCTCCAGATCTGAACGAGTAGCTAAGTACAATCGACTTTTACGAATTGAAGATGCATTGGGTTGTAATTCAAAATACGGAATCAAATAATCAAAAGAATCACCCTCAAAGATTACTCTTTGAGGGTGATTCTTTATCCGAATATCATTTCAAGAAAGCTGTTCATTATTTCAAATATGCCCTGTTTTTCTACATCTTCCCCACAAATCAGTTCTACCTCTCCCACCTCCGATTCACCTCTTACAAACCGCATTGTACCGACTCTGTCTCCTATATGAATTGGTGCCTTAAGGTTTTCGTCTAATATGATTTGCTTTTCACATTCTCCATTTTCACTCTTTGTTACCAATTCCTTAAAATCTGTTGCTGATATCACCTTAAAATCTTCTGTCTTACCTTTTTCCACACCTGCACGAAGTATTTCTTCCCCCTCGCTTGTGTGTATCTTTACACCATAATTTGCAAATCCGTAATCAAGCAACGCTTTAGCACTTTCAAATCTCTTTGCAGAGGTAGGCGCACCAAGAACCACTGCTATAAGCTGCATATTATCACGTTTTGCAGATGCACTCAGACAGCATAACGCCTTAGAGGTCGAGCCTGTTTTCAAGCCATTTGCACCTTTATAAAATCTTATCAGTTTATTGGTATTTGCAAGCTCGAACTTACCGTCACGAAGCGAATCTGTCCATATTGAAGTATAATCCGTAATTTTCTCATGCTTAAGCAGTTCTCTGGACATAATCGCCACATCTTTTGCAGATGAATAATGATTATCCTCATCCAATCCGTTGGTGTTCATAAAATGAGTGTTATCCATCCCCAACTCTTGCGCACGCTTATTCATCATATCTACAAAAGCCGATTCACTACCTGCAATATGCTCTGCCATTGCGACGCATCCGTCATTTGCCGATGCAACCGCTATTCCCTTAAGCATGTCATTTACACTAAGTTCTTCTCCTGCTTCAAGAAACATTGTTGAACCGCCGTAGCTCATTGCATTTTCACTCACCTGAATCATTGTATCAAATGTAAGTGTTCCCGCCTCAATCTGTTCCATAATCAATAGCATTGTCATAATTTTTGTTACGCTTGCTATCGGCAGCTGCTCATCTGCATTATCCTCATATAGAATCTCTCCACTGTCAGCTTCCATTAACAGACACGATTTTGCATCAGTTGCAATATCTGCATAAACAACTGCCGAATTACACAGCATCAATAACATTATAAGTATTGATATAATTTTCTTCATTTTCCTGAACCTCCTTTTGGTGTTATAAGTATTTACCAATACATACAAAATAATTCATGCAATTCGCCGCTTGACCGTAAATATGTTTTATAGTATAATATTTTTTAGTAAATTATGGAGGAAATGCATATGAAAAAAATAGCAGTTATACTTGCTGCAGTTATAGCTTCAGCAGCCCTGCTTGCAGCCGCAGTTACACTTGCTGACTCAACTCCCGGTTCAATAATGCTCTATAGCGACAGACCGGTAATAACCATGAATGAAACCGAAATACCGGTAGCTTCAGCACCGATTATTTATAAGAACAACCTCTATGTACCTGTTGATGACATTTTAAAGGCATGCGGGTTCGGAATGGGGTACGATGCATCCATTCCCGCAATAATTGCCGAAAAAGACGGAGTACGTTCACATATTATTCCGGAAACAAATATTGTATGGATTGGTGAAGAACGTGTGGAATTTCCCACTCCCTCACTCATTTACAAAGGTTGTGCGTATATAAGCCTTGAAATGTTTTCAAAAATGTGCAACTACTCTGTATATATGACAGGTTCGGCGACCGAAATCCCCCTTGACAGAAGAGATTTGCTTGAAGATACATACATTTCGGATTCCTACAGACTTCCTTATTATAATGTTGCCACTTACAGTGGAATCACCATCGTAAACGGAATCGGAATGGAACGTCTTGTTGTTCCGACACAGCAGGCAATATATTATGCCGGAGTTGTAAATGCAGTTGCAGATGCACTGCCAAATGCACGGGTATATAACATTGCAGTACCTACTGCAAGTGAATTCTATGCACCAAAGCAGATTGCAACCGACCAGACCTCCGGAATCCGCACTGTATATCAGAATCTAAGTGAAAAGGTCACTCCGATTAACGTAGTAAAGCCGTTAATGGAGCATGCTGGCGAAAAGATTTATTTCAACACCGACCATCACTGGACACAGCGTGGTGCATATTACGCTTACAAGGCATTCGCAGACAACAAGGGCTTTGATATCGACCCACTTGACACATTTATCACTGATAATTATTACAGTCATGTAGGTTCATTCGCCGCTTTTACAAGTGGTACAGCCGGAGCCTCTATCATGCGTTCAAACCCGGAGTTGCTTGAAAGATTTCTACCCAAGGTTGAGGTTACGGGTGCGGCATATTCCGATATGTACATGCAAAGATATATTTATTCTTTGCGTGCGGTTGATACCCGTTCAACTACATACTCCGCTTTTATCGGCGGCGATAATCCGCTTGCCGTATTCCATACAAGTGTAGGCAACGGCAAAAGTCTTGTTATTATAAAAGAATCGTTTGGTACAGCATTCGCCACCTGGGCAATGAACAATTACGAAAATGTATATGTAATTGACCCCAGACGTTTTAACGGCTTTGGCGGTAATTATGCTCACTTTGATTTAAGAGAATTTTATAATCTGACACACTTTGACGATTTAGTAATTATAAACTATCCCGGTTCTATAAGTTCGTCAGGAATACGTCAGTCAATTTTAAATATGGTACAGTAATTATAGCCTCGTTGGGACATTTATCACCCAATGAGGCTTTTTGTATGTATCTTACTGTTGACATCCGACTTTTACAATGCTATAATTTAATTACAAAAAGAAACCGTATCCCATTACGGTTTGAAGAGCTGATAGAATCGCATTTTTCCAAGTGCAGCCGACGGACGAGTCGTCCTGTCTGATAAAATAACCGGGCTCGTGAAAGAGCTTGGTGGATTTTTTACAACGTATAAGGAATAAACTTCGTTTATCAAAATACGCCTCCAAAAATCGCACAAACCTCTTCAGAAAAGAAGTATCAGCTCATGATTGCAGATGAGGGTTACCCTCCTCTGCAATCTTTTTACAAGGAGGATGTCATGGATATATTTTATGAGGGATTTATCGACCGAAACGGAATTGTAATAGAAGATATTCTAAAGAACAAAAATGCTAACTACAATATTTTTACTATTCCGAAATCAAACGGCAAGAAAAGAATCATTTCAGAACCCAGATCTGAACTAAAACAGGTCCAAAAGATTTTGAATGAGGATATTTTATATCCCAAACGCTATCTGATTCATCCGTGTGCATATGCATATGTTCCCGGCAAAAGCATCAAAGATTGTATATCAAAGCATACACAAAAGGACGTTGTTGTTAAAATTGATATAAAAGATTTCTTTTCATCCATAACCGAGAAACTTGTTATGGATGCTATGCTATATACATTCCGTATGGAGCCGGACACCGCAAAAACTATTACTGAAATATGTACATTGAACGGTTCATTACCACAGGGAGCTGTCACCTCTCCTATTCTTTCAAACTATGTATGCCGTATTCTCGACAGACGGTTATACGGTTACTGCTCCAGGCACAATATAGATTATACCCGTTATGCTGATGATCTTATTTTCTCCGGCAACTTTGATACAGACAAACTGATAAAATACGTTTCATGGGCTTTAAAAGATTACTACGGATTTAAAATAAATTATGACAAGCTTCGTATAATGCGTAAGCATCAGCGACAGGTTGTTCTAGGCGTTCTTGTAAATCAGAACTGCCGTCTTACAAAGAAAAAACGCAGTGAACTCAGGCAAACACTGTATTTCATAAAAAAATTCGGATATGACAGTTATTTTTCATACACAGGAAAAACACTTCAACAGTTAAGAGGATATATAAACTACGCTATTGATATCAACAGAGAACCTGATCTCCTGCGGCTTTGGGATTTGCTTTGTCAAGAATCGGATACAATAAAAGGACAGTTCTTTTGAACTGTCCTTTCGTTATATAATCAATTATTTCGCAATGATTTCCTTCCACTTCTCATATGCTGCATCCCACGTTTCGCTGTCCTGCGGAGTATATTCAGCAATGTCAAAGCTGTTTCTTACTACCTTTCTTCCCTCGTTAATATCCTTGATAGCACCCATAGCCATAGCCTGTACTACGATATTACCGATTGATGTAGCTTCTACCGGTCCTGCATTAACCACTCTCTTTGTAGCATTTGCTGTGAACTGACAAATCATCTTATCCTTGATGCCGCCGCCTACAATGTTTACTACATTATACTTGTTTCCTGTTACATCCTCCATGCCCTCAACAGTCTGACGGTACTTGAATGCAAGTGACTCTGCAATACAGCGTATAACCTCGCCCTTTGTCTGCGGCACTTTCTGACCGGTTCTTTCACAGTATGCCTTGATGCGTCTCGGCATATTACCCGGGGTCTGGAACTCGTGATAGTCCGGGTCAATCAAGCTCGCAAACGGCTCTGCTGCCTTTGCCTGCTGTTCAAGCTCATCAAATGATAAAAGCTCGCCCTCTCTGTCCCACTGTCTTCTTGACTCCTGAATCAACCATAAGCCCATGATATTCTTTAAGAAACGGATTGTCTTGTCTGCTCCGCCCTCGTTTGTGAAGTTATATTTTAAAGCCTCATCTGTAATCTGCGGCTTGTCAAGCTCTACGCCCATAAGCGACCATGTACCTGAGCTTATGTAAATGAAGTCTTTTTTATCTACTACAGGCACCGATACAACAGCCGAGCCTGTATCGTGTGATGCTACTGCCACAACCGGAATCTCAGCAATACCTAATTCCTCAGCTAATTCCGGTTTGATTGTTCCTACAATTTCACCCGGATGGATTACCTCTGTTAAAATATCCGTCGGAATATCGAACTTTTTCAAAAGGTCATATGACCACTCATACTTCTCACTGTTATAAAACTGTGTTGTTGATGCATTTGTATATTCAGTCTTTTTTACACCTGTTAAGAAGAAATTAAATAAATCAGGCATCATAAGTAAAGTCTTTGCGTTTTCAAGAGTCACATCCTTTGAAAGCTTTGCTGACAATAACTGATACAGCGTATTAAACCAGTTAAATGCAATACCTGTTTCCTTGAAAATTTCTTCTTTAGGAACCACCTTAAATGCCTCGTCATACATGCCGTCTGTTCTTGTATCACGATAGTGATACGGATTTCCCAAAAGCTTATCATCCTTATCAAGTAAACCATAGTCAACTGCCCATGTGTCGATACCGATACAGTCAATATCTCTGTCACCTGAATTTGCACACTTTAAAATTCCCTGTTTGATCTCAAAAAATAATCTTAACACGTCCCAGTGAAGATTGCCGTTGATATTAACGGGATCGTTTGAGAAACGATGCTTTTCCTCTAACGTCATCTTCTCTCCGTCAAAAGTCGCAAGCATTGCTCTTCCTGATGATGCACCAAAATCGAATGCTAAAAACTTATAAGTTTTACCCATAGTAATAACCTCTTTCCACTAAAATGTTGTTAATTTTATTATACTCTAAATTGCAATTTTTGTCAATATATACTTTACTCTATGATTGCTTCATTACGCTCATAAATCCCAAAAATATCTATATCCCCGAATTTATTCACTTTTTTTCCCTCGACAAGGAACTGCACACGGTTAATATGCTCAAGCTCTGTCAGTGAATTTACAATTGAATATATTGCAAACTCACCCTTTACACCCGCATTTTTTTCTACAAAGCTCTCGCTCATATTCACAAAGCAAATATCCTCCTCTGTATCAACTGATAAAAGCTCTGTATCCTTATGAAGCACCGCCTGATACTCCTTGTCCTCAGGACCTTTTATAAGTCCGCTCACAATGTAGTATTCTATAGGCTGCTGGTCTGCAACCTTTACATTTCTTATGGTTTTACTTAACATCTGTGATTTACGGTTCAAAAAATACAATGTGATTTCATTGGTTTCTATAGTATTTGGGTCTGTCGGCAGATTTATATCCTCTGATGTCAGGTAACCAACTGTAGCACCGCCTGTAGTAGATATTTCCGCACCCTGCACCGTTACCTTGACACTTTTCACTCCGTCAATGCTGCACAGCGATTTTACTACCGAATATACCGCCTGCATATTTCGTGCCGAATCCTTGTCGAGAAATTCCTTTGAAAAATCCACTGTTATCTTTCCCTGTGTATTTTCAAGGTCAAGCAGCTTTGTATCCTTATTTATCAGCCTGTACCGTTTCGCCGTTTCCGGACCTTTTAGCAGTTGTATTACTACATTCTCCGGCAGACGTCTCGGATCGGAATATCTGATTTCTCTTACCTCTGACACAATAGTGGTTCCTGCTTCATTCATGAAATACAATTCACAATCGGCTCGCAGCATCCCTCTGTCACGGTGAATTATTATAGCTGTCATGATAATTATAATCGCTATCGCTATCCCCCCGGCAGATGCAAGTATTATCTGTCTTCTTGTCAAATTCACAGTATCACCTCCTCAGTCATACGAACAGGTAATGTTACGGTAAACACACTTCCTGTTCCGCTGTCCGGTGCGTTCACCGTAATTTTTCCGCCATGCATAATAACAGCCTCATTCGCAATCGCAAGTCCGAGTCCGGTTCCTCCGGTATCTCTTGCTCTTGAATCATCCAGACGGTAAAAACGCTCAAAGATACGCTCTCTCTCCTCTTCCGGTATTCCGGGACCATTATCTTCAAATGTAATTCTCAATTCTTCCGTATCACAATCCACACCTATATGAAGATATCCGTCCTCCGGCGAATATTTTATTGCATTATCCGCTATATTGTAAAATGCCTCATACATCTTATCGTAATCAATAAATATCTCAGGATATGTCTCAAACTTGAAATCTGTATATATCCCCACATTACGTTTCTGTGCCACAGGGTTGAGCGTTCTTACAATCTTTATTATCATTGGCTTAATATCCACAAGCTCACGCACTGTCTTACCCTCATCCAGCCTCGAAAGCGTAAGGAGTTTTTCCACAAGTCTCGAAAGTCTGTCAACCTCCGTTGAAATATCTCCTATAAATTCTTTCTGCATTTCAGGATCGTCTATTCCCTCGCAGGTATCGCAAATAAGCTTTATTCCCGTCATAGGAGTTTTAAGCTCATGGGATACATCCGACACGAATTTTCTTCGCTTATCCTCAAGCAGCTCCAGCTCACTTGCCATATAATTCATGGTTTCTCCCATCAGAGCTATCTCATTTTGTCCTGCAACCTCAACTCTTGCCGAAAAATCTCCCCTTGAAATCTTTTGAGCCGTTTCTCTGAATGCTGCCATCGGTGCTGTAATAATTGAACTCAATCCAAGACTGAGCATACCGATAAGAAGTACTATAAGTACAGAGAATACTATAAGACTCGTCTTTGCAGAATCAACTGTTGTATCTATTGCATCAACGGAGGTTGCAAGATATACGCCGCCTACAATTTCACCGTTTATCTCAACAGGCACGGAAATTGACATCATTTTATTTTCCGCCTCGCTGTCACTTATCATTACCGCCTGTTCTCCGTTAAGTGATTTTTGCAGTACATCACGGATAAACACCTTACCGCTCATCTGCGAATTACGGCTGGTATCATAAAGAACCTTATATGATGCATCAACAACAATACCTCTGATTCTTGTACCTGCAAGACAGTTATTGACCGGAGCAGCAAATTTATTCGTTGAAACGGTAATATCCGTATCCCACACCTCGCTCACAGTCTGCGATATCATATTTGCCTTTGCAAATACGCTTGCTTTTTCCGCTGAGTACAAATCCCGGTTCAACAGATTTACCGTATATATTGTAAGCATCAATAATGCCGCAATTATAACAACAAGATATGTTGACACCATGACAAAACGCATTGAGCCTGTTGTCTTTTTTATCCATTCCTTTATTTCTTCTATTTTCATTTTCTGTGTTCCTCTCAAAACAAAAGACTATTATTATTATATCATAATCTACAATCATGTGCAACAGAAAAAACAGCGTTTTCACGCTGTTTTAATCTTTTTTGTAATAATAGCCAACTCCCCATTTTGTTATAATGTACTTGGGGTCTGCCGGATTTTCTTCTATTTTTTCTCGCAGTCTTCTTATATGGACATCGACCTTACGAACCTCACGGTGATTTTCAAAATTCCATGCAATATCAAGAAGATTTTCACGGGTATATACCTTGCCCGGAGTTTTTAAAAACAGCTCCAGAAGTTCAAACTCTTTGCCGGTCAGTTCTACTTTCTCACCGCGTACCTTTACAATTCTTAAATTGTAATCAAGCACAATATCTCCCGAAATTATAACCTTCTGGCTGTCGCCCTTCGGAGTCGGGTTCATACGCCTCAGTATCGCCTTGATTCTTGCCGTTACCTCACGGATATTAAACGGCTTTGTTATATAATCATCTGCACCGTATTCAAGCCCTAATATCTTATCTATGTCCTCACCCTTTGCTGTAAGCATTATAATCGGAACATTCGAAAAAGTTCTAATAGTTCTGCATACAGTAAATCCATCGACCTTAGGCAGCATCAAATCGAGCATAATCAAGTCAATACTCTTATCGTGTGCAAGCTTAATAGCCTCTTCACCGTCATATGCCACCTCAACCTGATATCCCTCCTGCTCAAGATTGAACTTTATTCCCTTAACAATAATTTTTTCGTCATCTACAACCAAAATTTTCATTTTCATACCTCAACACAAGCAATATATTTTATTTTACCGCGAAACCCACACAAAGTCAAGAGAAAAATCCGATATTTGCCACAATTTCTACTCTTTAGCATTGCAAAGCATTATGGATATCAACACCAATATTATTCCAATCGCCGCACTTACCGTAAGTGCTTCGTCAAATACAAATATACCTATAAGCGTTGCCACTACAGGCTCAACCGATGCCAGCACTGACGCTTTTCCGTTTTCCAAATACTGAAGTCCCCATGTATATAGTGCATACGGCATTATTGTTGTTACTACCCCGAATATAATTGCAAAAACAATAACATCACTGCCTGTTCCGAGCTTCATAAACAGTTCTGACGGATTTATCAGCGGCAATGTACCAATTGCGGCAAACAAAAATGTATATGCGGATATTGTTACGGAGCTGTAGCCTCTTTGCAGTGCAAATCGACCAAATATTGAATACAGTGCATATCCCAAGCCCGCGCCCAGACCAGTTATAATACATGATATACTTATATTATTTGCCGGACTTAATCCGCTTACACATACACAGCCTATAAAGGCTATAACTACCGCCGCAATTCTCCTTAATGTCATTTTTTCTTTAAAAAGTACAAATGACATAAGCATAACAATTGCCGGTGCAGTATATAGCAATATTGCCGCTACCGAAAGCGAGGCTGATACCATTGTTTTAAAATAACAATAATTAAAAAATACAATGCTTCCTATTCCTGTTCCTATAAAGCACCATATATCTTTTAATCTGAGTTTCAGTAAATCACGTCTGAATATAGCCAATATAACAAACATAATCACCGCTGTTACCACTGCACGCAGCTCGACAATTCCCATCAACTGCAATCCGGCAGAGTTAAGCCGCCTCACAAATATACCCATACTGCCCCACAATATTCCTGCCATGATGACTGAAATTACAGACAACAGTTTCTTATCCATTATTTTTCTCCCAAACGCTTACCCTTGCATTATTTTAGGGTGTCGGACATCCGACACCCATAAGCTTATTCCTGTGTTATATCCTTACCGAGATACTGAGCCACCGAGTAAACATCCTTGTCTCCACGTCCCGATAAACACACAAGCAAGATTTCATCCTTGCGCATGGTAGGTGCAATCTTTCTTGCAAGAGCTATCGCATGTGACGATTCAATTGCCGGAATTATACCCTCCATTCGTGAAAGATAAATAAATGCATCCACTGCCTCCTGATCGGTTATCGGCAGATACTGTGCTCTTCCGCTTTGAGCCATCATTGCATGCTCAGGACCGATTCCCGGATAATCAAGACCTGCACTGATTGAATATACCGGCTTGATATTTCCGCCGTTATCCTGCAGGAACAAGGATTTCATGCCGTGAAATACGCCGACGGTTCCTTTGGTAACCGAGGCTGCATGAAGCTCTGTATCAACACCTTTACCTGCCGCTTCTGCTCCGTAAAGCTTCACCGACGGCTCATCAATAAACTCTGCAAACATACCGATTGCGTTGCTTCCTCCGCCGATACATGCCAAAACAGCATCCGGAAGCCTGCCCTCAGCTTCAATACACTGCTGCTTCGCTTCCTTACTGATTATGCACTGGAAATATTTCACTATTTCAGGGTACGGATGCGGACCTACTGCACTTCCGAGTACATAGAATGTATCCTCAACATGCTTTGTCCACTGTCCCATCGCTTCATTTGTTGCATCCTTTAAAACACCGCTTCCCGATGTTACGGGATGTACCTTTGCTCCCAAAAGCTCCATTCTGAAAACATTAAGCGACTGTCTCTGTGTATCCTCAATACCCATATACACATCACACTCAAGTCCGAGTACTGCTGCAAAGGTTGCTGTTGCAACACCGTGCTGTCCTGCACCTGTCTCTGCTATTACCTTTTTCTTTCCCATACGCTTTGCAAGCAGGCACTGACCTATTACATTGTTTATTTTATGTGCACCCGTATGGTTTAAATCCTCACGTTTTAAGTAAATCTTTGCACCGCCCAAATCCTCTGTTACCTTTTGAGCATAGTACAAGAGTGACGGTCTTCCCGTATAAAATTTATGATAATAATTGAGTTCCTTCAAAAACTCCTCATCATTCTTATATTTATTGAATGCGTCCTCAAGTTCAATCAACGCATTCATAAGAGCCTCTGACGCATACTGTCCGCCAAATTCTCCGTATCTGCCTTTCTTCTCCATCTTAATCTCCTTCCAAAAATTCTCATCTCTACTCGTCTCTGCTGACTAAACATTAAACATTATAGCACAAAATACAATTTTCGTCAATATCTGTATTTTATTTTCCTTTGTATTCTATATCTGTGATAGTTTTTTTTAATTTTTTTCAAAAAAACTATTGACATTTCATCCTAATTGTGCTATATTAACTTTAGTTAGCAACAGCTAATTATTATGGATTTGTCCAACCTTTTTAATAAAATCTTTCCTAATGAACTTAACCCGGACATTTCCGTAATTGCTCATAATATAATTTTTTCCATCCAAAAAGTTCCGTACTAATCTCATTTATGTACGGAACTTTTTCTTTATACATCAGACATTGCTACATGCTGCCTGAGTGATTTTTTTCTTCATATCACAAAGAATCGGAATTGCTAATGCAAGAGTAAGAATATCAGCAGTCCCCTGAACTATTGCGACTCCATTGGCACCAAAGAGCCATGCAAGCAGATACAGAATCGGAATAAAGCAAGTACCCTGTCTTGCTGTAGCCAAAGCAAATGCGCCTTTGGCATTTCCCAGACCTGCACAAAGCATATTTACTACCGCTACCCATGCATGTACCGGTAATGCTACACATTGAGTTATCATACAAAGCGTTCCTATCCTCAACATTTCAGGATCGGTGCCTGCAAATATCACGATAATCTGCTTTGCAAATATCACAAGCACAGCAGACATTGCAAATGCGCCCCAAAAAGCCACTTTCGAGCTGAAGCGGTAGCTTTCACGCACTCTGTCATATCTCTTTGCGCCCCAATTAAATCCTGCCACAGGCTGAAAGCCTGTCCCGAAGCCGAGAATAATACTGAACGGGAACATCATAATTTTTGTACATACTCCTACCCCTGCCAATACCGAATCGGAAATATTTCCGGCAATATCATTGAGCATAACCGCAGCCAGAACCGCAAGTCCCGAGCGGAACATTGAGGATGAGCCTACGCTTACTATATTGACCATTATATCCTTTGAAAAACAGAAATTACGAATCGACAGATGCAACCTGCTCCTGCGTGATATATACGGAAATATCAGGACAGCAAAGCTTACCAGCTTTGATATTGCAGTAGCGAGCGATGCTCCTGCCACACCCATGTCAAGACCGATTATAAATATCGGATCAAGCACACAGTTCAAAATTCCGCCAATTCCCATGCCTATCATAGAAAGAGTCGCACTTCCCTCACTTCTGAGGCATTGATTCATAACGAAATTAGATGCCATAAAAGGTGCCGCAAACAGCACATATGTAGCATAATCTATTGAATATTGCTCACAGGTAGGCGTAGCTCCAAGCAACCGTACCATAGGAGTCATAAATATATTTCCCACTATCATCAGTACCGTCCCCATGCCCATAGCAAGAAAAAACGCCGTCGAAAGTACCTGACTTGCCTTTTTGTGATTTCCCTCTCCCAACAAACGTGCTATATAACTGTTCGCTCCTACCGCCAGCATAGACCCTGCCATCATAATCAGCTGGTCAAGCGACGAATTCACACTGACTGCCGCTGTTGCATTCGTTCCTAACGAGCTTACAAAGTATGTATCTGCCAATGAATAAATAGAATTAATCAAAAATGCGATTATAGTCGGAATCGCCATTTTGGGAATAATGCGTGAAATAGGTTCATTCAGCATCATATCTGCACGACGGTTCTGTTTTCGTTCTCCGTTACTGCCCATATCTTTTCCTTTCTGTATATGTATGTTATTTATAATTATATATCTTTCAAAAGGCTTTTGCAATATGTTTTTTCAAATTTATTCCAAATCCGCACTTTTTTGATGTATTTCCATAGTATCATAATGATATGTACAAATATAAATGAATGAGTATTTTTATGCAAAATTATAGAAATTTTCAAACAGATGTTGCGTAACCGACGGAAATATAGTATAATTAAGCAGTAAATTTAATTATCCGGAGGATTATTTATGAGATATTCAGAAATGACAAAAGAACAGCTTATAGCGCTTCGTGACGAGGTTTATAAGAAGTACGAGGAATTAAAGGGCATGGGACTTAAGCTTGATATGTCAAGAGGCAAGCCCGGTGCTGACCAGCTTGATCTTTCAATGGGACTTTTAAACGTTTTAAGTGCTGATGAAGCAATGAAAGGCATTGACGGAATGGATTTCCGCAACTACGGTATTTTAACAGGTATCAAAGAGTGCAAAGAACTTTTAGCTCCGATGATTGACAGTCCTGTTGACAATATAATTGTATATGGTAACTCAAGCTTAAATATCATGTATGATACAGTTTCACGTTCATACTCACATGGTGTTATGGGCTCAACTCCCTGGTGTAAGCTTGATAAGGTAAAATTCATTTGCCCGGTTCCGGGATATGACAGACATTTTGCCATTACTGAATTCTTTGGTATAGAAATGATTACAGTACCTTTAAACGCTGACGGTCCCAACATGGACAAGGTTGAAGAGCTTGTAAAGGATGAAGCTGTTAAGGGTATCTGGTGTGTACCTAAGTATGCAAACCCGACAGGAACCTCATATTCCGATGCTGTAGTAAAGCGTCTTGCAGCATTAAAACCGGCGGCAAAGGATTTCAGAATTTTCTGGGATAATGCATATTGCATTCACCACCTTTTTGATGACGAACAGGACGTTGTTTTAGATATTCTGGCTGAGTGCGAAAAGGCAGGCAATCCGGACATGTGCTATAAGTTTGCTTCAACATCAAAGGTTACACTTCCGGGTTCAGGCGTTGCGTGTATGTCAGCTTCACGAGCTAACCTTGACTGGGTAGAAAAGCAGATGACAATTCAGACTATCGGTCATGATAAGATAAACATGCTCCGTCATGTCAAGTTCTTCGGAAGTTTTGATGGTATGGTTGAACACATGAGAAAGCACGCTGAGATTTTAAGACCTAAGTTTGCTGCTGTTATCAATTCACTTGAAACAGAGCTTGGTGAAACAGGCATAGCTTCATGGGAAAACCCCAAGGGCGGCTACTTTGTAAGCCTTGATGTTCTTGACGGCTGTGCAAAGAGAGTCGTTGCACTCTGCAAGGAAGCCGGTGTAGTCATGACAGGTGCAGGTGCTACTTACCCGTACGGAAACGATCCCAAGGATTCAAATATCCGAATTGCCCCCACACTTCCGACACCTGCCGAGCTTGAAAAAGCCTGCGAGGTTCTTGTAACAAGCGTTAAGCTTGCCGCTTTGGAAAAGCTTACAGCGTAAATCCATATCGCACTCCAATCGGAGTGCGATTTTTTTGTGGCTATTTACAAAAAACAACTTCTTTTTTTCGAGTTTTTTTCTTAAAATTCGGCAAAGGTTCGGTTAAGAAAAAATGTTTATTATTGACTATTTTAATAAAAAGGATTATAATATAATATTAGAATAAAATGTTTAAATGCAGAAAATTATCTGCAGGAGGCAAATTATGGATAATATAAAATTACATATGGGCATTGATGTTGGCTCTACTACCGTCAAGATCGTTGTCATAGATGATTCAAATAAAATTTTATACAGTGAATACAGAAGACATTTTTCCGATATAAAATCTACAGTCGCAGGACTTTTTGCAGAAGCCGGAGAAGTAATCGGCAAAGCCCGCTTTACCGTTGTAATTACCGGTTCGGGCGGACTTTTACTTTCAAAAATGCTTAACCTCCCCTTTGTACAGGAGGTTATTGCCAACAAGACCGCTATCATGGAATTTTTGCCGGATACAGATGTAGTTATTGAACTGGGCGGTGAGGATGCTAAAATCCTATACCTTTCCGGTGGACTTGAACAGCGAATGAACGGTACCTGTGCAGGTGGAACGGGATCATTCATCGACCAGATGTCAATCCTTTTAAAAACAGACGCTGACGGACTCAATCAGCTTGCTGAAAAGCACAGTGTTATATATCCTATCGCCGCACGTTGCGGTGTTTTCGCAAAATCTGATGTACAGCCGCTTTTAAACGAGGGTGCCGCAAAGGAGGACATTGCCGCATCTATTCTACAGGCAGTCGTCACTCAGACTATTTCAGGACTCGCTCAGGGTCGCCCTATCAAGGGAAATATCGTTTTTCTCGGCGGACCGCTTCACTTCCTGCCGCAGCTTCGCCGTCAGTTTGAGGAGACATTAAAGGAAAATGCCGCGTCATTTTCAATACCTGACAATGCGCAGATTTTTGTTGCGTTAGGTGCGGCACTAATGTATGATAATACCACCTCAACCATAGATGAAATCACATCCAGGCTTGCCGCTTCACACGGTGTTGATGCTGAAATCACCCGTATGCGCGCTCTATTCCTTAACGAGGAGGAAAAGCTTGAGTTTGATACACGTCACTCAAAGGACATTGCAAAGCGTGGAGATATTTCAAAGGCTAAAGGTCCTGTATTCCTTGGGCTTGATGTAGGCTCGACAACCATCAAAGCGGTACTTACAAACAATGATGATGAAATTATATACAGCTTTTACGGCAAAAACGAGGGTTCACCTATAACAAGAGGTATAGGTATTCTTCGTGAGCTTTATTCTCAGCTGCCGCAGGAGGCTTATATAGCAAATGCATGCACAACCGGTTACGGTGAGCTTTTATTAAAAACCGCTTTTCGTATTAACGAGGGCGAAATTGAAACAATTGCTCATTACAAGGCAGCAAACCATTTCTCTCCCGGCGTTGACTTTATCATCGACATCGGCGGACAGGATATGAAGTGTATGAAAATCAAGAATGGCGTAATTGATTCAATTATGCTTAATGAAGCATGCTCATCGGGCTGTGGCTCGTTTATCCAGACTTTCGCTGAAAGCCTTGGACTTGATACAATTTCATTCTCAAAAGAAGCTTTAACTGCTCAAAATCCTGTTGATCTCGGCACACGCTGTACGGTATTTATGAACTCAAGAGTTAAGCAGGCTCAAAAAGAGGGTGCAACCGTCGGTGATATCAGTGCCGGACTTTCCTACTCTGTTGTACGAAATGCACTGTACAAGGTTATTAAGCTTCGTGACCCTGCTCTTATGGGTGAAAATATTGTTGTGCAGGGCGGCACTTTCAATAACAATGCAATTCTCAGATGCTTTGAGCTTTTGACCGAAAAGAATGTAGTACGTCCCGATATTGCAGGACTCATGGGAGCATTTGGCTCTGCTTTAATTGCCAAGGAACGTTGGAACGGTGAAAAATGTGATATACTCCGCAAGGAGGAGCTTGACACCTTTACATTTGAATCAACGCTTACACGCTGTCAGAAATGTAATAACCACTGTCAGCTTACTATTACAAGCTTCGGTGACGGAGGCAGTTTTGTCAGCGGCAACCGCTGCGAAAGAGGTGCCGGAGTCGAAAACAAGACAACTAATCTCCCCAACTTATATGATTATAAGTACAAGAGAGCCTTTACATATCCGGTATTAAAGGAAAGTGAAGCCAAGTACGGATTATTGGGACTTCCAAGAGTTCTTAATATGTATGAAAATTATCCGCTTTGGGCGGCATTTTTCACCGAGCTTGGTTTTGCCGTAAGACTAAGCGGCCGTTCAACTCACGAAATATATGAAAAAGGAATTGATTCAATTCCCTCTGAAAGTGCGTGCTATCCGGCAAAGCTTGTTCACGGTCACATTCAGGACCTTATAGATAAGGGAATTAAGCAGATTTTCTATCCCTGCATCCCGTATGAGCAGATTGAATACTCCGCAGCCGGAAATCATTTCAACTGTCCTATGGTAACATCATACCCTGAGGTTATCTACAATAATATGGATGCGGTCAGAAAAGCTGATATAAAATTCATGTATCCGTTTATAAATCTTGCAGACAAAAAATCATTCAAGAGACAAATGATGAAAGCTCTAAAAGACTACGGATTCACAAAATCAGAAATTGACACTGCCTCAGAAAAGGCATTTGAAGCTTTACAGAGCTACAAAAACGACATACGCAGTAAGGGTGAAGAAGCACTTCACTGGCTTGAAGAAAACAATCAACGCGGAATTGTGCTTGCAGGTCGTCCGTACCATATTGACCCGGAAATCAATCACGGTATTCCGGATATGATAAATTCACTCGGCTTTGCAGTATTGACTGAGGATTCAATTGCTCATCTCGGTCAGCTTGAGAGAGATATCAGAGTAGTTGACCAGTGGGCATATCATACAAGACTGTACGAATCAGCGGCTGAGGTAATAAAGAACGAACATCTTGAGCTTATTCAACTCAACAGTTTCGGATGCGGTCTTGACGCGGTAACAACCGATCAGGTTCAGGAGATTTTGCAGTCACACGAAAAGATTTATACAACACTCAAAATTGATGAGGTGTCCAACTTAGGAACAGCACGAATCCGTGTCCGTTCACTCAAGGCAGCAGTAAAGGAACGTGACGCAAACGATTTTGTTCCTCACAAGGTAGATGACTATACTATAAACAGAGTTAAGTTTACCGAAAAAGAGAGAAAAAATCATACCGTTATATTCCCGCAGATGTCACCGACTCACTTCGGTATGTTCGAGGCGGTTATGCGTGCAAACGGTTACAACGCTGTAGTACTCGAACATGCAAGTGCTGAGGATATTGAAGCAGGGCTCAAGAGTGTAAACAACGATGCCTGCTACCCATCCATTCTCGTTACAGGTCAGCTTGTCAATGCATTTGCAAGCGGCAGCTGTGACCCTGATAACACATCGGTGATGATCACTCAGACAGGCGGCGGTTGCCGTGCAACAAATTACATTGCATTTTTAAGAAAAGCATTACTCGAAGCAGGCTATCCGCAGGTACCGGTTATATCTCTGAATGTATCAGGTCTGGAGGGAAATCCGGGATTTAAAATAACTCCTAAGCTCGTTGACGGATTGTTAAAGGCTTGTACTTGGGGCGACTTGCTTATGAGCTTGTCACAGCGAATCAGACCGTATGAAGTTAACAAGGGCGAAACCAACAGAGTTTATGACATGTGGCTGAATAAGCTTTATAATGCAATTGTAAAGGGCGATAGAAAGAATCTCAAGCTCAAAAAGACCATTGCTGCAATTATTGCTGACTTTGACGCTATTGAAATCGATGAAACAATAAAGAAGCCGAGAGTAGGCGTAGTAGGTGAAATACTTGTTAAGTTCCACCCCGATGCAAACAATAATATTGTAGATGTAATTGAAGCCGAGGGCGGCGAAGCAGTTATGCCGGGACTTGCAGATTTTATGCTCTATTGCTTATACAACAACAACTTCAAGCACGAGAATCTCGGAATGAAAGCTTCAACCGCACGTCTGTGCAATCTTGCAATATGGGGTATTGAAAGCTATAGAAAGTACGCAGAAAAGCTTATGAAAGAAAATCCCAAGTTTGCATTCCGTGCTCCGGGACATATTAAAGAAATTGCAGACGGAGCAAAGGAAGTGCTTCAGCTTGGACACTGTACCGGAGAGGGTTGGTTCCTTACAGGGGAAATGATTGAGCTTATCAAGTCGGGAGTCCCGAATATTGCCTGCGTTCAGCCGTTTGCATGTCTTCCCAACCATGTTACAGGCAAGGGCATGATTAAAGAACTGAGACGTCAGTATCCCGAATCGAACATTGTTGCAGTTGACTACGATCCGGGTGCTTCTGAGGTTAATCAGCTTAACCGAATTAAGCTGATGATTGCTGTAGCTTTTGAGAATATGAAGAAAAACGAAGAATTTGACGCTGTTGTACCAACATCCAATACTCCCGATTTAGTCGAAACAGAATAGTATAAAAAAGCCTTTTGCGATAGTTCATCATGCAAAAGGCTTTTTTTGATATTTAAAACATTTTTATATTCAAAACGGGACTGTTAAACAGTCCCGTCATAATTAATTAAGCTTACCGCTTACCGAACGTGCAATAGGTACATCATCTGTATCCCATGCCATACAAGTATAGCTGTCTGCCCCCTCCGGAACAGTAACGTCTGCCGATATACTCGGACGCTTCTTCTCCGTTACCGATACACTTACAAGTCTTTCTTCTTTATAGAATGCAACATATAATACCTTTGTATTCATGTTTGACTTATATGCCTTAAGCTCAACTGCAATCGTACCGTCTGCAACTTCAGCCTCAATATAATACGGATCCGTCGGTTCGGGTGTCGGCGGCGGTGATGTAGGCTTAGGTGTAGGAAGCAGTGATTCGTCATATACAATTGTAATAATCTTATTTTCACCACTTAATACAACCTCTTCACTTACTATGCCTCTGTCATTTAAATTTACTCCCACACTATACACACCTAAGGGAAGCTCAAATACCGAACGACCTCTTGCATCTGTCTTTTCAGCAACTGAACCTACAGATACATCTGCATCTGTCACTTCCGCTCCGTCAATATCCTTTACATTAACAGTAAGCTTTGACATTACATTTTCCATTGAATAGTATCTTGTGTTATCAACCATGATACTCTGACCGTTTGAACCGACCAAATCCATCTGTGTTATCGGCTCAGCAGTACTGCTGGTAGGTACTGAAATCGATACAAGCTCATTATTTTCATCATATACATACTGTGTATATGTACCGTTTGAATATACCAGCATATAATGATACCACTTTTCAGCCTCAATACCTTCTGTTGCCATCAGACTGATAAGGACATTATTTGAAAGCGTGATTGACATTGTTGATGCACTTTCAAAATATACATCAGTTTCAAAGACATATTCCCTACCTGCTTCGTATTCTGCCGGCGCTTTATCAAATGTCATATACGGATTTCTGCCCGACTCTCCAAATCTTCCGATTTTATATGTAAGATATACATTCTCTCCATCAGATGTTGAATAAATTCCGGTTTCGCCGTCTCCTCCGTTTGCTCTTGCGTTTACACCGTATGTAACATCTCCGATTGTTGATGTTACCAACTCAGTTCCTTGTCTGAGAGCAAGCGACGAAGCATCTGAATAGTCAAGGTCTGCATAAATATCAGCTCCATATGTAATCGGTATCAACTGAATTGTCGCTTCTGTACTTATAGTTCCGCATTTTGCAGTAATTGTTTTATATCCGGCTTCTGTTGATGGGTCAATAAACAGAAGTCCATCCACAACACTAACTCCGTCACCTGACCATTCAACATCCGCATCTTCAATCATAACACCGTTCTGATCTCGTACATCAGCACCAAATATCACCGTTGTATTTACTCCTGAAAGCGGTATATATGCTGTTTCTGCACCGCCTGTTATTTCTATTGAATTTGCAGTCTGTTCATATTTTGACGTATCATATACTCTTACAAGAATTTCCGAGCATAAGTTTCCGAGTGTCACTGTTACAGTCGCACTACCCTCTGATATTCCTGTAATAAGACCATCCTCGACTGTAGCAACAGCTTCGTTATCACTACTCCAGACAAAATTTCTTTCTGTTGCATTTGACGGAATAACTTCAGGAACAATAAGCTCACTCTGACCTATAGCAAGAGCCGTGCTTGATAAAACTGCCAGGTCTGTTGCAGGGATATGAATCTGCTCCATAGTTATTTTCTTTGTAATCTCGCCTCTGTAAGCTGCTATGCTCACTTCCTCATCCACATAACCATCAGCTTTGATTGAAGCCTTATAAATCGAGAACGGCAGCAGGAACTGTGCGTATCCGTCCATATCTGTTTTCTCTGTGAAGCTGCCTATTGTTACTGATGCATCCTCTACCGGATTCGACTCCGCATCCTTTACATTAATATATATACTTGCAAGTGCCGCTTCGGCTGAATACATCTTGAAATTATCCATCGCAATATAAGTTCCGGAACCCTTTCCGAACTCATTGCTTGTTGTATATACAGGATCCTGGAGGAACTGTAAAGTAGTAACTCCCGTATCTGCGGAGGTTGTGCCAAGCTTTGTTACGGATATGATTTCACCGTTAATATCCGAAAGTACTCTGTAATATGTACCTCCATGATAGATAAGCTCATAGCTGTACCATGTATCAAACTCTATTCCAAGTCCGCTTATTGTAACCGTATCAACTACGCCGGTCGAATCCTCAAGAGAAATATATCCGACTGCCGGATTCTTTGCATCCGGATTTCTTGAAGCTGTGGTCGGAATCATAAAGTCAAAGCTTAACACATTATCACTGTCTGCACTAAGTATCGGTGCATCCGACAATGTCATTCTTGCCTGTCGTCCGTTTGATGCAAACTGACCTATTCCGCAACGAAGATATGTAATCCCCTCTGATGTTTCAACGCCGAATCCGCTTGTACCGTCACCACCTCGGTTTCTTCCGCCGACAGTGAATTTAATTCTTCCCTTTGTTGCTTCTTGCGAGCTGTTACTCTGATACATTCCAAATCCGTCAAATTCCGCTTCTTCAAATGTATAGTTTATGAGATAGTCATAGTTTTCACGCTCAATAAGCTCAAATGCAACATCATTATCAAGTGCATAGATATGTATTTCGCTTCCCTCATAACAATAAACGGTTATACCTGAAAAGCTGTTATTTTCGATGTACTCTATATTTTCATATACATATAATTCCGTAACGGGCGAATTATCCAGCGCACCCTCGTCTATTCCGACGATTTCAATATCATTTATCGCCTCGGGAATTATTGCTTTTGCGGCTGTTCCGTTATAGCCTGTAATATATCCTCTATCATCACATGTAAACGGAGTAGCAACATTTACTGTAAATGATTTCTCAAAGCCCATATAGCCTACAGTAATCTGCTGCTCACCGGCACGCATACCGTCAAAGCCTGTTACCGAATATCCTGTTACATCATAATTCGTTTCATCCTCATAGCTTCCTGTTACTACAAGACCTGTCAAATCAAGCTTATCACCTATTACATACTCCGTCTTGTCAGGCAGTGTTACATCTATACCGATAAGCTCTGCACGGTAAATTTCTTCACCAAGATAAAAACCTACATGCGGCGGCTGATTATATGCAGTCTGCTCTGCTGCTACGCCCGATCTATATACCGGATCATGCATTAAAGTCGGAAGCTTGTATGTAGTTACATCTGTTGTTGTAAATACTCTGATAGCCGTATTATCCTCTGTCGGATAGCATAATTCTTCTCTCCAGTCACCAAACAGATCGGCCTGAAGTGCCGGATTTGCCTTTGTTCCGTTTATCTGAATACAGCCATTAGCACTGAATATTCTTGACATCGTTGAACCATCCCATGATGTTACATTTACACCGTCAAGAAGCTCATCATATATGTCAGCATCCCAGAAAATACGGAAATTTGTTCCTAGACCTATATTATTATCTACAAACTCACCGTTGCCCATTGCTGTTACCTGTGCAGAGCCTGCAATCTGATAATATCCTCCCGAGCCTACATTTGCCATCATACCGCGTCCGGTATCCTTGCTGTTTTCTCTGTGATATAACTCCTCGCCTGTTTCGGCATCAATTACTGTCATACCGTAATCGAGAGTTTTGCCTGTTGTTCCGTCAACATATCCGCCGCCCTCATGAACTGCAAAGAACTCCAGACCGTCATGAGTCGGGTCATAGTCACCCACATGCAAAGCATCACCGTGACCTCTAAAAGTACACCACTTTACTACAAGCTTATTCCTGTCATCAACCTCCATACATGTAGCACCCGAGTAGATTTCATCCTTACCGTCATTATCTACGTCCGCCATGCTCATGTTATGGTTACCCTGACCAATATATGTTTCGTTGCCCTTTGTATAACCGTGAACACCCTTATATCCGCTTTCGGTTGTTGTATCATATGTGTCAAAGCAATAATCGCACTGAAGCTTTTTATTCTCATCAAGTCTTATTGCACAGATACCTGTTCTCGAGCCATATCCGCTCTGACCGCCGTAATATCCTCTCCAATATACTGCATAAGGATTTACACCGTCAAGATATGCCACGTCAGCTATAAAACGGTCACATCTGTTTCCGTAGCCGTCACCCCATACACCCGCACTGATTCGCTGATTCGGATAGTATATAGTATCTACGGCTGCACCTGTTTTACCGTCAAATGCAGTAAAGAATTCGTCACCCTCTATAATATAACCGCCGTCATTTACATACACAGCAGTATTGTCCGCATTCTTTATTCCTGCAACAGAGCTTGCTTCCGTTACATAATTTCCTTTACCGTCAATTGAACCGGGGGCTGTTTTTGCTGTAATTTCTGCAATTCCGTCAAGGTCAAAGTCATATACTAAGAACTGTGTATAGTGTGCTCCGGATCTTATATTTCTTCCAAGATCAATACGCCACAGCTTTGTTCCGTCAAGCTCATACGCGTCAAGATATACATTTCCTGTAACACCGCTGTGTGAATTATCCTTCGGATTACAGTCCCATTTTACTACAAGCTCATACTGTCCGTCGCCGTCAAGGTCACCCGTTGAAGCGTCTCCGACAGTATATGAATATGAGGTTTCGCTATCCAGTGCAAACGGCTCCGGGACATCCATCGGAATATCGAACGAGCTGCCGTTAAGAACCGCAACTGCACCACAAGGCTCACCGCCCTCAATCGCTACACTGTAGCTGTCTGTGCTTTTTCCGTCTGCATCAAGATAATTGGTACTGTCTGTAACATTAGCTATCTTTTCGCCGTTACGGTAAACATTAAAATCGGGGGCAGTCTTAATATTTGCAACCGTTCCCTCATCTCCGAGCATTCTCCAACCTACATAAATACCGTCCCCGGTATTTATGGCAATGAGTCCCCGGTCAAGCTTCTCCATCTGACGCTCAAATACAGCATCACCGTACTTGTAGCTGATTGTGGATGTAGCTTCTGCACTCTGCGCTGTTACAGCCGCCGGTATTGATGATACGCAAAGCGACGCTGCTAACATCATGCTTGTAAGTTTTTTCATAACTATCTCTCCCACTTTATATAATTTAAAATTTTTTTCAACGTATAACTAAATCGCATCAGGGCATGCTAATTACGAAAGGAAGTGTATATAATGCAAGACAAAAAAACTGTTTCTTCCATGTCCAATGTAGAATATGATGAATATGTAAAAAACAAAACTCCTGATTCCAAGCTGTTCAAAAACTGCTTTAAGGCTTTTGTTATAGGCGGAGCAATATGCACACTCGGACAGGCACTGTTGAATTTATATCAGTATCTCGGTCTGTCGCAGGAGGATGCCTCCACAGTCGTTTCTATCTCACTGATTTTTTTAAGTGCCCTGCTTACCGGGCTTGATATTTATCCGAAAATTGCCAAGCATGCCGGTGCCGGAACGCTTGTCCCGATTACCGGCTTTGCAAACTCCATTGCCGCTCCGGCTCTTGAAGCAAAAACGGAGGGCTATGTTTTAGGAGTCGGTGCAAAGGTCTTTACCATTGCCGGTCCCGTTATTCTTTACGGAGTGCTTGCCTCCATGCTTGCCGGTATAGTCTATCTTTTTATTTAGCCTGCGACGAAATTATATCCAATATTTCACGCGCATACTCCGCAGGGGTTTTATCATTGGTGATATGAATACTATAGTCGCAGTCCGAATAAAATTCAAGTCTGTCATTAAAGCGTTTGCGTACAGCATCAATGTCCTGATTCTGCAATAACGGCCTTGTAGCCGCAGCAGCCGCAAGACGTGCCTCAATCACCTCGAAATCCGGAGCAAGATTAAATATCTTTCCGTTCTTTCTCAGTTCATTTATGTTATCCTTATTAAGAACAACTCCGCCGCCCGTAGCAATTACTGCATTTTCCGCCTTAGCAGCCTCGCATACACATTTATGCTCCAGCTCACGGAAATATTTTTCTCCGTGCTGTGCAAATATATCATTAATACTCATATTAGCTGCTTCAACAATCATATCGTCAGTATCGATAAGCGTGTAGTCTGAAGCTGATGCTATTGCTTTTGAAATCTCGGTTTTTCCCGATGCCATAAATCCGGTTAAAACTATATTCATCTGCCAAACACCTCTTTTTTCACTCTCTCTGCCATATCCTCAGGCAATTTTTCGCCTGTAAACAGCTCATATGCAATAAGTCCCTGATATATGAGCATTCCCAGGCCGTTAAGAGTTTTTGCTCCCCTCTCCCTTGCTTTTTTCAAAAACAAGGTTTCCTCCGGATTATATATCATATCGACAACCGCTGTATTTTCATTAATAAAATCAAGATTATCAAGCTCCTCAACCGAATCAATCGGAAGTGCATCAAGCTGCGGCTCCATTCCTGCCGACGTGGTATTTATCACTATATCAAATTCCGGAACATCTATCTCTGTCTGTATCTCAAACCCCGTTTGTTCCTTTATTTCCTTTGCCAATGCTTCTGCCTTGCTCCTTGTACGATTGACAAGTGTTATACTCTGCGGCTTTTCCTGAACTATCCTTGTAAGAGTCGGCTTTACAACTCCGCCTGCTCCAATGATAAGTATTTTCACGCCACTAAGTCTTATTCCTGCACTTTCAAGTGCCATGCAGAATCCATCTGCATCTGTATTATATCCGAAAAGCTTTCCGTCACGGTTTACTACAGTATTAACCGAACCAAGCAGCTGTGCCTGTTCTGATACCTCATCAAGATATTTCATTACTGCCTTTTTATGCGGAGCTGTTACATTAATACCCTCTATTCCGAGTGCCCTCACACCGGCAATTGCCGCCTCAAGCTTTTCAGGTTCTACAGTCCATGCCGAATACACATAATCTGCTCCTATTACAGAAGATATAAAATTATGCATTTTCGGAGAAAAACTGTGTTCTACCGGATATCCTATAATTCCGAGCTGCTTTGTTTTTCCGCTGATTGACATTTTTTCCATACCTCACCTATTATAATACAATAATTATATCACAATCATAAAAACAAGTCAATAAAATAACAGCACCATTTGTTTAAAAAACAGTACTGTTGTGTAAATATACTGCTGAAAATAATTGACATTTTTCTCAAATTGCTGTATAATATAGCTGATAATAAAATATCAGGAGGCTTTAGTATGAACAGACTTCATAAATCACAGAGAGATAAAAAGTTATTGGGAGTTTGCGGCGGTCTTGCCGAATCATTCGGAATCGATTCAACAATAGTACGTCTTATATGGGCAGTTCTTTTCGTGTGCTATGGTTCAGGATTATTATTATACATACTCGCTGCACTAATAATGCCGAATGAGTAAACAACACAGAATACACAAAAGAAATAAAAGCAATAGCATACAAAAACAGTAACAACGGCTATACTTGCGGTTGTTACTGTTTTTTATGTCACTTTTCAGCTGCTTATTTAAATCAATTATTAACTCTTGCAATCGGTAACATTGTGTTGATGTTGTCCCATATCATAAGCTTTACATTCTCATTTTCCCAAACACCACGATCAATTGTATATGTATTATTTCCGTTTACCGCAGTGCTTTTTACTGCCGTTAATTTTCCACTGTTATCGTAATACACCGCTATTGCCGTTGCATTTTCCGTATAGTTTACACCTGTTACTGTAAATATAATCTTTTCACTATCTGCACTGAAATCTGATACTATATACTTCTCATACGGCTCCGGTGAAGCAGTTGGTTCAGGCGAAGCTGTAGGCTCCGGTGTGGGTTTGGCTGTCGGTCCAGGAGTTGCCTCAACCTCCTTATATACCTCGAACTTAGCACCGCAGAAACGCGCCTTTGAACCGTCTATGTAGAAATAATATACATCTCCGGCTTTCATCTCGACACTGTACAAAATCGGAACTGAATTACCTGTGATTTCTTCACTGTAAACACACTCAGACTTGCCTGATGCACCCTCCGGAATTACATAAAAGGTCTTTGTACCTGATACTGTGTAGGCATATAATGTAAATACACCGTCCTGTGAAGCTTCATATCTTAATGCATTACCCTTTGCTTTCTTTGCAGAAGAATCCCAGCCGCCGTTTTCTTTACTTGTTATTGCAAAGCTATAGGTTGAGCCGTCACTGAAATTCACTGTATCCGTCTTTTTACTGCTTAACTGAACCATCGCTGTAAGTCCCGGCATAAACTCCGTCCCCACAGTTTTGCTCTCATCACCGCTTGTTGCTGTCCACGAGGAAACAAGCTCTTTTTCGGGTTTGGCAGTCGGTGCCGGTGTTACATCAGGGTCATTATCAGGATTATAGTCCTCTACATCCGGATCATAATTTGTATTTCTTACATAGCTGCCATCCGCAAGTGCATTTGCATACTCCTCTACATACAAATATCCGCTTTGAGCCTTTGTAAGTGCATCTGTTACGTCAAACTTATCAAGCCCGTTATTATCTTCCCATTCATTGGGGATTCCGTCATTGTCGGAGTCCTTTGCTTTTATACCGCTTAACTCCGGATAACCGCCAACCTCTGACTGTGAATTAATGATTCCCGTACCGTATGTCACAGTACCGTTCTTAACTTCATTTATCAAACGCTCATCAACACTGTCACGGACAATACTCGCACCTACGCTTTTAAGTACCGATTCATATGCCTCCTGTGCTGTCTGTGTTGTTACCGGATAATCGGCACTATAACGGTTATGTACTGTCTTTTCATCCTCTGTTATATTCTCATCTGTCCATATGCTGTACTTTGTAGCATTTGAATCTGCTATAATACCCTTTGTATTATCCTGAGTAACATCACTGTAGCCCTCTATATAGTTTCCGCTAACATAAAGATCTGTACCCCACCCCGGACGATTGAGACTGTTTGTACCCGTTGTGTCACCCTCTGCCTTTGCAGATATCTGGAAAAGACGTGATTTATGTGTTGTCGCAGGACCTGATTTATAATAACAGTTAACCAGATTTACCGGGGCACCGTTTTCACCGCCATACGCACTGTTACCGCCCCAGTTATATATTACATTATTTCTTAAATCCGTCAAATCAACCTGCTTTGTCACATCATCATATGCCGCATCTATTCCTGCCGTTGCAATTCTCGGATTTCTGCTGTCATGGCTCATTATAAGGTTATGATGGAAGCTTGCGTTTTTACCGCCCCATATTCCGCCATATCCGTGAGCACCCTTTGCATGGACAGATTCCTTTAAACTTTCCGAAATAATACACCATTGCATTGTAAAGTTTGTGTTGTCATAGAACGATGCACATTCATCTGTACTCCAGCTGATTGAGCAATGGTCTATTATAACATTGTTTAAATCTCTTCCACCCAGTGTATCATTCTCTACAGTCGCTTCATCACCCATTCTGAAACGCAGATAGCGAAGAATTACATTGTCGCCAAATATACCTACCGAATTGTCTTTGATACAAATTCCGTCTCCCGGAGCTGTCTGTCCGAGTATTGTAAGATTGTCACCCGTAATATTCAATGCATTTGTCAGCTCAATATTTCCGGCAACGTCAAACACGATAATTCTGTCAGACTCCGAAACTGCATCACGCAATGTACCCGTACTTCCGTCATCTGCAAGTGATGTAACATGATATATTTCAGTTGCACTTTCTCTTGCACCGTAAGCATACATTCCTCCACCCTCTGCACCGGGAAATGCGGTTAACTTTACCGAATCAGCAAGTGATACAGGATATGAACCCAACAATGTGACTGCCGCAACTCCGGCAATAATATTCTTCAATTTCATTTTTATTCGCTCCTTATAAAAACCTCTCTGAATTTCAGTATATCACTATCAAAAAAGCATGTCAAGAAAATATTACTAAATCACAATTTTTTCTGGAAATTACAATTATTATGATTCCGTCAAGACAAACAGACGGTCATCTTTGCGATAACCGTCTGCTCACATTTATTTTTTAATTTCTACTGCATCTCCTCGTCTGACTATTGTATATGATTGCTCTATCGTTGAACTGCTTCCAATAACACGAACTGTCAGTATATGCTCTCCCTCCGGCAAAAACTGTGTTGTAGGTTCGTAATAATACGGTATCTCTGTACACTGTGCAAGTACCTCGTTACCGTCTAAAATATACTCTACCTTTTCAATAGTCTCCTCCGGCAGATATGCATATGTATATAGAGGTATAGTTGTCTGCACAAAGCTTCTGTTGTCAATCTTTGCAAATGTAAATTCAGGCATATCATTCGCTGTACTTCTATACTGTCCGTTAGCAAGTGCTTTATTTATGAGTTCCAGAAACTCCGGCTTATCATGCAGGTTAAAAAACTGTACTTCTTCCGGCATCTTATGGTTAAAGTAATTTATCACCTTAAGCTGAGGATAACGCATTGCTGCATACCAATACATATATCCAATTCTCTCTTTTGACCACTTATCAATTTCACCGCCATTGGCATAATTAAGCTGAGTAACCGTTCCGCCCTCGCTTATTGCAAGCGGCTTATTTATATTTTCTCTCTGCATGAAATCGATAATATTTTTAAGAGTGTTGGTTGTATATGCAAATTCACCTGTCATGAAATATACATTTCCGTCTCTTCCAATGGAGGGATCACCCATGAAATGCTTTTTCATAAATGCTGAAACTCCAATCCAGTCAACATATTCATCACCCGGATAATAGTACTCAAACGGTTTATTCAAAGCACCCATATCATTAGGCGACCACATTACCGCAAAGTCAGGATATTCATGAACTATATCCGCTATCATACGGAATGCATTGACATATGCTGCCGGAGCGTCACCAAGCGGAGATACATTCATTTCAGCTCCGATTCTTATAATCATCGGCTTATGATACTTTGAGAGATTATCAAGGGTCTCGCGGATATATTCCTCGTTTTCAAACACACCCATCAAATCATTGATATTCCATGCAACGACCACAATACAGCTTGAAGCCTTAACATAATCCTTGTTTGGTCTTAAAATATCCTTTTGAAAATCACTGAACTCTATGTAATTAAGCGATGCACCAAGATTGTCACTCTCGAACACGTCATCACCATTTACGCCTGCATATATTCCCGACGGCGGTTCAAGTCTTGCACCGAAATACGGAATACTTGAACATGTATAATCCTCGGTATATACATCCATTTCCGGCTTATTCACCATTTCATTCTGTCTGTTCCAGAGATCAGTTTCTTCCAATATCTTTATTCTGAATACATCGACTATTATTTTTCCGTTTTCGTTACGGCTGACAAAGTTATAGTCCGAATATCCCCATTCAAGATTGTATTCAGTACGGAAATCGCACAGCCTATCAAGACTTACATAATGCTTACCGTCCGCTTCATAGCCATCAATACGCATTGAATTTATCTGAATCATTTTCTTGCTTTTCTTGGCCTTGCAAAGCTCCTGTATATTTTTGGTTATACCCGATGTATCCGGTGCAGCTTCGATTTTTTCGTCTCCGATAGCATTTATTACTTCCTCATCAGCTGTAACCGTGAATCCGTAATCAGCCAACCCCTCTACGGAAATAACTCTTACACCACCTATGGTATATGCCTGCATCGGCACACCGTCAAATATCAGCTCTTCCGAATCAGTAGATAACACAAGTTTATCACCTGTGCAGGAACATAGCAATAAAAGCATTGCAAATATGAATAGTATGCGTTTCATCTCCACTTTTATCCTTTCACTAAATCTACATAAATTTCACATATGAATTTATTATTTCTTGTGTATGTATGCATTTCAATTTCGTCATGTGCCGCACAAAGCTTTCGCGCTATCGCCAGTCCCCTGCCGCGTCCGCTTCCCTTTGTGCTTTCACCACGCTTGAACATTTTTTCTATATCAACATTATCACAGCTGTTTGTAACTACATATACAACGCAGTCGTCACGTCTGATTGCACCAAATCCTACCTCTTTATCAGACTTTGTCGCCTGTTCAATCGCATTATCGAGAAAAATCCCCAATATCCGATTGAGATCAATAACCGGCACTGTCGCTTCAGGTACAGCTTCCCGTATGTCCGTAAGAAGTGCCACCCCAAGCTTTTTTGCTTTTATTATATACGAGTATATCAGTCCCTGGATTGCACTGTCCTCCAAGAGCATTAATGCTTTCGCTCCCTCATCCATTGTAAACAGCTCTTTCTGGATAGGCATGATATTTTCCGCAAAAAAATCCTCAAGCTCGTCATAGCGTTTATTTAAAATAAGCGTACTCATTGATGAGTATATCTTACTGTAATCGTGCTTGAAGTCAAGGATTTCTCTTTGCATATCCCGTATTTCATTACGATATACTTCCGTGATTTCAATTTCTTTTTCAATTTTTGACTGCTCCGCACGCGTGCGTAAAATATATGAGCTTACCGCAAACAAAGCCGCAAGAATTGTTATTATCATCAATACAATAAGTATTGATACCGTGTATTTATACTGCGGATCATCAAAGCTTGTGTAATTGTTGAGAATTGTATTTTCATAGCAATAAAAAATCACAGTACTGATTATAGCCGCAAGTATCATATAAAACTCTTTTGTTTCACATAATCTTACCGGAAGCTTAAGCGTACGCTTTAATAATCTAAGTATAATACACAGCAAAATAACCGCAAGCAATGCAATTGCTCCTGTAAGCAATGAATACATCATAGGCTCTTTAAAATGCTTTGCATTATAGTCAACAAGCTGTCCGAAGCACATATGAAGTACCATTACAACAGCCAGAGACAACGACAGTGCAATTACACCCATTGCCATTGCAGCACCTGTCCCCTCACGCCTGCGGCAATGCCATATTATAAGCGGTAGAACCACCACAGCCGCCACAACAGCACCCACCACCGCATGAGTATGAACAAAGTTATAATAAAAAGCATCTCTTAACGTATAGCTGTATGCCTCCAGGCACGGTGCCATCACAGCACTTGCAAATACAAGTATGATAAAAGCAGATATTGCTGACAAAAGCGATATACCTGCAGCATCAGGCGTATGCACAGAGTATGCTTTTAATACCAGAAACAGCACCGTAGCAGACGGTAAAAAAGCAAACCATTCATTCCATGCTCCCGGAACAGACGAAACAACTGCACATAACAGCAATAATATTGCATTCCTGCGTACAAGTCCTTTCGTCAACGCTGACGCTACCGCACCTGCACATACGGCGAAAACAGCTGATGTAATCAGTTTTACCGTATCAAATTCCATACCTCTTACACTCCTTACTCTTGGGTGCATATTCACATTCAATTCCGTTTTCCAGACGTATAATATGCTCTTTTTTATCTACAATCCGTATTTTATCTGTGTTTACAATCACTGCTTTATGACAACGCAGAAATCTTTCATCAAGCTGCGACAACACCTCATTTATTGACGAATAAAATTCAAACAATCCGTCCTTATGATGAAGCAGCAGCTTATGGGTTCCTTTTATTCCCTCAATCATTATGATTTCATCAAAAGGAAGCGTTGTCACAAATCTCTTCGTATCAATCGTGAGTGACTGCGTATATCCCTTGCTCTGCCTGCTTTCGGCTATACGCATACACTCATTTACCTTTGCTTCGATTTTCTCCGGCTCGGTTTTTATGATATAATCAAGCAATTCAAGCTTATATTCATATGTCAGCATTATTTTTTCTTTATAGCTTGTTATGAATACAATAGAGCTGTTCCAGTCATTTTTTCTGATTTCAGCCGCAATATCAAATCCTGTTATTGCCCCCTCCAGCTGAATATCAAGAAAATATATCGTAAGCTCCGGATTGGAGTGTGCGTAATTTATTACTTCCTGTGCATCTGCGGTTGACAGCACACACTTTGAGTTAGAATCTGTGCGTGCGGTGTACATTGATGTTATATGCTCTATTTTATTTCTGAACGATTTATCATCCTCACAGATTACAATGTTCATGGAATCACCTCATTTTAGAATCTCTATAAGTCAATGATACCACATTTTTCACATTTAATCAAGTAATTTAATAATTTTTCTCAGCCAACACTTGCAACAAGCACTCCGTCTGATTTATTGCTTATCTTATCATATCCTCGCTCAAATTCTATCCATCGCCCACAACTAAAATAGTATTTCACATCATTTTTATAACTGCCGCTTACTGACACTTCACCGCTTTCTCCTATCAAGAGGGTACTGTCTGCTTCTGTATCAAATACAGCCAGTTCAATTCTTCCGTTGCGGTATCCCTCACGATATACCGCAAAGCTGTTGCCGCCCTCAGGAATATCCGGAAGATCCAAATATCCTGCATCCACAGCAGTGTTGAAAACTCTGAGCATTGTTATAATTGATTGTTCCACCGTATAGCTACCTTTGGGTGCAAAAGTGTTATCTCCCACACCGTTCATTATATTATATCTTGCGGTAATATCAACCGCTGACCTCGCCCATTCCTGTATTGTATCGGCATCCTGATACTCCGTTTCGGATGTTTCTTCCAGATTATATAGCTTAAGCATTCTTGATATGATTACCGCCGCCTCTTCACGCGTAATTTCCCCCTGCGCACGGAAGTTGCCGTCCTCATATCCTGTTATTATTCCCAAATCAGCAAGTACACGAACATTATAACTATCTGTGTCGCTGAATTGTGATTTTGCCTTATCCGGTATTCTTGTGTAGCCGAGATGTTTTATTACGTTTATTGCTGTGTCGCAGAACTCACCTCTGGTGATTGCCCTTGATGACATAATAGTATCAAATTCATACGGAATAAGACCATACTCAGAAGATAATCTGATTCCCTCCTGTGCCCATGACGATACACCACCGCGAATATATGCACCGTCTGCACTTTCTTCGCCTCTGTCAATTACATATACCATTCTCCAGAGCTGCTTACATGCAAACTCCTTTTCATCAGCATTTTCTATAACATAGTATTTACCGTTAAATTCTATGCCGTTTTCTATCGAAAAACCGTCAATACAAAGTCCCTTATTTTCAGGCTTTTCCGATATTTTCCTTAGCTTCATATCCTTTACAAGATTATAAAAGCGGTTATAAATTTCAGCACCAACTTTAACCTCAAGCGGCGAATCCGATGCAATATGGTTTATTACAGTCTTACTGTCAAGCACTTCACCTAAATATACATCATCTTCAGTCTCCACACATTCAGGCAGCTCACCCACTCCGATTGCTGTCCATGCCATTCCGTCTGTACTTGTAAAGTTTCCGTGACGTGCTGTCTGGATATATACTTTATCGTCACTTACACTTGAACCTATCGGCAATGAATTAAAGGTATGATATGTTTCAACCTTCATCTCTGAATTAAGAATATACACATGATTACACAACCACCAGCCGGGATAGTAATAGTTATATTTCCCGTCCCATGCACACCATCTCACTGCATACTTATCTCCGAATCTTACCATCTCATATGCATCAAGATTTCCGTCAAAGTATGCCAGCGTTTCCTGCGGCAATACATTTTTATATTCCGATAAGTGCTTTCCGTTTATCGCCGGGAAATATTCTCTCTCAGATGTCTTTTCGATAAGCTTTTTTGCATCAAGCTTCTGTGCTTTGTCACGAATAATAAATGCGTTTTTTGTACCTCCGTTATAGTTTACGGGCAGAATTACATTCACCGAAAACTCGGTAGTTTCACCCGGCGGCAGCTCTACCACAGACATAACATCCTGCTGTGCAGTCGAATAAAACTTCTTTACAAAAGCATACTCGGCTTCTTCACCATTCTCATTGGTATAAACAATGATTCTTGAATTAGTTGTCGGTGCATAGGTGAAATATCTTGTCTTATCACCGTCATTTGTAATTGACAGTTCATATGTATAGGTCACACCATAGTTACCGAGATTCGTTGCAAAGCCGATTGAATCCTGTGAGGCATCAATTTCAAAGTTAGGAGTATATGTATCAGGTGACTGAGTTTTATATACTGCCTCATACTGATGCGTATCCGCATGAAAAACATCAAAGTGCCATACATTGTCTTTTTCATCCTCTTTTACATCCTTACCGTAGTAGTCAAGCTTGCTGTTATCCTCATATTCTATCTCAATCATTCCGGTCACATCAGCCTGAGCCTTCGCCCAGGGATCATCTAAAGGATTAAGATTTATAAACCATTCATTAAGTGTAATTCCGTCAGGTGCGTACGGATTTACCATGCTTACCGGAAGATATGTTCCGTCTTCATCGCTGTCATCTATGGTATATTCAAGCTCTGCCTTTACCTGCGGAAGCGTATCGGCTATGCCCTTTATACATCTGTCATGCCGCTTTATTCCGTACTGTGCATCCTCACGGAATGTTGTACGGTCTCCTACAACATCCCCCGACTCAAATGCACATACATTTACATCCATAGAACCCGATTTTATTTCAAGTATTGCCTGAAGATGCACCGGCTGCATATAGTGAGTTTTATTGTAGTTCGGAATATACTCGCTCATCCAAATTCTTTTATCCGTTTCAATCTTATGTACGGTATTTTCTTCGCACGGATAATAATCCTCACCGTCAATACTTACGATTGTTTTTTGCATGGTTTTTGCACAGGTATTTAACATTCCCCAGTCCTGCTCATATCGAACCCAACTGTTATTTGCATACCATGATGTAATCTCTGTAGTTTCAAATCCGATATTACTCAAAGTAAACTCACAGCCATTTTTACCCGGATTAAGCTCCACATCAAGCTCCATTGCCTTTGCAACCTCTGCACCGCCTATGTAATTGAAATGCGAAATGTATATATAATATTTTCCCGGTCCCAAATTTTCGTTATTCATTACATACCTCGGCTTATTGCTGTTTACCAGGGTATTTCCGTCAATTGCTTCGGGATTGTTACAGTATATGTACTGTCCGCCGCCTACTGCTTCAAATTCAAGCGGCTGTGCTTCAACTTCCGCAAACACCGAAGCACCTGCCGATACTGCCGCAGCGGTAATCAGCAATGTTGTAATCAGTTTTTTCATTTTCATTCTCCCTTTATCCTTATAATATTTCATTTAAGATTTCTTTTACCTCCGATTTTGTAAGAACATAGTTAATATCAAAGACTGTTTTCCCGCCAATCTCTTCACCATTGATAACTCCTGCTCTGTAAAGTCTTGTTATATAGCTTCTTACAAAAATCGGAATATTGGTATAGTCTATTGTTTCATCCGTTTCAGTCTGTATATTTTTCTTTGCTGCATCCTCGTCCTCACTTCCATATGCCGAGCGTCCTGCAATCGTCGAAAACATATACAACGTGAGTCCGGAATCAGGATACAGCAGACCGTCATAGTCCTCTATTTCTATGTATCCCTCCTTTACACATGCGTCTGTATATACACTTTTTGCATCGACAAAATACTCAGAACCCTCAACCGCCTCCAGACCTTTTCGGCTGCCGATTTCATCTATCAGATAATCTACCGTTGCTATATCCTCCGAAGCAAGCATACGCAGCTCTCTGTCTGACGGTCGCCATGTTGCACTGATGTCAGGAATATATCTTCCCATATCCTCCGCAACAACAGCCATATATCCGTTTATGTTATATCCGGTAAGCTCAACTCCGTTCACATACACCTTTATATCCGTATATAAAACATCCTTGCTCGTAAGTTCAACTGCTATGCTGTCTGTACTCTGTTTTTTAGAGTTAAAGCTTGCATATGCTGTTTTTGTGCTTTCATCAAAGCTAACATCGAAACCTTTGCTTTCAAGGTCGCGTATCAGAATCACCGTTTCTCCGTCTATTGCATATGCATTTATCGGTATAGAATTTATTGTCGTAACAATATCCGTCTCAATTACCTCTGAATATTTTTCGCCTATTCTTGTACCCGAGGTAAGTACAATCTTAGCACCGCTGCTTGCCGCCGCAAAGTATGCCGCTGAATTTTTAGGTGTATGAACCGTCACATCAGCACCGCCAAACGCATTTAAGCTTATATTTTTTACTGACGCACCTACATATATGTTTATCGGTCCATTAGCACCCAATAATATACGTTCACTGATAGTCTCTGTATTATCAGGAATAAACAGCTCACTTATCTGCGTGTCGTAAAACGCAAAGCTTCCGATTTTTTCAAGCGACTGCGGCAACGATATTTCTTTAAGACTTGTGCAGCCGTAAAATGCTGAACTTCCTATCTTTTTCAGTCCGTCAGGCAAAATAACAGTATTAAGCTTTGAACATTCATAAAATGTTGCGCCTGCAATTTCCGTAACACTCTCTCCGAAAGTCACCTTTTCCAGACTGCTGCATCCATAGAACATATCATTTACCGTTCCGTTTTCGCTTTCTATATGAGCCTCGGTTATATTTGTTTTACCAAATGCATAGCGACCGACCGTTTCCACAGATGCAGGTACTTCTATCCGACCTGTAAGCCCCGAAGAATAAAAAGCGCTTCTTCCTATTTTTTTCACACTGTCAGGAATATTTACTGTCGTCAGATTTTTACAGTCTGAAAATGCATAGTCACCTATACTTCTTACTCCGTCATGAATTTCCACACTGATTAAATCACTGTATTCAGAGCCTTCTATATCCAGCCCCCCTGCTATATGCTCTGCTTCTTCAGGAACTATCAACCTTCCATATTCATCAAGGTCAGCTTTCATCAGTATTTTATTTATCACTAACGGATACGGAGCTTCTTCAAACCACTTTGCTTTTTTAAAAGCATCCCCGTAAATAGTATGTACACCTGCCGGTATATTTATCTGCTCCAGGCTGCTGCACTCATCAAATGCCAGAGTGCATATTTCTTCTAAGGATTCGGGCAATTTCACACTTTTAAGGTTTCTGCACTCGCAAAATACTCTGTACGGCAGTTTCTTTATTCCCTCCGGAACTATCAGAGATTCTAAAGAACAGTTTGAAAACGCAAACTCAGCAAAGCCATTTATATCCTCAGGCACAACATATTCTTTCAAGCCCTTTGTTTCAGGACCCAAAAAATCAACAAGCACCTTTCCTGCATACAGCGGTCTTGGTGATTTATCGTACCATACAGTCTGAATAAATGAATCATATGCAATTTCTTCAAGTGAATCAGGAAAATTCATTTCATTAAGATTCCAGCATTTATAAAATGCCTCGCCGCCAATCGACTTCAATCCCTGCGGAAAATCAACTTTTCTGAGCTTGGTACAGCCGTAAAATGTATCTTCTTTTATTTCAATAAGATTCTGCGGCAGCTTCACTTCAGTTATCGGAATTCCGGAAAATGCCGATTCTCCTATTTCAGCTATGCTGTCCGGCAAAACCAGCTTCCCCTCAAAATCACATCCCCTAAAAGCCGAGTCGCCTATTTCCTCAACACCGTACGGTAAAACAAGCTCTTTAATAAGCAATCCACCCATAAATGCGTTGTCATTTATTATTTTCAGGCTTTGCGGAAAAACAATTTTCTCTATCTCGCAAAACTCAAAGGCTTCTTTGCCGATCTCAGTTATGCCGTCCTCAATGACAACAGATTTGATATAATCTTTATCATATATCCCGTACATAGCAATACATTCATATACGTCACTGCTTGTCACTGTTCCGCTGCCATTTATATAAAGCTCGCCTGTTTCGGTATTGAATGACATGTTTACTCCGTTTTCCTGTGCATATGCCGGAATCTGTACGGCTAACATCAGCACCGCTAAAAACAACGATATTATCCTTTTCATAACTGTTTTCTCCTCATCGTTTTGTTTTATAACTTTATAATAGCACATAATTTAAAAAAATCAACATTTTAAGCATGAAATGCCAACAAAAGAGCATGAACTTCCATTTTTTAGTAAAACAGACCGCTTTTACTCTATGTATAGCTTGAGTGTACGCTCTTCATTAACCCATTCATAGCTCATTCCCGGAACATAACGTCCAAGGTCCTCTGCAACTATTGCCATATATCCGTTTGTGTTATATCCTTTAACTTCAATTCCGTTGACCTTTACTTTTATATCGGTATATAAAAGCTTATTATTACTAAGCGTAATACTTTCTTCCGAAATCAATTGCTTCTTAGAATTAAAGTCGGCATATGCAGTTTTTGTACTTTCATCAAAACGAACATCAAAGCCTGTATTTTCAAGATCTCTTAGCAGTATAATCGTCTCTCCGTATATTGCATACGAGTTAACCCTTGTGCCGTTTATTGTGGTTATTATATCTGTAGGTACAATCTCATCATAGACCTCACCTATTGCCATAGTGCCTGTAATAACAGTCGTTGCTCCGCAATCTGTTGCCATTCTGTATGCTCTTGAATTTCTCGGTGCATGCACTACTATATCGTTACCCATAAAAGCAAACGGCTCCATTGCAGTATTTTCTGATACATATATATCAACCTTGTTATCAATGTTGTCACATATATATCCTCCTATTTTTCTGACATTATCGGGGATTACAAGCTCGTGTAATGTAGTAGCCTCAAATACCGAATCACCAAGCTCCTCCAATGTTTTGGGAAGCGTGATATCACTTAAAGTACTGCACTCATAAAATGCCTGATTATCAATGTATCTCAACCCCTCCGAAAAATTAACCCTCCTTAGATTATGCGAATATGCAAATGCACCTGTTCCTATTGTATGTACCGTATCAGGAATTGTAATTTCGCTTATTCCAATACAGTTTCCAAATGCAAGCATACCTATTTCCATCAGTCCGGCAGGAAGTTTAATTGCACTTATAGATGTGCAGCCGTTAAATGCTTTGTCTTTTATAGTTGTTATTCCCTGCGGAATTTCAATCTCTTTCAGCGCCATACAAAGCTCAAACATCGATTCCGGAATTTCTGATACACAGTTGCCGATTTCTACTTCTTCAAGTGACGTACACTCTTTTAACACAGAAATTCCGACACATCCGTTAAGCTGCGCTGTCTTAAGAAATATACACTCTGCAAATGCATAGTCACCCACCGTACATGTATCAGCCGTCGCCTTAATATTAACACCCGATATATCTGTATTTCTGAATGCTTTTTTGCCTATTTTTTCAATCGTTTCCGGAATAACAACTTCGCCCTGTATGGATGATTCTTCAAATGCGTTATCCTCTATCTCAACAAGCTTATCCGGAATATTTATTTCTGTAAGATTAAAGCATTTGCTGAATGCACAGTAGCCAATATTTTTCACAGTGTCAGGCATACTTACTGCCCTGACCTCCTGATTTTCATATAGAAGACGCGGCATAATCCTGACTGTCCCCTCAGGAACCATCACTTTTCCGTCCTTATCAGGAATTACCTTTATCAGATTTCCGTTAATAAGCGTCGTTCGTGTTAAATTATTATACCATGCTGTATCAGCAAATGCATATCCTATAATTTCTGCACTTTCGGGAATATTTATTTCAGCGAGTGACCCACAGCCGTTAAATGCACTGTCGCATATGATTTTCACTCCGTCAGGAATATCAATTCGTTTAAGACTTGTGCAGCCATAAAACATTTTATTTGAAATCTCTGTAATATTTTTACTCAACTTTATTTCCTTAAGGTTAGTGCATCCGCTAAAAGCACCGACACCAAGATTTTCTCCGCAGCCGATATAGGTTACACTATCAGGTATTGTCAGCTTTTTCAGCTTTTTATTTCCCTGAAATGCATTTGCGCTTATTGACAGAGTTCCGTCTTTTACAACTGCCGTTTCTGCTTCCGATCCGTTTGATTTATCATTGTAATATTTAACAAGTGCCTTGCCTATATAAAGCGGTTTGGGCTGATTATTTATCCAGGGAGTTCCTCTGAAAGCATTAAACCCTACCCTTTCAACAGTTTCACAGGCATATAATACTTCAAGACTTCTGCAATCACTGAACGCATTCGTGCCTATTTCTATCAGACCGTCATTTAAAATAACCTCCTCAAGCTTATCATTCGCACAAAATGCACCTGTTCCGATTCTCTTCACTTTATCGGGAATACGCATAAACTCGAGATTACACCATCCGAATGCATAATCATCAATTTCTTCTACACTGTCTGGTAATTCTATATTTTTAAAACTTTTACAATGCTCAAATACCCGTTTTCCAATTCTTTTTATCGGTGCCTTAACCGTAATTTTACTGACAGTTCTGTAGCTCCTGAATGCACCGTCAGCAATTTCTTCTATATCGCCCTCTATAATAACGGACGCAAGCCCTCTTAATCCGGTATCAAGCTCTTTGAGCGCATTTTCTATAACCTCGGCCGTTACACTTCCGTAACCGCTCAAACGCAATTCTCCTGTTACTCCATCAAATTCCGAATGGATTCCGTACCGTGCATATGCCGGAAAAGATATAATCATCATAGCTAATGCAATTAATAATGCCATAACTCTTTTCATTTCATCTGCCTCCTTTTGATTTAATCATAGCATGCCTAATAAAAAAATCAACATTTTAAGCATGAAATGCCAACAAAAGAGCATGAACTTCCATTTTACAATATATAAAAGCGTGCATCACTTTAATGTGATACACGCTCATTTTTACATTATCTGATGTCCCGCAAGATACATCGTACTGTATATTCCATGCAACACGGCAAATATTGCAACAGTTCCGAATTTCAGATATTCCTTATTTTCCGTAAGCTCCGCTAAGATTATATATAACGGAATTGCAAGTGCTGCATATCTCGCCCCACTCATTGACCAGGTTATTCCGGTATTAAGAATAAAATATGCCGCAAAGTACAGAGTATATGCACTCTTATGTCTTCTGCATCCTGCAAGCATTATAATTGCCGAAAACAAATAGGATATCATCTGCGGTGCAAAAAGATCCATTTTACTTATGAGACTTCTGGTTTCGCTCGTAAACTCATTCCACATATTCGAAATACCCTTACCGAAATAACATGAGGTATGAAGCCAGAATTTTTGCTGATATTCCATAAAACTGAAGCAACTGCCTGTATAATAATAGTTTATCAGAAGATACATTATAACTCCGCACGGTATAATAATTACCCATGTACCTTGCTTTATACAGCTTATAAACCATTTCCTATACCGCTTTTCTATGAAATATTGTGCGTTGCTTTCTGCAAGCTCCATAATATAAGGTATTATAATAAGCACTCCTGCAATTCTTGACATTGCCGCCAAAAAGCCTGCCACCGCCGCCAATATCCATCTTTTCTTTTTTATAAAATACCACGACAAAACCGTTGTAAGTAAAAACACGCTTTCGCTCATCATTGCACCAAGAAAAAACGAAAACGGTGCTATTGAAATATATATACATGTCAGCTTTGCAATTTTCTTCCCATAGTCATGCGCTACCATAGCATATAAAAAAGGCATTGCCGCACTGTATGCAAAGGTTGATACAACAAGACACGCAGCCTTTGTATTTGGTATAAGCACGCAAAATGCACGCACAAGCCAGGGATAGAGTGGAAAAAACGCACAGTTAAGCGGTTCACCGTCCTCAAGCATGCCGTCATAGCCTGATTCTGCTATAGATATATATCTTGGTGCATCCCATCTGTTCCATGCATTAAAGAAAAAATCCCATGAAATATTTCCCGGACGCTGCATGAGAATAGATGAGCCCAGACCTATTACATACATAACCACTCTAAACATCATTGCAAGCAGAACTATCATAAGCATTTCTTCTGCCCTCACGGCTTCACCGCATCTTTCAGTAATAGTATTAATTTTATTTCCCGGATTTATCCCAAGCACGGGAAGAAATTTTAAAATTGCTACTCCTATTACGCCCCAGATCAATGTACTGAATAAAATATTAATCAACATAGATTTCCCTCCCCATATAATCTATATGTTAATTTTACCACATGCATCTTATTTAGTCAAGTATTAGACGTAAATAAGTAAATACGCATCGGCTGACAGCTTCAACCGATGCGTATGCTTTACTGTATCATATTTTCAAATTCTTCTTCGGATATAACAGTTACTCCGAGCTTATTTGCCTTATCAAGCTTGCTACCTGCTTCTTCACCTGCAAGAACATAGGTTGTTTTTTTCGACACACTTGATGAGGTCTTTCCACCCATGCTTTCAATAATAGCCGCTGCCTCGCTGCGTTTATATTTCGCAAGCGTTCCGGTCAAAACAAATGTCATACCCTCGAACGGCTTATCCCCTCCGTTATCAGATACCTCTTCAACACAGCGAACCCCCGCTTTTTCTAACCGATCTATAAATACCAGATTTTGCTCCTGACTAAAGAATTCAACCACAGACTCTGCCATGATATTGCCTATATCATCAATCTGAGTAAGCTCGTCAAGTGATGAGTTCTTTAACTCATCAAGAGTCTTATATCTCTTAGCCAGTACCTTTGCCGCCTTTTCACCTATATGACGGATTCCAAACGCATTAATCAGTCGGTGAAGCGGATTAGTTTTTGATTTCTCAAGAGAATTAATCAGATTCTGTGCCGATTTCTCGCCCATCTTATCCATCTGAGCAATATCCTCCGGCTTTATATAATATAAATCTGCCGCTGTCTCTATCATTCCTCTCTCAAGCATCTGCTCAATAATTGACGGACCGAGACCGTCTATATCCATTGCACCTCTTGAAACAAAGTGAACTATATTTCTGTATCGCTGTGCAGGGCAGCTTACACCCGTACATCTGCAGGCTGCCTCTCCCTCTTCACGCACTACAGTACCGCCGCATTCGGGACATGTATCCGGCATTTTAAACTCAATCTCGTCACCTGTTCTGTTCTCCTTTATAACCTCAACAACTGCCGGTATTATGTCGCCTGCCTTTTCTATTACTACAGTATCTCCGATTCTTATATCCTTTTCCTTTATATAATCCTCATTATGCAGTGTTGCCCTTGACACATTTGAACCTGCGATATGCACTGTATCAAGGATCGCAAGAGGTGTCAGAACACCCGTTCTGCCTATCTGCAGTCTGATGTCCCTTATAACTGTTGTCTGCTTCTCTGCCGGATATTTATATGCAATTGCCCATTTAGGAAACTTGGTGGTTACTCCAAGTAATGCCCGACTCTCAAAATCGTTAACCTTTACAACTGCTCCGTCTATATCAAAGTAAAGATTGCCTCGCTCTTCTCCGATTGCATTAATTTCATCAATAACCTCTTCTATAGAAGAATAAGCCTTTTCATTTAATATAGTTTTGAAACCCTGCGCTTTGAGAAAACGCAGTCCGTCAACATGAGTGTTTATTTCATAACCCTCTATCTGCTGAATGTTAAATACAAATATATCAAGCCCACGCTTTGCCGCAATTTTCGGATCCAACTGACGCAACGAACCCGCCGCCGCATTTCTCGGATTCGCAAACAGTGGCAAATCCTGTGCTTCAAGTCCTGCATTTATTTTGTCGAATGCATTTCTCGAAATAAATACTTCGCCCCTCACCTCAAGATACGGTATTTTATCCTTTAATTGCAGAGGGATACTTCGTATAGTTCGGATATTTTCTGTCACATCCTCGCCTACACTTCCGTCGCCTCTGGTTGAACCACGCATAAATTCACCGTTAACATATTCCAGAGAAACCGATAATCCGTCAATCTTATGCTCCACAACATATTCAGGCTTTTTTATCACTTCTCGGACACGTCTGTCAAAATCTCTGATTTCATCCGCTGAAAAAGCTTTTTGCAGGCTTTGCATCTCTACCTTATGCTCTACCTGAGCAAATGCACTCACCGCTTCGCCGCCGACTCTAACAGTCGGCGAATTAGGCTTTTTAAATTCGGGATATTTTTCTTCAAGCTCTTCAAGCTCACGAAGCTTTGCATCAAATTCAAAATCGGAGATTTCCGGTGCATCCTCCACATAATATTTGTAATTATGGTAATTCAAAAAGTCTGTAAGCTCTTGTATTCGTTTCTCCATTATATTTCCTTCCTTACTAATTGATTGCCGCATCTGTTCCTGCCAGATTTCCGTAATATTGCGGCACGTCACCGTTTATTACTGAGTTTATAAGCGGAACCTGTGTTACTATCGTTTCCTTTTTATGTAATAAAAAACCGCTGTATATTACCTGTACCTTTATAATCATATCAAATTTATGCCTTGTCTGGTTTATTCCCGTCGAAATAAAGCTTTCATCATACTCCGCATCTACCAGCGTCATCGGAACCACCTTTACGGGAATACTCATTCCCATTCCGTTTAATACAGGAAAATCAACCACGCTCATCAACGGAATATGTATGTATCCGTCTTTTATGGCATTAAGCTCATCCTGAACATTTATTACTGCGGCAGCCTTAATCTGATTCATTTCTGTCGTATCGGCACTCATGGATGCTACTTTTCCCTCAGAGCTTTCTTTTATCCGTGAAAATCCGTCATAATTTTCAAACGCATTATATACAGCCTTATTTACTCTGTCTGTTACTATGGTATTGGCATGGCATGAGAGCTGAGTATAGAATGCAGGCTCAAGCCTTTTGAGAATGGAAAATATTAAAAGTAATATAATAACAGCCACTATAGCAATTCTTATTCTATAGTGTCTTTTCCTGTATGACAATCCGATACGCACAAAAATCACCCCATGATATATTATGCACAGGTGATTTTTTTGTTATTGCACTATTTCATATGCAAGCATTTCATAATGCAGCTTTGTTCCCACATCCACTCCGGGCGGAAGCAATGCCATCGCTATGAATAAATCCTCATCACATTCCGCATCCGTTCTGTGCAAATATGCATAGTCACCCTCAATCTTTGCAATTATATAATCCTTCGGTTCCATGTCTGTCTCCTTCTTTCATTAATGATAACATTATATCATATTTCCGTTTGATTTGCAATATATGAAAACAAAAAAGGAGATACCGTCACGGCAACTCCTTGTAAGTTATTTATCCGACAATTCATTCATAATCTTTTCAATGCACTGACTGAATACTATAAACTCCGCCTCGGATAGTATATTTTTGATTGAATAATCTACACTATCCCAATATTTCTTTAACTGATCCATCATTTTATATGACATTTCTGCCAGAACTATAAGCCTGAGCCTTGCATCATATTCTACTCTTTCACGACTTATCCACTTGTTTTTTTCCAAAGTGTTAAGCATACTTGTGACTGATGACCCTTTTATGTTAAATTCCTTTTCTATATCCTTTTGAAATACAGGCTTTCCCTCTTCATACATACGGGCAACAAACATAAGTATCTTCATCTGCGATGCAGTAATATTAACATCCCAGTCATAATTGTTAAATACTTTCTGCATACGGGTGCTAAGATGATGAAGCATATTGCTTATCGATACTTCTGCCATTTTCATCACTCCTGTATAATAGTTTCAATTTCTAATAAAATCATACACCAAAAATAACCATTTGTCAAGTGTATGCAATATAAAAAATAACTGTTTTTTTATCAATTTTTACACAACATTTTGCAGGATTTGTTAAATAAATGTGAACTTTTAAAATAGTAATTGACACATGAAAAATATTGGTTTATAATGTAAAATGAGGTTTTTGTTCTAAGTTATTTTATTATCAAAAAATACTTAGAATATCTAACCTTTTTATACTAAAATAAATGACATCGGAGGAGTAAAACAATGTCGTCAATCAAAAAACACATCGTTCTTGCCGTGTTGATTGCGGGAATTTCAGTATCTTCTGTGGCAACTGTGCCTGTTTATGCAGAAACCGCAAATACATCGTCTCAGACAACTGCACAGACATCAACCGCACAAGTTTTTACTATAGATAAAGCAATTGAATATGCAAAAGCCAACAGCAAGACACTTGCTGCATGCAAATCTGCCGAGGATTATCAAAAGTATTATCAGGATGAAGCACGTCTTACATTTAAAAATACAAAAAAAGCTGTTAATTCAGCTTATTCAACCGGACTCAGTGATATAAACACTTCCCTTGTTGCCAACGGATTTGTATATCGAAGTGCTAAAATGGCGTACCGTGTTGCAAGAAGAAATACAATAAGCCAGGAATATTTGCTTGAAGCGTATGTTAATGCTTCTTTCTACGGCTATCTTGCTTTTGCCGAAACCGAAGACATTCTGAAGGATGCTCTGAAGCTTGCTCAGAATAATTATGACGCTGCCAAGCTCAGATATGAGGGCGGTATTATATCTGAAATCGATCTTATGAACTTCGAGTATGCATTATCGAAGGCTACATATGACCTTAGCGACATTTCACGACAAAAGGATGTAAAAATGCTTGAATTCAAGTCACTCATCAACTATCCTTTTGATCAGGAGCTTATTATTTCAGGAGAATTCACAAGACAGCCCATGTCTGATGTCCCCCTTGCGACTGCTCTTGAGAGATCAAAGAACTCCATTACCCGTGCCAACACTGAAGATACATATGCACTTGCAAAGGATAAGCGTGAAAGATATCACCGCTTCTACTCAAGCAATCAGGCGGCATGGCACAGTGCAGCTGCTGAATTTGCGACAGCTGAGCTTAATTACAATAACGCACTTGAGAAGGAAGTTATAGATATAACAACAAATTATAACACTATGCTCAAAAGCTATGAGGAGCTTGATTTATGCGATAAAAACCTCGCAATGGCAGCAAAGTCTCTGGATGCGGCAAAGCTTCAATATGATTCAGGAATAATAACCGCTGCCCAATATATCTCGGCTACACAGATATACAGTTCTGCAAAGCAGTCTGTAACCCTTGCTGAAGTATCTGCATACATGGCAAAGGTCGATTATGAAAAATTATTTGACTGTGTAAATACTGTTTTTGAGGAGGATGACCCGTTATTATGATTAAAAACCGAGTAATTACAGCAATACTTACTGCCTCTCTCCTGCTTTCAGTTGCAGGCTGCGGCAAGAAAACGGAGGAAGCGGAACCGACTGTTGATGCTATCAACGTTACCGTTCAGACTGTGGGAACTGAATATCTTGAAAACACGGTTAAATATACCGGTGAGCTTAAGGCCGCTGAAACAACCTCAATCTCGGCAAAGGTAGGTGCAAGAATAATTGCAATCAATGTGAATGAAGGCGATTATGTCAATGCAGGCGATGTACTCGCTGAGCTTGACCCCACTGATTTACAGAATGCCTACAACAGTGCACTTGCCGGCTATAACAGTGCATATGCAAGCTACAATTCAGTAACAACCTCTGCTACAAAGCAGGCAACCACCAATGCTAAAAACAATCTGGATGCGGCACAGCTTGCATACGACCAGGCACTTTCAAATTATAACCGAGAAAAAGAGCTTTATGACAGTGGCTCGGCAGTTAAGCTTGCTGAACAGACATATAACGATGCTGTTGCACGCTATAACCGTGAAAAGGAGCTTTATGATAACGACACCGCATTGGTTGCCGCACGAAATGCCGTAACTAATGCACAAACTGTTTTTGATAATACTCAGGCATTATTCGACATTGGTGCTGCTTCACAGCTTGAGCTTGACACCGCAAGAACCAACCTCGAAAATTCAAAGGCAAATCTTGCTACTATTTCTTCACAGCGACAGACATCGCTTGATTCGGCTTACTCCGCTATGATAAACGCCGGTGAAAACCTCAGAATAACAAAGCTCAACGAATCCGCCAAGCTTGATGCCGCAAAGAACACTCTTGACAATGCTACAAATGCTTTAAATACAGCAAAGGAAAATATCGGACTCACAGAGATTTCAAATAAGAGCAGTATTGAAACAGCCAATGCCGCACTTGAAAATGCACGCACAGCACTCAATACCGCAACAAATAATCTCAACAACACAAAAATCAGAGCGCTTTCATCGGGCTACGTTGCCTCAAGCACAGCGATTCTCGGTCAGATGACAACTCCGGGTGTTGAGATATTCTCAATCAAGAACACAAATTCTTTAATAGCAGAAATAGAGGTTACAGAGTCTGTTATCCCCTACATACATCAGGGTACAAATGCTATCGTTAACATAGCATCCGCCGGTATCGAAAATGTAAACGGAATAGTTACCCTTGTTAATCCTACAAAGAATGCACGTTCCGGAATGTACACCGTTCAGGTTGATATCGCAAACACCGACGGAAAGCTTAATGTGGGTATGTTTGCTGACGTTATTCTTTCTGTTCAGGAGGCTCCGGAGGCAATCGCTGTTCCTAATGATGCTATTATGCAGGAGGGTGACGGATATTACCTTTACACTGCATCGGCTGACGGTACCACAGCACAGAAAAACAAGGTGACAATCGGTATTGAATCTGATGAAAAGACTGAAATTCTTTCAGGTGTAAATATTGGAGACAGAATTATTGTATCAGGTCAGGATTACTTATCTGACGAAAACACAGCTATTAATATTGTAACTGAATAATTTGAAAGGACGTTTATATAATGAAGCTTCATGAATTATCTGTCAAGCGTCCGATTGCGGTTACGATGGCAGTTTTAATATTCGTAGTTATCGGTATGTATTCGTTAACTATGCTGCCTATGGAAAGTATGCCTGAAATGGAGCTTTCTATGGCTATTGTAAATACCACCTACCCCGGTGTAGGTGCAAGCGAGATGGAAAATCTCGTCACCAAGAAAATCGAGGGTGCAATCAGCTCCGTTTCCGGAGTTGATACCATAACCTCACAGACCTCCGAAGGCAACTCTCTTACTATGGTTCAGTTCGATTCAGGTACTGATATGGATCAGGCCGTAAGCGATATGAACTCTAATATAGAGATGATAAAATCCATGCTACCTGAGGACTGTAACGATCCTATGGTAATTAAAATGGACACCAATATCATGCCTGTAGCAATGATGAGTGTCAGCTACGAAGGCTTTGACTTGGTTCAGACCAAACAATTCGTCGAGGACAATATTACCGACAAGCTTGAGTCAACAGAGGGTGTAGCCTCTGTATCGGTTACCGGAGCAACAGACAGAATTATTGAGGTTAGACTTAATCCTACAAAGATGTCAGGTTACAATCTTGATTTTTCAACTGTACTCACCTCAATTGCATTACAAAACAACAACTTTGCCTCAGGTACTGTTTCAGCCTCATCAAAGGATCTTTCAATCCGTACACTCGGTGAGTTTGAAAGTCTGAGAGATATCGAAAATGTCACCGTTACAACTCCTACCGGCGAAATAATACACATTCGCGATATTGCCGAGGTCGTTGATACTTTCGGTGAAGACTCAACCTATGCACGCCTTAACGGTGAAAATGCAATATCAATTTCTATTACAGCCGAATCGGATGCAAATACAGTTGATGTTGTAACAGCCGTCGAAGAAACCTTGACTACGCTCAGACTGCAAAATCCTAAGTTTACATACAATATGACTATGGAGCAGGCAAGCTATATCGAAAACAGTATCAGCTCCGTTGCAGAAAGTGCCGTTGTCGGCGGTATATTGGCGATTTTGATACTTTTCCTTTTCCTTGGAAATCTCAGAACAGCTCTTGTTATCGGTATTACCATGCCGGTTTCAATTGTTACAACCTTTATAGGACTGTTCTTTACAGGGATGACGCTTAATACTGTATCACTCGGCGGTCTTGCACTGGGAGTAGGTATGCTTGTTGACTGTGCGGTAGTTGTTATAGAAAACATATTCCGTTGGCGAGACGAGCTTGGAGCCGATCCGAGAACTGCAGCACTCAAGGGTACCGGAGAAGTAACCGGAGCGGTTATCGCGTCTGTACTTACAACATGTATTGTATATGTTCCTATTTTGTTCATAGACAATATGGTTGCGATAATGTTTAAGCAGTTTGCTTTTACTATTATCTTCTCACAGATTGCATCATTACTTGTAACCTTCCTGCTGATACCTATGCTTTCAGCTAAAATTCCGGCTTTAAATGAATCTGACAAATACAGCTTCCTTTCACCTTTTGAAAGAGGTCTTGAGAAGATGTATGTCCTGTATGAAAAGCTGCTGAGATATTTCCTCAACCACAGAAAACGTTTTGTTTTCTCAGTATTGGGAATATTTGTTTTGGCAATGATAACCCTTTTTAATATCGGAATGATACTCATGCCGGAAACAGACGAGGGCTCACTCAGTATCAGTATAGAGCTTCCGTCAGGCTCAACACTCGAAAAAACCGACGAGATAGCCCGCAAGGTAGAATCTATTGTTCAGGAACGTGATGATGTTGAAACGGTATTCTCCTCAGTCGGAGGCGGAAGCATTTTAAGCTCAGGCTCAAATGTAGCAACACTGACCGTTACATTACTTGATGACAGAGACCTTTCAACAAGTGATGTATGTGAAGAAATAAGAGTCTCTCTTAAAAACCTTACCGGTGCTACATTTGAAGTCAGTGCCTCAAGCTCAGCATCCGGTATGAGTATGAGTTCAAACTCTGTTGAATGGCAATTCACAGCAAACGACGAAGAAAAGCTTAACCATTATGTTCTGAGCTGTGAAGATGCACTTAAGACCATTGACGGCGTAACAACCACCTCAACCTCAATCGAAGATACAAAATCAGAGGTACAGGTAAATGTTGACTCTGACAAAGCCGCACAGTACGGTCTCAGTGCCCAGCAGGTTGCAACCTATATCAGATATGCCACATCCGGCTCCACCGCTTCACAGTTCAAGGAGGACGGTTCAGAATATGACATAAAAGTCGTATATCCGGAGGATTATCTCGAGACAACAAATGCTTTAAAGAACTTCCTTATCAAGGCACCTACCGGACAGTGGATTTCGCTTTCCGATATCGCTAAGGTTTCTGTTGAGCAAGGAAGCACAACTCTTACACGAATTGACCAGAAACGTACGGTTACACTCAGTGCAACCCTTTACGGAACGGATATGAATACCGTAAACAGAGAATTTACAAAGGTGATAGCCGACATAGAAAAGCCCGACGGTATATCTCTTGAAACCGGCGGAACCTTACAGGCTATGATTGAGGCAATGCTTTCATTATTGGTCGCTATTATACTTGGTATAGTTCTTATGTACTTTGTAATGGCGGCACAGTTTGAAAACCTTTCCCAGCCGTTTATAATTCTCTTTACTGTTCCGCTGGCGATGATAGGTGTAGTTCTGTCATTACTTGTGACCGGAAGTGCATTATCGGTTATCGGCTGTGTAGGTATTCTTATGCTCGTCGGTATCATAGTAAATAACGCTATTGTGCTTATTGAATTTATCAACGACCTTAATCGCGAGGAACCAGACGGTGACAGATACGAGCATGTTATAAGAGCCGGCAAAACAAGAATGCGCCCGATTCTTATGACATCACTTACATCTGTTCTCGGATATCTGCCAATGGCAATGGCAACAAGCGAAGGTTCAGAAATGATGCAACCCCTTGCAATAGTAGTTCTCGGCGGTCTCTTAATCGGTACATTGCTTACACTGTTATTCATACCTGTAGTATATACCGTTTTTGAAGACAAGATGGATGTACGCCGTGCAAATAAAGCAGCAAAAGCTGCTGCAAGGCTCAGATAATTAAAGAGGTCAGGAACTGTCGCTCCTGACCTCATTTTTGTGAGAAAAAAACAACCGCAGAAACGAATTTAATACGTTCCTGCGGTTATATCCGGCTTCACAAAACGTTTATGCTTCTCTGTCCCATGTAGCCTTATAGAATTCCGAGTAATCTGTGTCATTTTCATTCACTGCTGTAATCGCTGTACGCGGATGTACATTTAATACACCTGTTACGAGATACGGAATATCATATCCCCATACGAGACCCGATTGCTTCAGCGGAAGCATATAGTCACGCAGGAAATCAAGCACCGGAAGAATCTTGAACTTAGGATTTCTCAAAAAGCCCATAAGCCCTTCCATTGAGCAGTTGCCTGCACCTCTGCCCATCCCCATCATTGTAGCATCAAGATAGCTTACGCCCATTGCTGCTGACTCGATAGTATTAGCAAATGCAAGCTGCTGATTGTTATGTGCATGCATTCCGATTATTTTTCCGTACTTCTTTGCTTTCTCAAGGTAAACCTGTGAGAGCTCATGAACCTGCTCAGGGTATAATGAGCCGTAGCTGTCAACAAGATAAATAACATCAACCGAGCTGTTGCCCAAAAGCTCCAGTGCCTGGTCAATATCCTTTTCCTTTGCCGTCGAAACAGCCATTACATTACAGGTTGTTTCATAGCCCATTTCATGACAGTATTCAATCATCTCTATTGCAGCAGGCATCTGGTGAATATATGTTGCTACTCTGATCATATCAATGACACTCTCCGATTTTGGCAAAATATCATGCTTAAAATCAGTTCTTCCAACATCTGCCATAACACAGATTTTTAAATCTGTATTATTCTCACCTACAATCGCGCGGATATCCTCCTCCTTACAGAACTTCCATTTTCCGAACTTCGATTCATCAAACTGTTCCTTTGAAGCCTTATATCCAAACTCCATGTAATCCACGCCCGCCTTTACATTCGCCTCGTAAAGTGCTTTTACAAATTCGTCTTCGAAGAAAAAGCTGTTAACTAATCCTCCGTCTCTGATGGTTGCGTCAACGACCTTGATATCAGGTCGAAATGACATCAAATTTCCTTTTCTTTCCATTTTTGGTACCTCCTACCGTATTACTGTATTACATTTGTGCTTTACCAATATGCACGTTCTTATTATATCACAACGGCATATTTGCGTCAATATTCCCTCATGAAAATTATCAATATTATACAAAAAGAAAAATTTTTTTAACTTTTTTCAAATTTTTTGAATAAAAAACAACATCTTGTGTGTCTTATTATTGAATAAAAAAATAAAAGGGGTGTTCTATTATGAAATCACGAAAACTTATATCAGCATTTCTGATTGCTTCTTTGTTGACGGCACATGGCTTTGTTGGTGCAAACGCCGCAGAAAAGATAAGTATATCAGATTTCAGCATTGGCAACAATATGGTAAATGCACAGCTTTCTTCCGATGATTGCAGCAATGCAACTGCTCTTGCCGCAATATTCGATTATAGCGGTAGGCTTGTCCGTACTGCATCAACCGATGTAAAATTCACTGACGGCACAGCCTCTGTTGAAATTCCCGTTACGGTATCGGACACAGAAAGCTGCAAGCTTATGCTGCTTGACAGCATGGACGGAATAAAGTCTTTATCTGAAGCATCGGTAATCAAGCCCGAAGCAAGCTTTACCGACAAGCTCAACAGACTCATGCCCGAAAATGAAAACTATATGTTCTCCCCTCTTTCTATTAAAATGGCACTTGCTATGGTTGCTAACGGTGCAGAGGGTGAAACACAGAATGAAATACTTAATGCTACCGGAATTTCCAGTCTTTCCGACTATAACAATTATGTGAAAAAAATGATTGATACATATTCCCTTTCAGAAGGACTGTCACTCAATATTTCCAATTCAATCTGGCTCAATACCGATAACAGCGATGACAGCTTTTCCGAGACTTTTACTCAAACAATTGCTGACTATTACAACGGAACTGCAAGCACGGTAAATAATACCGACTTCGTTGATAAAATAAATGGTTGGGTTAACGAAAAGACCAACGGAAAAATACCTACGCTTGTTTCAGAGAACAACAAGTTTATAACTTTCATCGCAAATGCAATTTATTTCAAGGGAACATGGGAAGATAAATTCAATGAAAGCAGTACGCAACCCGAAATATTTACCGACCGTAACAACAAAGAAACAGAAATTGATTTTATGAAGCGTACAGATATGATATCTTATTATGATAAGAATGGTGTTCAGATGGTACGGCTTCCATACAAAAACCATTTCAGAGTAGATGGAACATCCTACAGAGTTAACGCAGATATTAAAATGTATATTATCCTTTCCGAAAATGACAATATTAATGTTGATTCTGTTATCTGTGACGGAGTAAACAATGGTGACTTTGCCTTAAAATATGTAAATCTTTGGGTTCCGAAATTTGAATTCGAATTCGGACTTGGCACATCTTCTCCGACTGAATTTAAGGATATGTTAAAAGCAATCGGTATAAGGCGTATGTTTATACCATTTGCCGATTCATTCACTGAATGCGCTCAGTTCAATCCGATGATGACAACTAATGAAGATATGATTTATATAGATACTCCTCTGCACAAGACATTTATCTCTGTTGATGAGGAGGGTACTGAAGCCGCTGCTGTTACAGGCTTTGGCGGTGGTGCCGGCAGCGGAATGTATGACCCAACTCCGCCTCCGGAGCCGATTCCGTTCCATGCCGACAAACCATTTACCTTTGTAATACGCGACGACTCAAGAGGTGAAGTGCTGTTTATCGGTGAATATGCATTTGCTAAATAACACTTATAGAGGATGTCACATTATGTGACATCCTCTCAGCTTGTAGTCAAACTCTCTACAAGCTGCCAGACTGCGAGAAATCAGGGCAGATTTTACAAAAAGAAAAGCGTAGGCGTACATTGGTACGTTAGCTTTTCTTTTCGTAAAAAACGCATAACAGCTGCGTTTCTCGATGGAACGCAGCTGTTTGCATAAGAAATTCAAATATTAATTTTTAAGCTTTATAAACATACTTATGCGTGGTCTGACCAATTTGTCGTCGGTCTGAGAGGATGTTACATTAAGTGACATCCTCTATTATATTATTAACATAAAATTTCAATTTACCCCTTGAATATTCGCATGAAATGTAGTATAATTAATTATGTATAAACTTTAAGGAGGATACCTATGTTCAGTATTGGAAATTTTAATCCTTTATCCTTGCTTTTAAATGCTGCAATTACATTGATTGCTCTTACAGGTCACGAATTTGCACATGCCTGGGTTTCATATAAGCTTGGCGATCCAACCCCAAAATATGAGGGCAGGCTCACTTTAAATCCAATTGCACATCTTGACCTTGTCGGTACTATACTTATGATATTAACAGGCTTTGGATGGGCTAAGCCTGTCGGAATAAACCCAAGATATTATAAAAATGTAAAAAGAGGCACTACATTAACTGCTCTTGCCGGTCCGTTGGCTAATCTTATAATGGCATTTACAGCTCTTTTGATATGGGTTATTCTGCTTATTGCCGGACTGGATGCATATGGTCCCGTTTCTTCGATACCGATAAGCTTTGCAGTAAGAAATCTTTGTTTTATGGTATTCAATCTTATACCTATTCCCCCGCTTGACGGTTCAAAGGTTTTGGGACTGTTTTTATCTAACAGAGCCTATTACACAATGCTTCAGTACGAGCGTTACAGTATGCTTCTCATTATGTTTTTGTCGTTAACAGGAGCATTTGGTTCGATTATCGGTGCGGGAGTTGACTTTTTCCTTAACGGAATACTTAATTTACTATTATTACTTGCTCAATTGGTGATATAATGGAAGAGATAAAATATAAACTTGAAAGCTTTGAGGGACCTCTTGATTTACTTCTGACACTTATTCAGAAAAACAAGGTCAGCATTTATGATATTCCGATTGTGGAAATCACAGACCAATACCTCAAAGCTATAGAAAATATAGAGGAATCAATGCTCGAAAATACGGGCGAATTTGTTGTAATGGCGGCACAGCTTCTTTATATAAAGTCAAAGATGCTTCTGCCAAAGCCCGAAACAGAGGATGAAGAGGACCCCAGAGAAGAGCTTGCTCAAAGACTTGCCGAATACCAGAAATTCAAGGAAGCCTCATTGGAGCTTAGAAAGAATGAATTTTCATCACGCTTTATGGTATTCCGTGATGAGGAAAAAATAAAATTTCCTGTCCCTGAATATGACAGACAACATGAAATCCAATCCTTGCTTGATGCATTCAATTCAATCATGCAGAGAAAAATCCGCAAAGAAAAACCGCAGAAACGTGCATTTTCTGGAATTGTCGGACGAGAGAAAGTCAGTGTTGACGATATGGTTGAGAAGATATGCAAGAGGATATACAAGAAAAAGCGTCTGGAATTTAAATCGCTGTTTCTTGAAGAGGATTCCAAGCCCGAAATGATTGCAACCTTTCTTGCCGTGCTTGAAATGATCAAGGCGAACCGCCTTTTTGCAAGCTACAGCGAGGATGAAAAGGATTTTATTCTTACTACGGAGAATACTAAAGGAGACATAAATGAATAACATCAAATATGCTATTGAGGGAATACTTTTTGCAGCAGGCGAACCTGTAAAGGCTGCCAAGCTTGCAGTAGTTCTTGATACTGATATTGCAGCTGTACATACCGCCGTTGCCGAGTTAAAGGACGAATATAATCTCAATAAGCGTGGTTTCAATATAATTGACATTAATGAGGGATATCAGATTTGCTCACGTCCTGAATACTATGCGTATATACAGGAGATTTTGGGTGAGCAGAGAAATCAGCCCTTATCCAATGCCGCAATGGAGGCACTTGCCATTATTGCGTATAAACAGCCCATTACCAGGGGCATGATAGAAAAAATCAGAGGTGTTAATTCCGACGGCTGTGTTAACAGACTTTATGAACGCGGTCTCATCGACGAATGCGGCAGGCTTGATGCCCCCGGACGTCCGATACTTTATAAAACAACAGACACTTTCCTGCGTTGCTTCGGAATTTCCACTCCCAAGGATTTGCCTGAAATTGATTTCAAGCAAATGGGAATTGATACTCCTCCGGAGGTCAACCCCGATCAGGTAACTCTTGATGAAATTAAAAATGATGAGGAACAGTAATGCTTGCTCTGTATATTATAATTGCGGTATTTTTACTTCTTTTTGTTCTTTCTTTCATTAAGCTGAATGTACATTTCTCTCTTGACTTTGAGGACAAGATAGAGGGGCTTGAACTGACTGTTCAATACTTGTTTATCAAAAGAACAATCCTCCCCTCTGCACCGAAAGAGCTTGAAGAAGAGGACACGCAAAGCAAGGATGAACCAAAGCCAAAAGAGGAAAAGAAAAAAACACTTACGGTTAAAATGATATATTATTTATTCCGTGAATTAAGGGATGATATTTTCAGACTGCTGGAGTTTGTTCTTGTGCATACCGTGCGAATTGATAAATTTACCCTTGAAACAAGAATAGGTACTGAAGACCCTATGATTACGGGAATGGCAATAGGAGCTGCAAACGGATTTGTATATAATATTCTTGCACTTCTTGACCGACATAAGCTTTTAAAGCGATTTTCGGTATCAATTGATCCGGATTGGAACAACCGGGTTATCAAGGGCGGACTTTATGTAAAAGTCTATACAAATATTTTTAACGTATTAAGGTTAGCTTTTATTGCTCTCGGTATTCTTCTGCGAGCATTGTGGCTGATGAGAAGATATAGAAAAACAATGTAATATGAAAGGAATATTGCTATGAGTAACAAAGTTAAGGATATGCTCGACGGAGCAATTGCAAATATGCGAACAACTTTCGAGGCTAATTCAGTAATTGGTGATCCTATTACTGCATCCGACGGAACAATCATTGTACCAATCACCAGAGTTTCAATGGGCTTTGGCGGCGGCGGAAGTGATTTTGAAGCCAAGAACGAAAAGCTTGATGGTAGCTTTGCAGGCGGAATCGGCGGGGGTGCAAGCATAAAGGCAGAGGCTTTTCTCGTAATCAATAACGGAAACGTGCGTCTTATTACCATGAACGGCAACTCTTCACCCGTTGACCGCATTATAGACATGATACCCGGTACTATCGACAAGGTGAATGGAATTATTTCAAAGAAAAAGAACAAAGGTGACATAACTGAATGATTACTAAAAGAGATAAAATTTTATCGGGTGTAACCAAACCTACCCGATACACAGGCGGCGAGCTTAACGCCGTAATGAAGAAAAAAGATGAAGTTGATGTAAGATGGGGATTTTGTTTTCCTGATACCTATGAGATTGCTATGTCTCATTTGGGTCTGAAAATATTATACCATACCCTTAATCTCCGTAAGGATACCTGGTGTGAGCGTGTGTTTACACCCTGGACCGATATGGAAGAGGAGATGAAAAAGCATGATATGAAGCTTTTTGCCCTTGAATCAGGTGATGAGGTCACTCATTTTGATATCATGGGCTTTACTTTGCAATATGAGCTTTCATATTCCAATATTGTTCACATGCTTAACTTAGCCGAGATCCCGGTTTTAGCAAAGGATCGTGATGAAACATATCCGATCATATGCGCAGGCGGACCGTGTGCTTATAATTGCGAGCCGGTTGCGGATATTTTTGACTTTGTAATGCTCGGTGAGGGTGAAGAAACCATACACGAAATTACAGATGAATATGTAAAGTGGAAAAAGAGCGGCAAAAAGAACAAAAAAGATTACCTTGAAGCAATAGCAAAAATTGAGGGAATATATGTACCGTCTTTTTATGATGTTGAATACAACGAGGATAATACCGTAAAAAGTATTACCCCCAACAACCCGAACGCTGCTCCTAAAATCCGTAAGCGTATTATGGCAGATTTTAATGACTGCTATGCTCCTGAAACAATTATTGTACCGTATGGTGATGTTGTTCATGACAGAGTCATGCTTGAGGTTATGCGTGGCTGCTTAAGAGGCTGCCGTTTCTGTCAGGCAGGATATATTTATCGACCTTTGCGTGAAAGAAAGCCGGATAATCTTTTAGGGCTTGCTGATACATTACTTAGCTGCAGCGGATATGACGAGATTTCACTTTCTTCACTTTCAACAAGTGATTTCAGCGGCTTACCGGAGCTTACCGACGGTCTTTTAAATATTACCGAAAAGAAAAAAATAGGACTTTCACTCCCCTCTCTCCGAATTGATAATTTCTCATTGGAGCTTATGGAGAAGGTACAGAAAGTCCGCAAAACGGGTATTACATTTGCCCCTGAAGCAGGAACTCAGAGAATGCGTGATGTTATTAATAAAAACATTACGGAAGAAAATATACTGAAATCTACAAAAATGCTGTTTGAGGGCGGCTGGACTAATGTAAAGCTGTATTTTATGATTGGTCTCCCGTTTGAAACCATAGATGACGTTTGCGGAATTGCAGACCTTGCACAGCGTGTACTTGATGTTTACTTTGATATTCCCAAGGAAGAACGTGCAAAAAACATCAATATTACAGTCAGCACTTCAAGCTTTGTTCCTAAGCCCTTTACAGCTTTTCAGTGGGTAGGACAAAACTCCCGTGACGAGCTTATTTATAAACAGCACGCATTAAAGGATGCCATTAAATCAAGGCGAATTAAGTACAACTATCACGATAACAAAACCAGCTATCTTGAGGGTGTTTTTGCTCGTGGTGACAGACGTTTATGTGAGGTTATTATCCGTGCGGTTGAAAAGGGTTGTAAATTCGACGGTTGGTGTGATTATTTTGACTTTGATAAATGGATGAAATGCTTTGATGAGCTTGGTATTGATCCTGATTTCTACAGTGCAAGAGAGCGTTCGTATGAAGAGGTTCTGCCTTGGGATCATATTGATATCGGTGTCACAAAGGAATTCTTTATAAGAGAAAACGAAAAAGCCAAACAGGCCATTACCACGCCCCATTGCCGTGAAAAATGTGCCGGATGTGGCATAACCTCCTTTAAGACCGGCGTTTGTGTAGAAAAGCGAGGTGAAAGTGATGAGTAATTATATTTTAAAATACGGTCGTGATGACCGTGTGAAATATATTTCACACCTGGATTTTATGAGATGCTTTCACCGCACTGTCAGACGTACCGATCTACAGTTTATCTTCTCTCAGGGCTTTAATCCTCATCCCGTAATGACAATTGCTCAGCCGATGTCGGTAGGTGTTACATCTGAGAGCGAATTTATGAAGGTAGGCTTTGAGGACGGATACAAGCCAAGGGAAATAGTTGAGATATTAAATAACGCTTTTCCGCCCGGATTCAAGGTGTATAGTTGCTTTAAACTTAACGCCAAGGAAATTGACATAACACAGATTGACAAAGCGTTATATGTGGTAGAAATTGAGCACGAAGGCAAAGCTGACCTTAATGCATTTATGGCAAACAAGGAGCTTATTGTTCCTAAAAAAACCAAAAGCGGTATAAAGGACAGCGATATCAGACCACATATATTCGAAATCAAAGAGATTTCGGATATTGATGGAGTACTTACTCTTGAAATGCTTATCAGCGTCGGCAGTACTTATAATCTGAAGCCGGAGACTGTTGTCCAGGCAATGGAAAAATATTGTGATGGATTTAAAAATGGCTTTATGACAATCCACCGCAAAGAAATGTACGGCGGAAATGTTGAGAGAATGAAAAATATTGTATGATGCTAAAGGAGTGTCGCAAACTGCGACACTCCCCTTTTTTATGTGCTAAGTACATTAATTAAGACCGAAGCTGACGGAAAGAGCTTCATTAACTTTTTCCATAAGTCCATCATCCAGTCTGCCTGTTTTTTCACGCAAGCGTTGTTTATCAATCGTCCTTATCTGCTCAAGTAAAATTACGGAATCCTTATTCAGTCCGTATTCTTTTGCACATAATTCAATATGAGTGGGCATTTTAGCTTTATTTATGCGACTTGTAATAGCTGCTGCAATCACCGTCGGACTATACTTGTTGCCCACATCATTTTGAACTATGAGAACAGGGCGTATTCCGCCCTGTTCACTTCCTACTACCGGACTAAGATCGGCATAATAAATGTCTCCTCGTTTTACAATCACTTTTATTCACACTCCGTCAGATTATTCTCACTGATCTCTAACGCTTCATTATCTGATATAACTCCTTCCTGTGCAAGTTCAGAGTTTATTTCAGACATCTGAGCGTAGCCTTTTTTTAAAGCCTCATACAGCTCATTATCGTTGTGTGACAAAGCAATCCCTCCTATAGCATAAAAGCTATTACAACAGGTAATTCAGCACCTTTACTGCTTTTCCCTGCTTGGTATAAATTCTCGGTACTCTCTTTCCGATTACGCATGCAACCTCGTAATTGATTGTATCAAGCCAGCCTGCCAGATCATCTATTGTAATGCCGGAATCAGAAAACAGGATTACTTCGTCTCCTCTTTCTATATTATGAACATTTGTGACGTCAATCATACACTGATCCATGCAAATTCTTCCGACAATCGGTACAAGCTGACCGTTAACCATCATTTTACCCTTATGCGCCAATCCTCTGAGATAACCGTCTGCATAACCGATCGGTACTGTTGCAATTTTAGTTATACCCTCGGTTATGTACTCTTTTCCGTAGCTTACACCTCTGCCCGGCTCTACCTCTTTCACATAGGTTATCCTTGATTTCAAGGTCATTGCCGGTTTCAGGTCAAGCACACTCTTATCAACCTCATCAGACGGATATAATCCGTAAAGAATTATACCCGGTCTTACCATATCCATATGCATTTCAGGATACATCATAACTCCCGCACTGTTGCATATATGCTTAATGGGGATATGTACTCCCCTGTCCTCCAACGCATCGACTACATTCATAAAACGTGAGTACTGCATTTTGGTGTACTCCCTGTCAGACTCATCAGAGGTCGAAAAATGGGAAAAAATACCTTCTATTTCTATATACGGCAGCTTTGAAATTTTTTCAATTTCATCTACCACCGCTGTATTCTCTTCACCCGTAAGGAAGCCTATTCTTGTCATTCCTGTATCAAGCTTGATATGAATTTTTGTTACAACTTCTTTCTTTTCGGCAATATATGATATTGCATGAGCAGTCTCGTATGAGAATACTGTAGGAGTGATATTGAAGTTAATAAAATCCTCAATCTCCTCCTCCATTATAGCTCCCAGAACAAGTATAGGAACGCTTACACCCCTGCTTCTTAGCTGCTCTCCCTCTCTTAATGTAGCAACCGCAAGGCAGTCTGCTCCATTGTCAAGAAGAGTTTTCGCAACCTCCATAAATCCATGGCCATACGCATCCGCTTTAACTGCCGCCATAATCTTTGCCGACGGATTTGTTATCTTTCTTATTTGCTGTATATTATGTGCAATAGCGTCAAGGCTGACCTCTGCCCATGTTCGCTGCTCCATATATATCTCTCCTAACTTACTGTAATTATTATACCATAATTGCAAAACCGTGTAGGTTTTGCTTCACACCGGTACAATAATTACATCTGCTGAAAACCGACAGGTTTTCTTCTTATATTGTAATTATTATACCATAATTGCAAAACCGTATAGGTTTTGCTTCACACCGGTACAATAATTACATCTGCTGAAAACCGGCAGGTTTTCTTCTTATATTGTAATTATTATACCATAATTGCAAAACCGTGTAGGTTTTGCTTCACACCGGTACAATAATTACATCTGCTGAAAACCGGCGGGTTTTCTTCTTATACTGTAATTATTATACCATAGTATCTGTACTTTTTCCAGCTGTAATATATGGTTATATATGCAGACCCTCAAGAATATCAAGAGCTGTCATTGCATCCATGCCGTGTTTTTGTGCCGCTTTATCACCAGCTTCGCCGTGAAGCCTCACCGCTATAGCTGCTGCCGTTGACGGATCTGTAATTCTTGCGGTTAACGCTGCAATCAGTCCCGCCAGCACATCACCGCTTCCTCCTGTAGCCATTCCGGGATTGCCTGTTATGTTAATATATTGTTTTAGCTCCGGAGATGTTACTATTGTATGATGTCCCTTTAATATCAGGGTGACTCCGTACTCTTCGCAAAATGACCTTGATATGTCAATACGATTTGCCTCTATATATTCAACAGCCTTATCCACAAGGCGTGCCATTTCCATTTCGTGAGGTGTAAGTATCACAGGGCAATTGCAATTTTTAAGCATATCTATATCCATAGCAATTGCGTACAATGCATCTGCATCCGCAACTACAGGAACTTTTGACTGAGTCAGCACTGTTTTCACAATTCTTGCGGCTTCACGGCTTCTTCCCAGCCCCGGACCAATTAACACTACATTACACTTGTCAAGCTGTTTTAATATTTCCATTTCAGCCGTGTATGCAATGTGCCCGTCGGTATCGTCAAGCACCAAAGTCATCGCTTCTGTGGTTTTTACTTCCATAGCACTGCTTATACTTTCGCACACTCCGACGGTAACCAAGCCTGCACCGCCATACAGTGCCGCCTGCGACGATAAATACGCCGCACCGCTCATTCCTTTTGAGCCTGCTATTATAAATATTTTTCCGTAATTACTCTTCTGTGAGTTTTTTGTACGGCAGGGATAATTCCTTTCAACAAATGCTTTATCTGCTATATTTATGCTTATGTTCTGCTCTTCTATTATATAATCGGGAATTGATATCGGAGAAACCACGACATCACCCGTATAATCCGCTCCCGGAAACATCAGCATTCCTAATTTATATGCCGCAAAGGTTACTGTTTTATTTGCATTTACACATACGCCGCATATCTCACCCGTATCAGCATTTATACCGCTCGGAATATCTACTGATAAAACGTACTTTGCGTTCTCATTTATACATCTGATGACCTCAGCCGGAAATCCCTGAATCTCTCCGTGTATTCCGGTGCCGTAAATTGCATCAATAACTGCATCTGCACTCTTTATCATCAGTGCAAGCTCTTTTAATGTATAATCTGCATTTCTTACAGGTACATTCATACCGCTGATAATATCAAGGTTGATTTTTGCATCACCACCGATATCATCTCCACACACTAAAAACACTTCTATGTCTATTCCTGCATTGAATAAATGGCGTGCAACAGCAAAGCCATCACCGCCATTATTTCCCTTTCCGCAAAATATCAGTACTTTTCCGGGATTGGTAATATCCTTTTTTAACTCATTAACACAGGCTATTGCTGCATTTTCCATTAAAACAATACCCGGAATACCTGCCCTTTCCATAGCGGCACGATCAATATTCCGCATCTGCTCTGCATAACATACTTTCATCAGAATCTGTCCTCATATACATGTACGCATCTGGGGTTGAACTTTCTTGCCGCTTCAATCATTCTTGAAGTAGGCTGGAACAGTACTCTTGTACGGATGCCCTCGTTATTGAAATCAATAAAATACACTCCGCCGTTTGACATATCGCCTGTCAGATCTACAACCTTAATATTAGGATTTTCTTTCTTATATGCATCGTTATGTGCTTCGTCACGAATATTGGCACATATATCTACTTCATGAAAATCAAGACTGATAACTCTTTTTCTCTGGCTCTTTGACATTATCTTATCTATATCCAGATAATTGTTTGTCAGTATATATTCATATTCAATATTGAATCTTCTTGCAAATAAAAATGCAAGATACCAAACAAATGCTATAAGTAAAAGTCCTATACTAAACGCAAACTGTGATATTTCATTCTGTATAAGTGCCAGTGCTACTCCGTATATAAGTATAAGCATTATGACACTCAAAATTGCCGCAAGTATATATATTCCTACAGTGCATAAAACTGCTTTTGTTTCTTTTTTATGCTTTACCAAATGTTCAAAATATACTTCCATTACTATTTCCTTTCCTTTAAAAGACGGTATAACTGATTAAGAGCCCTGCTTCTGTGGCTTACGCTGTTTTTCTCCTCGGCACTTGCCTGCGCAAAGCCTTTCTGAAGCTCGTCACAATAGAATATCGGATCATATCCAAAACCGTTTTCGCCTACCGGCTCTCTCAAAATGTGTCCCTCAACAGTTCCTCTTGCACTAAGACACTGTCCGTCAGTATCCACAAAGGTCACTACCGACACAAATCTTGCCGATCTGTCTTCAACATCTTCAATATCTGATAAGAGCTTTTCTATGCGTTCTTTATCTGTAGCATTTTCTCCGGCATATCTCGCTGAATGTACTCCGGGCGCCCCGTTCAATGCATCTACACAAAGTCCACTATCATCCGCAATTACGGGATAATCGCATAAAATCGACACTGCCCGTGCCTTAATAAGCGAATTTTCCTCAAATGTGGTACCCGTCTCTTCTACTTCAACATAAATATCCGCATCACTCATTGAGATGATTTCAATGCCGAGATCCGCAAATATTTCTTTCATTTCTCTTAGCTTACCTTTATTATTGGTTGCTGCTATAACTTTCATCTTTGAATCTCCTTTATCTAATTCAAGAAAATCAATCTTCGTCTGCATCATCTTCGGAGTATCCTATCATATCTGCATGACTAACAAGCACATCACGAGGCTTTGAACCGTTAGCACCTGATATTATTCCTCTTGCCTCCATCTGGTCAATAAGTCGTCCTGCTCTTGAATAGCCTACTCCCAAACGTCTCTGTACCATTGACGTTGAAATCTTTCCAAGCTCTATTGCAAGCTGAATTGCATCCTGCAATAACGGATCCCCATCTTCATCTACATCGGGAGTAACGCCGTTTTCTCCGCTTGCACAGCGTTCTATCTGCTCTGCCAAATCCTCACTATAGTGAGTTTCACCGATATTTCCCTTGATGAATTCTATCACTCTTTCGATTTCTTCATCAGATACAAATGCACCCTGTACTCGTATTGCTGCTCTTGCACCCGTCGGATAATAGAGCATATCTCCCATACCGAGAAGCTTCTCTGCACCGCCCTTATCAAGAATTGTACGGCTGTCAACCTGGCTTGATACCGAGAACGCTATTCTTGACGGCACATTAGCCTTAATAAGACCTGTAATGACATCTACTGACGGTCTCTGAGTAGCAACAATAAGATGTATTCCGGCTGCTCTGGCAAGCTGTGCAAGACGGCAGATATAGTCCTCAACCTCTTTTGCGGCTACCATCATAAGGTCGGCAAGCTCGTCTATGATTATTACAAGCTGAGGCTCCTTTTTGCCACCCGTTTCCTCCATAAGTGCATTATAGCTCTCAAGCTTTCTTACACCCGTATTTTTAAACAGGTCATATCGACGCATCATTTCGCTGACTGCCCAGTTAAGCGCACCTGCCGCCTTTTTAGGGTCTGTTACAACCGGAATAAGCAAATGCGGTATTCCGTTATATACTCCAAGCTCAACAACCTTTGGGTCAATCATAATCATTCTTACATCCTCAGGCGATGCATTATATAAAATACTTGTAATAATCGTATTTATACATACCGACTTACCTGAACCTGTCTGACCTGCTATGAGAACGTGAGGCCATTTTGCTATATTTCCAACCACAACATTGCCGCCGATGTCCTTACCCAGTGCAACGGTAAGCTTTGACTTTGAATTTTTAAATTCAGGACTCTCAAGAAGCTCTCTTGCTGTTACTGAGCTGACCTTGTTATTCGGAATTTCAATACCTATTGCAACCTTTCCCGGAACCGGTGCCACAAGTACTGTGGATACTGCAAGGTTAAGTGCAATGTCCTCAGCAAGACCGGTTATTTTTGCAAGTTTTGTTCCGGTGTCCGGCTGAATTTCATAGCGTGTAACCGCCGGTCCCTGTGTTACCTGTAAAAGCTTTGCTTTAACTCCAAAGGTTGCAAGCACGGAAATAAGCCTTTCCGCTGTCTGACGCATTTCCATACGCTGATCGCCTGTCGTTTTTGAAGACAAAGCAAGTAAATCAGTCGGTGGGAACACATATTCTATCGGTTCCTCCTGCTGTATAGCCGAGTCAAGCTCTTCACTATAGTTCTTCTTTTCCTCTGCTGTAATCTTATCTACTCTTTCTCTTGACTCTCTTCTCGCTCTCACCGGCTCCGATACAACCTCTTCATCCGGCTCCTGCTCTTCTTCCATTTCCGGTTCATCAACACTGTACTCGTGAGAATCAGCCGGAACGGTATGTCCTTTTCTTTTTGTTGTCTTATCAACCAGGGCTACATTATCTACATCGACGCTATATTCGTCATCACCAAAAATATCGGCTATTCCGTTTTCAAATTCCTCTTCAATTTCCGGTGTTTCGCCTATAGCCTCCTCCGCAGCTATTTTATCTCCTACTCTCTTTCGTCTCTTCTTAGGATGCTCCTCCTGTACCTCTTCCTCAGGCTCTTCTTCTATAAAGTCATCAAAGTCATCAATTTCCTGCTGTTGTGCTTCAACAACTGCTCCTATCGGTCTGACTTTTGGTTTTCTGTGAGTATATTTACTCTGTGCTTGTCCTGAAAGTGAATTTATTCCCATTTTAATATAATCAAATAACGGGAATGACACAACAAATGAGATTATCCATATCAATGATACTATTAAGATCATATATGCCAGAACTATCTGGAAAAGATTCTCAATTCCTCCGCCCACTAAAGCACCGATATAACCACCGCCGCACATATTGGTGGCTCCGTCATACATAGCATCAGACGGTACATCATATCTTGCAGACAACGCAATAATCGAGCTGATATTTATCAATGCCAGCGTAGTCTGGGATATTTTGAGCCATAAGCGCTTTATATTTCTGTTCAGTATAAGATATACCAAATATCCTATAAAGGATGCCGGAATAAGATAGCCCACCCATCCGAACAATCCAAACAACAGGCTTTTTACGGCTGTATTTATTACTCCGCCGCTGCCTGTGTCTATGTAAACAAGAACAGATAATACTGCTGATATTATTACAAGTGCAACTACATGGATAATATACCAATCCTTTGAAGCTATTGTTGACTTATTTTTCCTTTTTCTATTTCTTGATGTTGGTGACTTTTTTGAAGCACCTCTGTTTTTTGCGGCTGTTCCGCTTTTTCTATTTGCCATATAATTATCATACCTTTCTTTACATACACAATAATTATATCACATTTCATTCATAATTTCTACTGTTTTTTAGAAATTTTACTCTATTTCTTCAAAATTTTTTCTATAATCTCCGTTTCACTCCGAAATCCGTTTATTTTACCGTCACGTTCCATTTCGCACACAAGGCTGTACGCTCCGGGCATAAAGCTTTTGGCTATATCACGGACATCCTCATCTGCATAAGCTGCAGTCAGCTTAACTTTTTTTATCGGTTTATCTCTATAAAACATCAGTTCTCTTATATATTCCGTATTGTACTTCTGCCGCTGTGTAAAAATATTCCCCATAAGCATAACCGACAACAACAACACAGAATAGTTGTAGCCTGTAGCATACATCACATACGCCCCCGCAAGCATAAGCACCACAACAAGTATGCAGCTTATTTTTTTCATATATACCTCTGCTCTTACCGTTCCGATTTTATCTGATAAAATTCTTTTTATAACACAGCCGCCGTCAAGAGGCAATACCGGAAGCAGGTTGACTGCACATAAAAGCATATTTGTATAATACATATATGCCGCCGGCTCAAAGCTGTTTCTGAACAGTACCGATATCAGAGCAAGAATGACATTCACAGCAGGTCCCGACAGATATAAAATAAGCTCGTCAGATATATTTGCGACAAGCTTATTTTTGAGCTTCAGATTTACTCCGAACGGATACAATGCTATATGAGATATATTCAGTCCGATACAAGCTGCCGCTACCGTGTGTGCCGTTTCATGAAGAAGCATGGAGAAATATGCACATAGCAGCTCTGTTATATGTCCGTTAAGAACAAAAAATATTACCATTGCAATAGTAAGAAAATGAATATAAATATAGCGTCCCATTTTAAGCATCAGCGTCACCTCACAATAATAAAAGGATATGCTTTTGCATATCCCTTTATGAGTAATTACGCCAACTGATATCCGCCTACGGGTCTTATCATAAGTACATGACACATTCCCTCGCCAAGCACCGCTTCGATTCTTGATTTAAATTCATCAAGCATATCAACCGGCACAAATGCCTGTACTGTTCCGGCAAAACCGCCACCATGCACTCTGTATGAACCTCTTTCTCCCAAAATCTCGTCACATAAAGCAATTGTAAGAGAAACAGCCTGTGCTGTCGGCATACTGCTTGCATATACATTCTGCAAATACATATATGATGAGTGTCCCGATGCTCTGTTGATTTCAAGGAATTTCTTGAAATCATCCGCCTCAAGTGCCGTTGCCTCCTGCTGTGCAAATTCATTATCACGGAAGAAATGGAACGCTCTTAATACTGCACGATCATTATTTACAGCTTTTCTGAGTTCTGACATTTTGCTCACGAACTCCTGCTTATCTACCTGACGCAGATATTCCTTCCCAAAAAACGCTGCCACAGATTTCATTTCTGACGGTACTGCCGCATATTCATTCGTAAGATCGGCATGATCCGCACCCGAATCAATTATGCACAGTGCATGCCCATGCTTCGCAAGGTCAAATTCAACCTTTCTTATTATCGGCTCTTCCGTACTGTTAAAGTCAATAGCTACAACTGAACCGACAGATGAAGCCATCTGATCCATCAGACCGCTCGGCTTATCGTAATATACGTTTTCTGCAAATTGACCGAACTTAGCAATCTCTACCGGATTCACTTCACTATTAGCAAAAAGTCCGTTTATCACTGTTCCTACAAGTACCTCAAACGCCGCTGACGAAGAAAGACCTGAACCTTTCATTACGTTTGAAATTGTATATGCATCAAACCCCTTTACATCATATCCCAAATCAACGAACTTTCTCAATACGCCTCTTATAAGTGCAATTGCCTTATCGTACTGCTCCGGATGTATTTCAAGGTCGTCAAGATCAATTTCATCCATCTTGTATCCTCTTGACTGTATTCTCACTGTATTTGTTCCATTTGGTCTGGCAGCTGCTATAACGTCAAGATTTACACTTCCTGCTAATACACATCCATGCTGATGGTCTGTATGATTTCCGCCGATTTCCGTTCTTCCCGGTGCACTGAATAACGACAGCTCCTCTGCTGCACCAAAGGTTTTCTCAAACTCTTCAATAACCTCAAGATATCTGTCTGCATAATACTTTGTATCTGCTTCTTTACATGAGTAAAGATACGCCAACTCTGCTGCAAAACCGCCGCCTGCAAGTGCTGTCTTCACTTCTGAAACCGCTTTCATATCTATTCTCTCCTTTTTGTTGTTTACGCACAAAAAACCAAAGGACTAACATGTTCAGGTAATCCTTTGGTTTATTATATACTCTGCTTATTCTACCATAAGAAAATCACTAACAACCGAACACATCTGATCCTTTTCACATACAAGATCAAAGGCTATCGGCTTATCCTTGAGTGCCGCAAGCGATGCCGGAATATGCATTCCACTCTTCTCTGAAAGCTCGCTGAGAAGAGTAAATTCATCCTTTCCAAGTACTGCATTGTGGTCTTCAAGTGCAATTAAAACGCTCTGATTAAACTTAAACGGACTTGCTGTTGATGCGATAACAGTCTTTGTTGTATCACCCGTCTGTGCAACATAATCATCATATACTGCCTTAGCAACAGCTGTATGAGTATCAATCACATAACCGTACTCCTCTGCCGTCTTCTTTATTGTTTCCATTGTCTGCTCATCATTGCAGCAGCCGCCGAAGAAGCTGCTCATAAGCTTTTCCTTTACTTCACCGCTTATTTCATATGAGCCGTCATTAACAAGCTTGCTCATCCAATCAGCAATAACCTTATCATCCTTTCCTGAAAGGTCATATAAGAAACGCTCCAGGTTTGATGAAATAAGAATATCCATTGACGGTGAAATAGTTGTATGGAATTCTCTGTTCTTATTATATACGCCTGTCTTGATAAAATCAGTAAGTACGTTATTTTCGTTTGAAGCACAGATAAACTTAGCAACCGGCAAGCCCATCTTCGAAGCATAATATGCCGCCAAAATATTACCGAAGTTACCTGTCGGAACCACTACATTAATCTTATCGCCACACTCAATTTCATTGTTTGCAAGTAAATCAGCGTATGCTGAGAAATAGTAAACAATCTGCGGAACCAATCTTCCCCAGTTTATCGAGTTAGCTGACGAAAGCTTAAAGCCATTTCTGCCAAGAAGCTCTGAATAATCAGCATTGGTAAAAATCTTCTTTACACCGTTCTGTGCATCGTCAAAGTTACCCTCAACAGCTACTACCGATACGTTATTACCCTCCTGAGTGACCATCTGAAGCTTCTGAATCTCCGATACACCGTTATTCGGATAGAATACAATGATTCTTGTACCGTTGACATCCTTAAATCCCTCAAGAGCAGCCTTACCCGTATCTCCCGATGTTGCAACGAGAATTACTATTTCATCCTCTTCGCCCGTTTTCTTCATTGATGTAGTCATAAAGTACGGAAGTATCTGAAGTGCCATGTCCTTAAAAGCACATGTCGGTCCGTGCCACAGCTCCAGGAAGTATGCTGAATCGTTGAGCTTATGAACCGGAGCTATCACATCTGTTTCAAACTTTTCTGTTGTGTATGCATTATCTACACAATAATCAAGCTCCTCGGCTGTAAAATCTGTAAGATACTTGCCGAGAATAAACTTTGCACGCTCATTATATGTCTTTCCTGCAAGCGACTTGATCTCGTCCAATGTTACTTCCGGAAAAGACTCCGGCACAAATAAACCGCCCTCTACGCTCAAGCCCTTTTTTATGGCTTCTGCGGCTGTAACGGAAATACCGTTATCTCTCGTACTATGATATTGCATTGTATAAAAACCTCCAATTATGGGAGAAGCCCCTTTTGCGGTGCTTCTCCCCTCTTTTGCTTACGCTAATTTCTTTATGTAGTCCGGTGCAGACTCAACATCAACAGACACCGAAATATTGAATGCGATATTGAACTTTGCACTTACATCCTCAAGCTTCTTTAAGAAGTCCTCGAAGCCATCCATACTGTCTGAACCGACAATCTTGAAAATACCATCTATAAAGATGTTTGTGATATCGAAATCACGGCTGATAACACCGCAGATAAAGCCTAAAAACTCGCTGTAGCTTGAAATTGAAAATTCCTTAGTATCTACCATTCTTACCTTTGACTTGATATCATACATGCTTCTTGATGAATCGTCACTGATAAATACTACATTTCCCTTTGCAACTGCCGAAGCGTTGTTTACGTTTTCGATAAGCGCCTTTGTCTTACCTGTACCTTTTTTTCCGATGAGAAGTTCAACCATGTTTACTTCCTCCTTTATGTTTATATTTGATATAAAAGCCACTTTCGTGACTATAGCTCACTTTTTTATAATCTTGCTTCAATTTCTGCCTTTGCAGCCTCATATCCGGGCTTGCCAAGTAATGCAAACATATTCTTCTTATATGATTCCACACCCGGCTGGTCAAACGGATTAACACCTAAAACATAACCCGAAATACCGCATGCCTTTTCAAAGAAATATACAAGCTGTCCAAAGTTATATGCATCAAGCTTAGGAACTCTTACAACAAGGTTCGGAACTCCGCCGTCCATATGTGCAAGTGCTGTACCTATTGCCGCCTTTGAATTTACATAGTCAATTGTCTTGCCTGCAAGGAAATTCAGTCCGTCAAGATTATCCTCTGTAGCCTCGATTGTTACATCCTTTCTCGGCTCATCAACGAGAATTGCTGTCTCGAAAAGAATTCTCTGTCCCTGCTGGATATACTGACCCATTGAATGAAGGTCTGATGAGAAATCTGCTGCTGCCGGGAAGATACCCTTATTATCCTTACCCTCACTCTCACCGTAAAGCTGCTTCCACCACTCTGCAAAATAGTGTAAGCACGGCTCAAAGTTAATTACCATTTCTACAGTCTTACCTTTTCTTGCAAGGCAGTTTCTGATTGCTGCGTACTGATAACACTGATTCTCACTTAACTCAGGATTTGAATACTCATCCTGAGCATCCTTTGCACCCTGCATCATTGCGTCAATATCAATACCTGCTGCTGCAATCGGTAAAAGACCTACTGCTGTTAATACGCTGAATCTTCCGCCGACATCATCCGGAACAACAAATGTTTCATAGCCCTCTTCATCAGCAAGAGTCTTTAATGCACCTCGAGCCTTATCCGTTGTTGCATAGATACGCTCCTTTGCCCCTTCCTTACCGTACTTCTTTTCAAGAAGATCCTTGAAAATTCTGAAAGCAATTGCAGGCTCTGTTGTTGTACCTGACTTTGAAATAACGTTTACGCTGATATCCTTACCCTCACAAAGCTCCAGAAGATCTGCCATGTATGTTGACGAAATGCTGTTGCCTGCAAACACCACCATCGGACTCTTTCTCTGCTCCTTTGTAATTGCACCGGCAAATGAATGTGATAACATTTCAATAGCAGCTCTTGCTCCGAGGTATGAGCCACCGATTCCGATAACTACAAGTATATCACTGTCCGCCTTGATCTTCTCAGCTGCCTTTTTAATTCTTGCAAACTCTTCCTTATCATAGTTTGTGGGAAGTTCAACCCAGCCAAGGAAATCATTTCCGGCACCGCTTTTATTTTCAATTGTGTCATGTGCAACCTTTATATAATCCTTCATTGCATCAATCTCCGCCTGTGAAACAAACGGCAACGCACGGGAATAATCAAACGTCAAATTGCTCATTTTTTATGCCTCCTGTTATATACGTTTATAATATTATACCACATATTCAGGCTAATATCAAGCTTTATTTTTTAAATTGAGCTAATTTCTTCTCTCTGATGTCCTTTTCAATAGCCGCACAGGTCGTTTTTATAAAACTGTTGACATCATTTTCATTAAGAAACCTGTGTTCACGGTTAAAATCACGTTCTGTTTTGTAATAATCTGCTATAAATCTTGTCTGAACAGTAAGCTGACCCGGTGCGTAATACGGCAAATAATCCTTTACATCTTCATTTGAACACAACATCTCATATACCGGATACTCGGGATTTTCACTCAAAAATTTAAAATCAAGATCATTCCAGTCTTTCTTTACGGTTTTTAAAAGCTCTGCATCATCTGAAACTTCATTTCTATACTTTTCCATCGTAGGAATATATATTTTTTTCGACCACATTATATCTGTCATAAGATGTATGTAATATCCCAGATAAAAAGAATAATCAGGATCAGTAATGTCTCTGTCTTTAAGATATTCAATATAAAAATCGGTACATCTGCAATCCTTTTTCTTTCCGCTTTCAGTCCAGTGTGTCACTGTCGGCGGTGGATTAAATTCTCCCATTGAGTCTTTTTCTCCATATCCGCAGTCAGGTGCAACATTACCCGTTACAAATTCCTGTGCAGACACATTAAGTATATTTAAAAAGTAATCAGCTATTCTGAAATGCACCACCCATGTCGCCACAGCCGATACCCTCCTTTTTACTGTATCTAAATCATATAAATTATATATTTCTATTATACCATATCCGTCATTAAAGTCAAGCAAATTTTGAACAATCCTCATCAACTGTAAAAATCTTGTAATCTAAAATACAACCAAAAGGACTTTACTTTTTTCATACATTGTAGTATAATTATATCATATAACAAAAATCAGATTATATTCGGAGGTTAGCTATGACAAAAACATTTCGTTTTTTCAGTGTTGTATCATGGGCAATGATTGCTGTCGGCATATTTTCCATTGTTACAGGATTTTTCTCATTAATTGGTTTCTCTGAAGTTATTTCGGATAAAATCGGTGAAGAAACTTTATTTAATTTTATCAACGGCGGTGCATACTTTATGCTTTGCGGAGCAATACATGTAATTGCAGGATTTTTAGGTCTTCGCAGACTCACTCAGAATTTCAAAGCATATACATGCATAATCATGGGTATATTTACTCTTGCATGGCAGCTTGCGGCATTTATTTATCTGTTCACAATGCAATACATAAGTATCCGAGCTGCATTGATGGTAATCCTTCCGATTATCTATCTTACAGCTATTATCCTCACCGAACTGAAAGTACGTCTCGAACCAACGAGTATAAACGGCGAAGAAAATCACACTCCTGCAAAAAAGACATTTGTTGTTAAACACATATTCGGCAATTTCAACTTCTCGTTCAGAAGAAAGACACTCGAAATTCCTGTATTTGGCGAAAAGCGCAAAGCTCGCAGATTCAACGGTTTTCAGATGCAGGGAAAGCGTCGCAAATCAAGACGCATTACCATGAGAAAATTCACAAAAAGATAAAAAACATCGGCTCATTGAGCCGATATTTTTATGCTATAAAGCCTCCGCTTCTTACAACAAATATCCAGAAAGTAAGAGTTAAGGCTGAAAGTAATGTCGTAAGTACCACAACGCTTGATGTCAGCACGCCATCATTATTCATTCCTTTTGCCATTATGTAGCTTGACGGTGTTGTCGGAGAGCCAAGCATTATGACAAGTGCCACCAATGCCTGATCCCTGAATCCGCAGAATATTGCCACAGGTATAAATAACGCCGGAAGAATAACTGTTTTTATCAACGATGCCGCCAGTGTCGGCTTTATTTTTTTGATTGCTTTTTTACCTTCAAAGCCTGCACCTATTGTCACAAGTGCCAGCGGCGATGCCATTACGGAAAAATTAGCAAGCGTTTTACTTAAAATCGGTGTAAACCGAACATTCACAAGCGACGCCGCCACTCCCAAAGCAATGCTTATTATTATAGGATTTTTTGCTATATTTACAAGAGATTTTTTTACCGCCGCTTTTCCGCTTCCGTTATTTTCACCCTCAATTGTCAATATAAGCACAGCAAAAATATTAAATAACGGCACACAGCCTATAATCATAATCGGTGCCATTCCCGATGTTCCGTATATGTTCTGTATAAAAGATACTCCAAGAACGGCTGCACTGCTTCTATATGAAGCCTGTACAAATGCTCCAACTATGCTTTTATCTTTTATAAAAACCCTCGATAGCCACCATATCACCGATATCATAACAAGCGTAACCGCTGCACAGAAGCCGACATATTTCAGGTCAAAATTTTCCCGTATATTGGTCACCGCAAGATCTGCAAACAGCATTACCGGCAATGTCACTTTAAAATTAAATTTATTCGCCACAGCCACAAAGCTGTCGTTGAGTAAATTTATTCTTTTTAATATGTAGCCTATAAAAATAGTAAGAAAAACCGGAAGAGTGGCATTCAGACTGTATATCAAGCTATCCATTATATTCCTCCAGAGTATTGTTTATAAAAGCTGATACAGCAATAACAACAGCCGCACCCACACTTATCATGGGCGGATACAGAAAAATATTCCCCTCCGCCAAAAATGACAAAACCATAACTGCACCTGCCGGCGGAAACATCATATTCATCAATCGCATCTCAAGCAACGTCAACGCAGCTGCAGCAGCAGCCGATACATAAGTCGGCATGCCAAGCATATCTGTAAGAACAGTCTGCATCAAAACCCCCGTTACCGCCGCAACGGTTATCACAAACCAAATTTTTACTCTTCGACCCGTTAACGGCTTACAGCTGCATTCAACCAGTGTTACAACCAAAGGCGGAGCAATAAATGCGAGATAACCTGTAAACAGCGGAACAGCCGATAAAAGTGCAAATGCCGCAATTACCATCCCCCACATTTTTAAATCAATCTCAAAATCAGGCAGATATCTGAATTTGACACTTTCCTCAAGGTATCCTTTTCTTATAAATCCCGACCTCAAAATCAGCACAATTCCCGTAAGTAATATAACCATGACTGGATACAACAGCGAGGTTTCTCCGTAATATATCGGAAACAGACACGCCGCAATACACGGCATAAGAGAACAGTCGCTAAGCATCAAAAGCAATCCTGTTACAATAAATCCTATCAGAGCCTGTACATATACCGGAAACGGAAGCAACGCTGCTATCAGCACTCCCGTAAAAGATGATACAGACATCATTATCACTGTATGTATTGTGTCTGTTTTCCAAGGTACCTTGTCTGCACACAATATACCAACAAGAATTGCAAGCATCTCCGGAAATATTATTACCTTACTTCCGGTTATTTCCGACAGCAAAAACATTCCCGTCACAAACAGTATTGCCGTGATATATCTCCCTATTCTCATATTTACCACCGCCCATAACAAATGGCGGACTAAGGGCAGTCCGCCACATGATTTATCCTAAAAGCTCCTCCGCAAGACGCTCCATCTGCTCAATATCCGCAGTCTTCATTGCAGATCTGATGCTTACCTTATTTTCACAAATCACGATATCCTTCATTTTTTCAAAATACTCACTCATAAGCTTGTTTGCCATCGGTGCCCATGTGCCATTTTCCATTAATGCAACCTTTCGGTTTCTATACGTCTTGCTCTTTAAATGTGCAAGAAAATCCTCTGCTACCGGGAAAAGTCCTCCGTCATATGTCGCTGAGCATACAACAAGCTTATCATATCTGAATGCATCTTCAATAACCTCTGCCATATCCTCTCTTGATAAATCAGCAACGACTACTTTTTTTGCACCCTTTTCTTCGAGTATTTCCGCAAGCTTTCTTGCAGCATTTGCTGTATTACCGTGAATTGACGCATATGCAACCAAAACTCCCTCGTCCTCAGGTCTGTACGAACTCCATATATCATACTTTTCGATATAATATCCGAGATTTTCCTTTAATATAGGACCGTGCAGCGGACAAATTGTCTGAATATCAAGTGCAGCCGCTTTCTTTAATAACGCCTGAACCTGAGCACCGTATTTTCCTACTATATTAAAATAGTATCTTCTTGCCTCACATGCCCAGTCTTCATCTGTATCCAAAGCACCGAACTTACCGAATCCGTCAGCCGAGAAAAGTATCTTTTCGCTTGACTCATATGCAACCATAGCCTCCGGCCAGTGTACCATCGGTGCCATTACAAATGTCAATGTATGATTTCCAAGCTCAAGTGTATCACCCTCTGCTACGACAATCTTATTTTCGATTTCGCTGTTAAAGAACTGTGTATAGAATACAAACGTCTTTGCATTTCCTACAACCGTCACGTTCGGGTACTTGTCCACCAGGTTCTTTATGCATCCGGCATGGTCAGGCTCCATGTGTAAAACAACCAGATAATCAAGCTTTTTTCCATCAAGCTCTTTTTCTACATTTTCAAGCCACTCATCACCCTTACGCTTATCTACTGTATCCATAAGACAAGTTTTTTCATCAAGAATCAAATATGAATTATATGAAATTCCGTTTGGAATTATATACTGACTTTCAAATAAATCAAGAGTTTTATCATCACACCCAACATACTTTACTGAATCTGAAATTATTACATTATTCATGACATTTCCTCCGTTTTATAACTAAATATTTTCATAATAAATTATATCACATACCATCTTTATTGTCAACACCAATGATTTAATCATTTTTTCTTTCATATATGAATATCTTATTTTTATTATGCTAATTATAAACATAATAAAAAGCTGTAGCTAAAAGGTATTTTTTACTATTTCTGTGCAAATTCTATAAAATACGCATGGATTGTTAAAAAAATATCAGTTAATATTTTTTTGTTAAAAGATTGACAAAGAAATAGTCATGTGCTATACTTTAACTACAGTCAGATTGACAATATTTTATCAAAGTACAGTAATAGAAAGGATATATATTATGGAAAAATATTTAGTTGACAGTGTTGAAACTCTTGAAAAAAAGCTTGCGGAAATCCGTGAAGCACAGAAGAAGTTTGCAACCTATACTCAGGAGCAGGTGGATGCTATTTTCAAAGCAGCCGCACTTGCCGCAAATCACGCTCGCATCCCCCTCGCCAAGATGGCAGTTGAAGAAACAGGAATGGGCATCGTTGAGGATAAGGTGATAAAGAACAATTACGCAGCTGAGCATATCTACAATAAGTACAAGAACGAAAAAACCTGCGGAGTTATTGAAGAGGATGCAGCTTTTGGTATTAAAAAGATTGCTAATCCGATCGGTGTAATTGCAGCGGTAATTCCTACTACAAATCCGACCTCAACAGCAATTTTCAAGACACTTATTTCATTAAAAACAAGAAACGGTATCATTATAAGCCCACACCCGAGAGCTAAAAAATGTACTGTAGAGGCTGCAAGAATTGTACTTGAAGCAGCAGTCAAGGCAGGCGCTCCCGAGGGAATCATCGGTTGGATAGATGTACCGTCACTCGACATGACAAACCTCGTCATGAAAGAGGCTGACTGCATTTTGGCAACAGGCGGTCCCGGCATGGTTAAAGCAGCGTACTCATCAGGTAAGCCGGCATTAGGTGTCGGTGCAGGTAACACTCCCGCTATAATCGATTCAACAGCCGATATCAAGCAGGCTGTAAATTCGATTATTCATTCAAAGACATTTGATAACGGTATGATTTGTGCATCTGAGCAGAGTGTTATTGCTCATAAGGACGTTTATACTGCCGTAAAGAAAGAGTTTGAATACAGAGGCTGTTATTTCCTCAACAAAGACGAAACAGAGAAAATAAGAAAAACCATCATAATTAACGGTGCATTGAATGCTAAAATTGTAGGTCAAAAAGCCCACGCAATAGCAGAGCTTGCCGGAATCAGTGTTCCCGAAAGCACAAAAATTCTTATCGGCGAGGTTGAAAGCGTTGATATCAGCGAGGAATTTGCTCACGAAAAGCTTTCACCGGTGCTTGCAATGTACAAGGCAAAGGATTTTGAAGACGCACTCACAAAGGCTGAACAGTTAATTGCCGACGGCGGTTACGGACATACCGCATCAGTATATCTCAATGCAACTACCGAGCAGGATAAGATAAGCTTATTTGGCGAGAGAATGAAAACCTGCCGTATTCTTGTTAATACTCCCTCATCACACGGCGGCATCGGTGATCTTTATAACTTCAAGCTTGCTCCGTCACTAACTCTCGGATGCGGTTCATGGGGCGGTAATTCAGTTTCAGAAAACGTAGGAATTAAACATTTAATCAATATAAAAACAGTTGCCGAGAGGAGAGAAAATATGCTTTGGTTCAGAGCACCTGAAAAGGTATATATAAAGAAAGGCTGTCTCCCGGTTGCTCTTGGCGAGTTAGGAGACGAATTAGGAAAGAAAAAGGCATTTATCGTAACAGATGAGTTCTTATACAAGAACGGTTATGCAAACAACATCACCGACAGACTTGACGAGATGGGTATTACACATAAGACCTTCTTCAATGTTGCCCCCGACCCGTCACTTGCATGTGCAAAAGAGGGTGCGGCCGAAATGGCAGCATTTGAGCCTGATGTTATTATCGCTTTAGGCGGCGGCTCTGCAATGGACGCAGCTAAGATTATGTGGGTACTTTATGAGCATCCGGAGGTTGACTTCCTTGATATGGCAATGCGTTTTATTGATATCAGAAAGCGTGTATATACCTTCCCGCACATGGGTGACAAAGCAATGTTCATCGCAGTCCCGACATCAGCCGGAACAGGCTCGGAGGTTACACCGTTTGCTGTTATTACAGACGAATCAACAGGCATCAAATATCCGCTGGCTGATTATGAGCTTATGCCGGATATGGCTATTGTCGATGCAGACCTTATGATGAATATGCCCAAGGGACTCACTTCAGCATCAGGTATTGACGCACTCACACACGCTCTTGAAGCCTATGCTTCAATTATGGCTACGGAATTCACTGACGGTCTTGCATTAAAAGCAATTTCAACAATCTTTGACTATCTCCCTGCTGCATATAATGAGGGTAGTGCAAACCCCAAGGCAAGAGAAAAAATGGCACACGCATCAACAATGGCAGGTATGGCATTCGCAAATGCATTCTTAGGCTTATGTCACTCAATGGCTCATAAGCTCGGTGCATTCCACCACCTTCCGCACGGAGTTGCAAATGCACTTCTTATAACAGAAATACTGCGTTATAACGCTGTTGAATCACCCACAAAGATGGGCACCTTCTCTCAGTACGATCATCCTCATACATTGGAGCGTTATGCTGAAATTGCTGATTTCCTCCGTTTAGGCGGAAAAACCGATGAAGAAAAGCTCGAAAAGCTTTGTGAAAAAATCGAAGAAATCAAAGAAATGGTCGGTATCAAAGCAACTATCAGGGACTATGGCATAGATGAAAAGGACTTCCTCGAAACACTTGATGAAATGACCGAGATGGCATTTGACGACCAGTGTACAGGTGCAAATCCGAGATATCCGCTTATGAGTGAGATTAAGGACATCTATCTCAAAGCTTATTATGGAAAATAATGTTTAAAAAATAAAATTTACGGTTATATATAATACAGAGAATGCGGGAGGATTTAATCCTCCCTACTCTGACTGAAAGGAGTAAGGATTTATGAAATTAGAAACAGTAATTGCACAGCGTAAGGACAAAAAAGTTTACCGTGACGGTAACCTTGCCATCAAGGTATTTGACGAAAACTATAACACAGCCGATGTTCTTAACGAGGCTTTAAATACAGCAAGAATTGAAGAGACGGGGTTAAATATCCCAAAAATCCATGAAGTAACCAAGATTGACGGAAAATGGGCTATTATAACCGATTTTATCGAGGGAAAAACTCTTACACAGCTTATGGAGGAGAATCCCGACAAGGAGGATGAATATCTTAATCTTTTTGTTGATACACAGATTGAAATCCAGAATAAGTCATGTCCCCTGCTGACTAAAATTCACGATAAAATGCACAGAAAAATCATGGGGACAGGACTCGACGCAACAGTTCGCTATGACCTTCATACGCGTCTTGACGGTATGAAGAAGCATAAGAAGGTATGTCACGGCGACTACAATCCGTCAAATGTCATCATTTCACCGGACGGTACTCCCTACATCCTTGACTGGGCACACGCCACACAGGGCAACGCTTCTGAAGATGTTGCAAGAACATATCTTTTATTCGTTCTTGCCGGTAAGGAGGAGCTTGCAAAGAAGTATATCAAGCTTTTCTGCAAGAAAACCGATACTGCAATACAGTATGTACAGTCATGGTTCCCGATTGTTGCGGCTTCACAGCTTGTGAAAAACCGTGCCGAGGAGCGCGAGCTTCTTGAAAGCTGGATTAATGTTGTTGATTATGAATAAATTTCAGACCGCCGCACAAAAGTGCGGCGGTTTTGGCTTTTATTTAGCTATTGTTATATGTGTACTATATGTTTCTCTTTTATCCCTTCCGTTAACCGTAATTTTGTATTCTCCCGGAGATAACGAAAGTATTTCATTAAAGTTGTTATTATCATCAATATCTAATTGATATCTTTCATAAAGTTTATATCCATAGACACCCTCTATAATTGGAATTTCATTCTTTTTTAATACCTCAATACTTAACTTTTGTGATAGCGCACCGGTTCCATACCCCGGAAAGCTTATGCTATTGCAAAGCGGACGCATCGTTTCCGGTTCCCATAAATATGCTGATAATTCACCAGAATACCATTCTTCACTGTCATAAGATTGAGTTATGTACTCTTTTACATCTATCGCTGCAAACCCATCAACCGTAGTTATATTAAAGCTCTTATATAATTCCCCTCTGCCACTATATCCCTCATCTTCTTCAAGCTTGTTCTTCTTGATTATCAGTTTTGCATTTTCAAGCGGGGTTTGCGAATATATAAGTAACTTTTCCTCATAATTGTCATAATTATCATAATCCATATATGTTCCATTTAAAAATTCTTTTTTCACCGGAGATATGGCTCCGGCAATTTTTATTTCAGCAACTCCGTTTTCTCCGACAGTAATGATCTCTTCATTTTCCGGACAATCAGACATTGCAAACATGCCTTTTGAATTGTATAAAATATTAGATATATCAGAATTACTGTCTATCTCATTCCATTTTTCTTCTGTAGCCTCATAAAACACATGAACAAGATTGTCACAGCCTAAAAATACATCACTTCCAATTTCAGTTACAGTATCCGGAATTGTAATATCTTTAAGCATGGTACAATTACTAAAAGTATTGTCATTTATTTTTTGCAGCTTATCCGGTAAATAAATATATTCCAAAGCAGAACATTCCGAAAAAGCCGATTTCCCTATTTCAGTCGCAGTGTTTTCAAATGTCACAAGCTGAAGTGACGAACAGCCCTTAAAGGTGTTTTCCTCAATTTTTGTTACCTCTTCAGGAATCCTGATATTTGTAAGCTTTGAGCAATCCTTAAAGGCACTCTCCCCTATCATTTCAAGAGTGCTTATAAACACTGCATCCGTCATTGCTTCACAACCCTCGAAAGCACTCGCTTTAATTTCTGTTATTCCATATGTAAGCGTTATAACCTCAAGATTATTGTTCCCCTTAAACGCACCCTCACCTATAACCTTTACCTCTTCGGGAATTATGTAAGAGGTCTTGTCCTTATCCTGCGGATAGTACAGGAGCTCTGTTTTGTCTTTGTTGAACAGTACACCATCTACCGATGCGAAATACTCGTTTTCTGCGTCAACCACAATTCCTTTCAGACTTTCACATACATAAAATGTACTAACATCAATTACTGATACATCCTTGCCAATTTGCAGACTTGTTGCGTTTTTGTCCGTCTGTATCTGCGCAGACACACTGAACGGCATAAGTAACAATGTACTCAATACTGATAATATCGCTTCCTTTTTCATGTTTAAATACCTCCTTAAAATTTATATTCATATATATGACGCACAGACTTGCATTTTTTATTCACTTTTTTAAAAAAATTTAATAAAAAAATGCGTCGCCGAAGCAACGCACTAAAAACGCAGCTTCGATTTATGCTGCCACGCAATTCATTCCGACATAGGTATGATAATCAAAGCCTACATTTTTTAACTAACGTAAGCCTATGTCGAAAAAAAATATTAAATTGCGTGGCAACTATATTATATCACACCCCCTCGAATTTGTCTATAACTTTTTTATTTTTTCCTTGACCAAACCGCAAAAACATAGTATAATAAAATAAGATTACTATACGAGGTGAATACATTTTGAAGAAATACAGTTCGGAAAAGCTTTCCCTGCTTCCGGTTATACCCACAAGAGGGATTGTAATGTTTCCGCATAATAATATGAACTTTGACATCGGACGTGATATTTCAAAAAAGGCTCTTGAAGAAGCCTCCAAATCACATACCGATATTTTTATAGTATGTCAGAGAAATCCCGAGGACGAAAGCGTCAGCTCCGATTCACTTTATTCTGTCGGAACAATCGCACGGATTAGCCAGGTTATGCATATGCCCGATAATGTTACAAGGATTATCGCTACCGGCATCAGACGCGGAATCATCCGTGAAATACATTCAACAGCTCCTTATGTCCGTGCGGCAATCGAAGAAATTGATGATTTCTATTCATCACCCGGTCCGCTTCAGACGGCATATATTAATAACCTTAAAAGCTCATTCAGGGAATATTTTTCTTCTAACCCCAGACTTAATGCTGATAATTTCATGCATGTTATGGCAATAAATAATATCAGCGTACTTACCGACACTGTTGCTTCGGTACTTGACTGTGAATTTGATATAAAGCAAAGCTTCCTTGATGAGCTTGATCCGTACAAGCGCTGCGAAAAGCTTGATATTGCAGTAAAGGAAAGATTGCAGATATTAAAGCTTGAAAGAAAAATTTCGCAAAAGGTCAAGGCAAACATAGACAAAAATCAACATGAATACTACCTTCGTGAGCAAATGAAGGTCATATCCGAGGAGCTTGGTGAAAAGGATGGCGCACTTAAAGATGCTGAGGAATTCAGAGCAAGAATCAAAAATGCCAACATCACCGGCGACAGTGCCGAAAAGCTGTTAAAGGAAGTGGCACGCTTTGAGCATATGCCTACCAATTCTCCGGAAAGCAACATCATACGCAGCTACCTTGAAACAGTTCTTGATATGCCCTGGAACAAAAAATCCGAAGAAACCTTTGACATAAATGACGCACGCAATATACTCAATGAGGATCATTACGGTCTTGAAAAGGTCAAGGACAGAGTTCTTGAATATCTTGCTGTCCGTCATTTCACAAAAGGCAAGGTCGGTACGGTGCTTTGCTTTGCAGGTCCTCCGGGAGTCGGCAAAACTTCGGTTGCAAAGTCCATTGCTCGGGCATTAAACAGAAAATATGTAAGAATTTCTCTTGGCGGCATCCATGACGAGGCAGACATCCGAGGTCACAGAAAGACATATCTCGGTGCTATGGAGGGTCGTATCATGGCTGCGATGAAAGAAGCAAAGGTTTCCAATCCGCTCATTCTTCTTGACGAGATTGACAAGATGGGCGTTGATTATAAAGGCGACCCCTCAGCCGCACTTCTGGAGGTGCTTGACTATGAGCAGAACTCTACATTCAGAGACCATTATATTGAAGTGCCTTTCGATTTATCGCAGGTATTGTTTATAACAACCGCAAATTCACTTGAAACTGTTTCCCGTCCCCTGCTTGACAGAATGGAAATAATCGAGCTTTCGGGATATACTGCATTCGAAAAGTTTAATATCACAAAGCAGTATCTTGTGAAGAAGTCACTTGACAAAAACGGTTTAACACCCGGCCAGGTAAAGATTGACGATAATGCTATCAATGACATAATTGAATACTATACCCGTGAAGCCGGAGTGCGTAAGCTTGAACAGCAAATCGGTACACTTTGCCGTAAGGCAGCAAGGAATATCCTCGAAAACGGAAAGAAATCAGTTCGTGTGACAAGAAAAAATCTTACCGATTATCTCGGCAAGCACCGCTACCACTTCGATATGATGAATGATACCGCACAGGTTGGTATAGCACGAGGTCTTGCGTGGACAGCTGTCGGCGGAGATACTTTATCTATTGAGGTAAATGTTATGGACGGCACAGGAAAGATTGAACTCACCGGAAAATTAGGCGACGTTATGAAAGAAAGTGCAATGACTGCAATAAGCTACATTCGTTCCGTTGGTGCAGATTACGGCGTTGACGGTGAATTCTACAAAAACAAGGATATTCATATCCATGTCCCGGAGGGTGCAGTTCCGAAAGATGGTCCAAGTGCCGGAATCACTATGGCTACTGCCGTTATTTCCGCACTTACCGACAAAGCAGTACGCAATGATGTTGCAATGACGGGTGAAATCACATTACGAGGACGTGTTCTTCCTATCGGTGGACTTAAGGAAAAATCACTTGCGGCATATCGTGCAGGTATCCGCACAGTTATTATTCCTTATGGTAATAAAGCTGATATTGACGATATACCAAAAGACATTGCAGACGAAATCAAATTCATCCCCGTAAAACACGTTAATGAGGTCTGGGATATTGCAATCCGATAAACTAAAGATGGCACACCTTTTCAGGTGTGCCATCTTTTCAGTCAATCCTGTTTAAACTTTTTACCCTTTGCAATTACAGTCATACCGAATACCGGCAACTGTGCCATTCTTCCGGCTCTCTGCGGCTCCTTGCATAAACGGTAGAACCATTCAAGTCCTGTCTTGCAGAAAAACTCCGGTGCTCGCTGTGCTGTGCCTGCAAATACGTCAAGGCTTCCGCCAATTCCCATTGCTACTTTTACATTTAGCTCGTCACGATGTGAATTTATCCATTTTTCCTGCTTAGGTGCGCCAAGACATACAAAGATAATATCTGCGCCTGAATTGTTAATCTGTTCAACAATTTCCGGCTCATCCTCCGGCTTGAAATAGCCGTTTCGTGTCCCCGCAATTTTCAATCCCGGATACTTTTCCTTAAGCTTCTTTTCCGCCATTTCGGCTACTCCCGGCTTGCCGCCAAAAAGGAACAGCGAATGGTCTGTATAATTTATTTTCTCTAAAACCTTGCATGCGATATCATAGCCTGCTGCTCTTTCCTTTATCGGCTTCTTTAAAATTCTTGAAGCATACACCACGCCGATTCCATCTGCCGTCAGCATTGATGCATTATTTAAAATCTCTGCAAATTCCTCATCCTTATATGCCGCCATGATTATTTCCGAGTTCGGAGTAAACACGTCATGGAAACCGTCCTCGTTGAGGAAGTCCATAATCTTATCCGCTGCTTCGGGAATAGTTACCATATCAACCTTTACACCAAGTATATTAACCTTTTCCATTATTACACCTCATTTTTCTTTTATTGGTATTATATCCATATTATAACACATCATTCACATTAAGTCAAACATTTTAAAAGGAGCTGTCACACAATATGACAGCTCCAAAAAAAATAATTATCTTTCATCAATCGGAATATATTTATTTGTATGCACCAAGGACTTATATGCCGGGCGGATAATTCTGTTAGCACCGATGGTCTCCTCAAGTCTGTGCGCACACCAGCCTACTGCTCTTGACATAGCAAACAACGGAGTGTACATTTCCTCCGGAATTCCGAGCATCTTATATACAAAACCGCTGTACATATCAACGTTTGCACACATAACCTTATCATTATTCTTTACAACACTGAATACCTGCGGTGTAAGCTCCTCTATCTTCTTATAGAGATTAAATTCCTTTAAATGCTCCGGATTCTTTTCAGCCAATCTTGCAGCTCTCTCCTTCAACAGAACACATCTCGGATCGCTGTATGTATAAATAGCGTGACCCATACCGTAAATAAGACCCTCGCCATCAAACGCTTCTTTTCTGAGAATCTTGGCTATATACTCACAGATTTCGTCGTCATTCTCCCAGTCCTTTACGTTAGCTTTGATATCCTCCATCATAGCCATAACCTTTGCATTTGCGCCACCGTGCTTATGACCCTTTAATGAGCCGATAGCCGCTGTAATCGCACTGTAGGTATCTGTTCCCGATGATGATACAACTCTTGTCGTAAAGGTTGAGTTATTACCACCGCCATGTTCTGCATGAATCATAAGCAATACATCAAGCATTTCTGCCTCTTCACGGGTATATTTATTATCCGGACGAAGCATATATAATAAATTTTCAGCTGTTGAAAGTTCTGCCTGCGGCTTATGAAGATATAAGCTGTTTCCGTCATGGTAATGACGCTTTGCCTGATATCCGTATGCTGCCATAACCGGAAGTCTTGCAATCAACTCAATCGACTGTCTTAAAATATTACCCACGCTAAGTTCATCCGGATTTTCGTCATATGAATATGCAGCAAGCACAGAACGTGCCATCTTATTCATAATATTTTTTGACGGAGCCTTTAAAATCATATCCTCCGTAAATCCCTCCGGCAGGATTCTGAGATTTCCGATAAGTTTCTTGAACGAATCAAGAGTAGCTTTGTCCGGAAGATGACCGAAAAGGAGCAAATAAGCTACTTCCTCAAAACCGAAGCGTTTTTCAGCCTCACAACTTTTCACGAGATCACTTATTTCATATCCTCTGTATTTAAGCTCACCCTCCATCGGCAGCTTTTCATTGTCACTTATATAGTATCCGACAACCTGACCAACCGCCGTGATACCTGCCATTACGCCGGTACCATCATCATTTCTCAGACCCCTTTTTACGCTGTACTTTTTAAATTTATCTTTCGGAAAAGGAGTGTAGATTTCTTCAGCAACATGCTGAAAATGTTCTGCTATCCCCTTTTTCTGTTCTGCTGTCAACATATATTCTCATCTCCCTTATCAGATTAAATCAAACTTATCTGAGTATCCTCGCTTTTAAGTCCCTTGCCTGCGGCAGGAATATTCTTCGAGGTATAATATTTCAGATTTTCAACACCAAGCTCCTCCGCTTTCATGACACGCTTTACCAACGCACCTCTTTTACCAAGTGTCATAACCTGAACACCCTGGGTACTCTTGGTTGCTTTAAGCGGAATTTTTGCTGTGTTTACGCAAAGCACCTTATTGTTATCGCTCATTATTACAATATCGCAATCTTCCTCTATCATCCTGATGTCAACAATCGGTGATTTATCGGAATATGCTCCAACAAGCTTCTTTCGGTTTGTCTTTGTTTCGTAGTTCTTGACTTCTACCTTTGCAGACTTACCGTTTTCGAATGTGAAGAGCATCATTCCCTTGTAATCCGTAGTTACTACTACATATAAAATCTTTTCATCCGAATCAAGATCTAAAAGTCCCGGTAAATACTCACCCATAAGACTTACCTTGCTGTCCGGCAAGTCATAGGTACGCATTTTATATACCACAGACTTGTTTGAGAAGAATAATATTTCAGACTTATTGACTGTTTCAATAGTCTGAATTACCTCATCATCCTCTTTGAGCTTATGTGCATTCGTTGTAAATCTCAATGAGCTTTGAGGAACTTTCTTGAAATAGTTTTCTCTTGTGAAGAAAATTGTAAGCGGATAATCCTCAATATGCTCCTCTTCCTTATATACATCAAGCTCCTCGCCGCTGATAAGCTCTGTCTTTCTGTCCTGACCGTATTTCTTTGCAATACGCTTTAGCTGGTCTGCTATCAGCTTCTTGACTTTTTTATCACTACCGAGAATATCATTAAGCTCTGCTATTTCTTCGATAAGCTTTTCTATCTCGGCTGTTCGTCTTAATATATATTCCTTATTAAGATTTCTCAGCTTGATTTCTGCAATATATTCCGCCTGAGTCTCATCAATTCCAAAGCCTTCCATCAAGTTCGGAATAACATCATCCTCTCGCTCAGTATGACGGATAATGGAAATAGCCTTGTCGATATCAAGAAGTATCTTCTTGAGACCTGTAAGCAGGTGAAGCTGCTTACTCTTCTTATCTATATCAAAACGGAGTCCGTTTCTTACACAGTTCATTCTGAACCTAATCCACTCATTGATAATTCCGTTTACTCCAAGAACCATAGGACGGCTGTCTATAAGCACATTGAAATTACATGCAAAGCTGTCCTCAAGCGGAGTAAGCTTATAAAGCTTTAACATAAGGGCATCCGGGTCAACACCACGCTTCAAATCAAGCGTAAGCTTAAAGCCCTTGAGTCCTATCTCATCTCGTGCGTCCGAGATTTCACGAAGCTTATTCGCTTTGATAAGCTCCATAATCTTTCCGATTATAGCCTCACAGGTTGTTGAATACGGAATCTCAAGAATATCAATACAGTTATTCTTTTTATCATATTCATACTTTGCACGAAGCTTGAAGCTACCTCGTCCTGTTTTATAAATCTGACGCATTTCTTCCTTGGAATATATCAGCTGCGCCCCAAGCGGAAAATCCGGTGCCGGCATTATATCGATTAAATCTGCATCCGGGTCTTTCATACAAGCAATTGTAGCCTCGCACACCTCACGCAGATTAAATGAGCAGATATTACTTGCCATACCTACCGCAATACCCGTGTTCGGGTTTACGAGTATATTCGGGAATGCCACCGGCAATAATGTCGGCTCCTGCTGTTCACCGTCATAGCTATCTACAAACTTTACTGTATTCTTGTTTATATCATCAAAAAACTCCTTACAGATAGGCTCAAGTCTTGCCTCTGTATATCGTGAAGCAGCATATGCCATATCTCTTGAATACTGCTTACCGAATGAACCCTTTGATTCAACCAGCGGATGAAGCAATGCTTCATTACCTCTTGTAAGACGTACCATTGTTTCATAAATAGCCGCATCACCATGAGGATTGAGCTGCATTGTCTGTCCTACAATGTTTGCCGATTTCGTAAGCTTACCGCCCAAAAGTCCCATTTTATACATTGTATAAAGCAACTTTCTGTGTGCAGGCTTTAAGCCATCGATTTCAGGAATTGCTCTTGAAATAATTACACTCATTGCATACGGCATATAATTTTTTTCAAGAGTTTCCGTAATCGGCTGCTCCGATATTGGAGCTTCTATATATTCTTCTTCAGGCTTAATATTTTTCTTTCTTGCCATCATTTCCTCCGATTATTATATAATTACGAAACGTCAACCATATCCATATACAGGTTTCCGTTTTCCGCAATATATTCTTTTCGACCGTTTAAGTTATCACCAAGTAATACATCGAACATTTTCGCTGTTCTCTCTGCGTTTTCGGGCGTAACTCTTATAAGTCGTCTTGTTGCAGGATGCATTGTTGTAAGGCTCATCATTTCCGGCTGGTTTTCACCAAGACCCTTTGAACGCTTGATATCATATTCGTCACGTTCCTTTGATAATCCGTCCTCGTTGAATTTCCTGATTATTTCATCCTTTTCCGCATCCGTATATGCAAAGTGCATCTCGCCCTTACGCTTTGTCTTTGTTACTGTTATCTCATAAAGCGGCGATTCTGCTATATATACCTTTCCTGCTTCAATCAGTGTAGGAGTAAGTCTGTAAATCATTGTAAGAATAAGGGTACGGATCTGGAATCCGTCAACATCCGCATCTGTACAGATAATTACCTTATCCCATCTCAAATTATCAAGGCTGAAAGTATCAAGACCCTTGTTATGCTTTGAGCTTATTTCTATACCACAACCCAGAACTTTCATAAGGTCAACTATAACGTCACTCTTAAAAATCTTGGGATAGTCTGCTTTAAGACAGTTCAATATCTTACCTCGAATCGGCATAATTGCCTGGAACGACGGGTCTCTTGCAAGCTTACATGAACCCAAAGCCGAGTCTCCCTCTACGATATATACCTCACGCTTTGAAACATCCTTGCTTCGACAGTCAACAAACTTTTCTACTCTGTTTGTTACGTCCATTGTACCGGTGAGCTTTTTCTTTATATCAATCCTTGCCTTTTCCGCATTCTCACGGCTTCGCTTATTTACAAGCACCTGATTGGCTATCTTTTCAGCATCTGTTTTATTCTCGATGAAATATACTTCAAGCTGCTGACGCAGGAAATCTGTCATTGCTTCCTGAATGAATTTATTTGATACCGCTTTCTTTGTCTGGTTCTCATAACTCGTCTGTGTTGAAAATGAATTTATAACCAGAGCAAGGAAATCTGCGATATCATTGAAATTAACCTTGCTTTCGTTTTTGTTATATTTATTATTCGCCTTTAAATACTTGTCAATTGCGTACACAAATGCATTTTTCACTGCCTTATCCGGCGAACCGCCATGCTCAAGGAAGCTTGAGTTATGGTAGTATTCAAGCAGATTAACGCTGTTCGAGAAACAGAATGCCACCTGCATTTTCATTCGGTAATCATCCATGTCCTCACGGTCACGTCCGATTCTTTCACATTCCCATGATTCTACAGTTGTAAACGAGTTTTCTCCAACTATATTTGAAACATAGTCAACTATTCCGTGTTCGTAATAGTATTCAAACATTTCCATACCGGTTTCTGTTTCGTTATATAATACAAACTTCAATCCGGCATTTACCATTGCCTGCTTATTTAATACATCCTGAAAAAACTCAAGAGAAATATCGGTATCTGTAAATACCTCCGTGTCAGGTCTCCACATCTGTCTTGTACCGGTCTGATTACTTCTTACCGGTCTCTTCTTCAAGCCGCCGATATTCTCGCCCTTTTCAAAATGAAGTGTATATTCGGTTTTATCTCTTACAACAGTTACATCAAAATAGTCGGAAGAATACTGTGTCGCACAGGCACCCAGACCATTTAATCCCAGACTGTATTCATAAGTACCGCCGTCATTGTTGTTATACTTACTGCCTGCATACAGCTCACAATAGACAAGCTCCCAATTGTATTTTCCTTCTTTTTCATTATAATCAAGAGGAATGCCTCTTCCATAGTCTCTTACCTCAATTGATTTATTGAGATATCTTGTGACCTCTATAAGTGAACCGTAGCCCTCTCGTGCCTCGTCTATTGAATTTGAAAGTATCTCAAAGAATGAATGCTCACATCCCTCAAGTCCGTCCGAACCGAAAATAACCGCAGGACGTAATCTTACTCTGTCTGCACCTTTAAGGCTCGAAATACTATCATTTCCGTAATCTTGTTTTTTTCTTGCCATTTCGCAAAACTCTCCATTTTAGTTTATATAAGCATAATTATACCATAAAACACACCTTTTGTCAAGCAAATTTGATGTGTATGTATTCAATTTATCCCATACCTATGCGGTTTTTGTTGATTGAATATATATTCATGCATATAACTAAATAAGGAGCCTAAAGCGGCTCCTTATTTAGTTACTTTGTACTTATATTCATCTGCTTATCCTTAAATTTTGAATATGCGAATCTCTGGCTTCCGTACAGTCCGCTGTAGCCTGAAAGCATATAGCTCACTGCACACGCAATCACGAAAAGCAATATTCCCTCTGTTCCAAACAATTCCACACTGAGAAATACCGATGCGACCGGACAGTTAACCACACTACAAAACAACGCCACCATACCTACAGCTGCACCAAATCCCGGATCAAGACCTATCAATGACGCTGCCACACAGCCAAAGGTGGAGCCTATGAAAAGTGTAGGCACAATTTCACCGCCTCTGAAACCGCAACCAAGAGTTATTGCCGTAAAGAGAATCTTTAAAGCAAATGCAAACGGTGCCGCTTCACCCGATACAGCTCTTTCAACAACATCCATTCCTGCACCATTATAGTCATGCGTTCCGACTAAAAACGTCAGTAATATCAAGACTGCACTTCCTGCCAATATTTTGAGATAGCTATTTGAAAACATTTTCTTTGCTGTATGACCTGCTATATGCAAAGACTTACAAAACAGAACGCTTAACACAGCACATCCCACCGCAAGCAAGGTTACCTGAAAAAATGATACCGGTGTAAATTCCGGCACAAATGCAAGTTCAAACTGCGTTGGTGCAACATCAAAGAATTTCACTAACGCAAACGCTGTTGCGGATGCTGTTATACAGGGAATTATGGAATAGTACTGCATCTTACCCACCATAACGACCTCCATTGTAAAGAAAGCCGCCGTGACAGGAGTTCCGAAAAGTGCCGTAAATGCCGCACTCATACCGCTCATTACAATCATCTGCATATCATTTTTATTAAGACGAAGCACTCGTCCTATTGCATTTCCTATGCTTCCGCCAAGTTGGAGTGCCGCACCCTCTCTGCCTGCACTTCCGCCTGCAAGATGTGTCAGTGCGGTAGCTATAAATATTCCCGGTGCAAGTGACAAAGAAACATTGTTTCCTGTTCTTGTAGCCTCAATTATCGCATTTGTTCCTTTATTCTGCTGTAATTTCAGAAATTTATACAACGCAACAATCAGCACTCCGGCTATCGGCAGGCATAAAATCATCCATGAATTCAATTCACGGAATTCAGTTACCAATTCCAGTATCTTATGAAAAAATATACCGATTAATCCTGCAACCACACCTGTTAATAAGGCGGCAAGTATCCATTTTATAAAAAATTTAGCGTATGCTGTTGCACTAAAAAGTTTGTGCCTCAGTGCATGTAGCTCTGACTTGAAATCCATTTCCAATCCTTTCATTATTTCAGCTCGCAGACGGTGACTCCGTCCTCGCCCTCGCCGAATTTTCCGTTTCTGTATGATTTAATATACTTATATCCCTTTATATAGTTCTGCAGTCCTTTTCTGAGAAGTCCCGTACCCTTTCCGTGAATTATACGCACCGGTGATACTCCTGCAAGATAGCAGTCATCAAGAAACTTTTCTACCTTAATCCATGCCTCTTCAACATTATGTCCTCTTACATCAATTTCTGTAGTAGCCGTTTTGGTCTTTGATTCAAACGAACGCTGAACGGGAACATATTTCGCCGCAAGCTCCTTTGTTTCATTTTCTTTCATTTCACGGATATTTGAAATATGGACATCCATCTTGAAAATACCTGCCTGAACCCTAAGCATTCCCTTTGAATCGGGAAGCTTCAGAATTGTCGCCTCTTCATTCATATCTATCAGCTTTACCGTCTGACCGACCTTGAGATTCTTGGGAGGATCAACATAGGTCTTTTTAGGCTTTGCGGCGCGTGCCATTTTCTTGTCTATACTGTCCTCACGCTGCTTTAATGTATCCCTTGCCGACTGTGCCTTCTTATCAAGTGAGCCGCCGCTTCTTATTCCCTGCTGACGCATTTTTTCGAGATCCTTGATGATTGCATTTGCCTCGTCCTTTGCGTCCATTACTATAATTTTAGCCTCACGGTGTGCCTCTTCAAGTATTCTTGATTTACTTTCCTTGAGCTTTATTCTTTCTTTTTCAACCTGGTCACGCAAGGTTTTTAATTCGTTTTTCAGACGCTTTGTTTCCTCTGCATCCTGTCTCGCCCTCGCACGGCTTTGCTCCAGCTCGGTTACTACATCCTCAAACTTTATCTCCTCATCCGATAAAATTGCATTTGCGCGGTCAATAATTGCCTCTTCAAGTCCAAGCCGTCTTGAAATTGAAAACGCATTACTCTTACCCGGAACACCTATTAAAAGCTTATATGTCGGCATAAGGTTTTCTACATCAAATTCACACGATGCATTTTCAACTCCGTCCGTCGAAAGAGCATACAGCTTCAGCTCACTATAGTGAGTTGTTGCAACCGTTTTCACCTTAAATGTACGCAAAAATTCAAGAATTGCAATAGCAAGTGCCGCACCCTCTGTCGGATCCGTACCACTACCAAGTTCGTCAAACAGAACCAAAGAACCGCTGTCAACCGATTTAATAATCTCAACAATATTTACCATATGCGATGAGAATGTAGAAAGGCTTTGTTCAATGCTCTGCTCATCGCCTATATCAGCAAAAACCTGTTCAAAAACAGCCGCCTCACTCCGGTCACTTGCACTTATATGCAACCCTGACGCAGCCATAAGAGAGAACAGACCTATAGTTTTAAGTGTAACTGTCTTACCGCCCGTATTCGGACCCGTAACAACCAGAGTATCATATTTTCCGCCAAGTCTGATATCATTTGCTACAACCTTATCCTTATCAATAAGCGGATGTCTTGCATTTATAAAGTTTATTATTCCTTTATCATTCAAAGCCGGCTCATTACCGTTCATATCAAGTGACAGCTTTGCCTTTGCAAACATAAAATCAAGCTCACAAACATATTTATAATCGACAAATATCGCATGAGAATTTTCGCATACCAATGCCGATAATTCCATCAGAATTCTCTCGATTTCCTGCTGTTCCTTTGCCTTTAAATCTCTTATTTCATTATTGGAATTAACCACGCTCATAGGCTCAACAAATACAGTTGCTCCGCTTGAAGATGAGTCATGTACAATTCCCGGCACCTCAGCACGGTACTCTGCTCTTACCGGAATTACAAACCTGTCAGAACGCATCGTCACAATAGCATCCTGGAGGAACTTCTTATAATGTGAGCTTCTTATCATTCCATTTAAGGTTTCCCTTATTTTAGCATTGAGATTTTTCATCTTTCGTCTTATCGTCGAAAGCTCGGACGATGCTTCGTCTGCAATCTCATCCTCAGATACTATGCAAAGATTTATTCTGTCCTCTAAAGCCTTTGCCGTAAGAATGTTATCACCTATTTCATGAAGCTTTGTACATTCTTCTGCCGCCTCGTCAAGATATGACTTCATCCGCCTTGCAACGTAAAGCATTCTTGAAATTTCCATAAGCTCTTTTGCGTGAAGCATACCGCTTCTTTCAGCAAGACGAACATACTTTGTAACCTCTACTACAGATAAATTCACAGGCGGTCCGCCGAGCTTCAATGAGGTTATAACTGCCTCCGTAGTCTCTCGCTGTGCGTTTTTTGCCAGCTCAAGAGTCGGATACGGAACAAGCTCTTCTATTCTCTTTTTCACTGCCGGACTTTCGGTATATCCGGAAAGCCTTTGCAATATTTTATCAAACTCAAGAGTTTTTAACACTTTATTTTTCATCAATTCAATCCTTCAATTCAAATACCTTTAAATTACTATATTCACCAATCATCGGTGCCATTTGTCTGAACCCGATTTTACCTCCGCCAAGGACTGCACCGTATTCCTTGCCGTCATCCTGCCATGAAAACACCGTCAGATCATTGATGGCAAATTCAATCAGTCCCTTATACTTTGTAATTCTGATATGATAGCTTTCCATTGCATCTTCACAATTCGGTATAGGATCTGCTCCCTGTGCAACAAGATAAAAGCCCTTGCTTTTTCTTAAATTGCATGTATGGAACGTCCTTTCTTCATCCCACTTACGGCGAAAATACGAAATGTGATACGCATTTATATCACCGCTGTGATAGAGATTATACTGTCCGTCACGCTCTGCTAAGGATTCATCAAATAAATCCTCGCCCATACATCCCTTTGCCGCAAAAAACATAATCGCCAGTCCCGGCTCTTCTATTGGTTTAAAATCCCATTCAATCATTATATCCGATGGAAAATCGTTGTTACACCAATATACAAAGTTTGACTTCTGACCAAGCTCTGCGTCAAGTGCATTCTTCATACGCATTTTTCCGTTTTCAAAATATATTCTTGCACTGCCCTCAAGTACAAACTCTTTAACATCCGCTTCGCATGAAAGCGGATTTTCATAGACCAAATCTTTTGTCATTGCTTACACCTCACCCATTTTAATCATGGTGTTATTATACCATATTCCTCTTTAGTAATCAACACCTCATTGTGAATTTTAACAGAATTGATAACATTTTTTTTACAATTTCCCAAAAATGATTGATTTTATTACAAATTTAGTGTAAAATGTATTGTGGTATATAATAATTATGAAATACAATTCACGGAGGTATATTAATATGTGCGGAATAGTTGGATACGTCGGTTCTTCCAATGCAGCTCCCATTCTTCTTGAGGGACTTTCAAAGCTGGAGTACCGAGGCTATGACAGTGCAGGTATTGCGGTATATAACGGAAATGAAATACAGGTAGAAAAGGCAAAGGGACGTCTTGCAGTTCTTGCAGAAAAGACAAATGACGGCAGTGCCGTAAACGGTACCGTAGGTATCGGTCATACACGTTGGGCAACTCACGGAGAGCCGTCGGATGTAAATTCACATCCGCATCTCTCACAGTCAAACCGTTTTGCAGTAGTACATAACGGTATCATCGAGAACTACATCCCCCTGAAAAAGCGTCTTATCGAAAAAGGCTTTGAATTTGTTTCAGAAACAGATACAGAGGTAATTGCACATTTATTTGAGTATTATTATAAGGGCGATATCATCGATGCTATGATTAAGGTAATCAACAAGGTAGAGGGTTCATACGCATTAGGGGTTCTCTGTGCTGATTATCCGGATCAGTTTGTTGCTGTAAGAAAAGCAAGTCCTATGGTAGTAGGCTTAGGCAAGGGCGAAAACTTTATCGCATCAGACGTTACTGCAATTTTAAAGCATACAAGAGATATATATTATCTTGAGGATAACGAAATTGTTGTATTGAACAAGGACAGTGTTAAGATTTATAACACTGACAAGGAAGAGCTTGAAAAGGATGTGTTCACGGTTGACTGGGATGTAAGTGCTGCTGAAAAGGGCGGCTATGAGCATTTCATGATGAAAGAAATCGAGGAGCAGCCCAAAGCTCTCCGTGATACTATTTCACCGAGAATTAAGGATGGCAAGGTTGTTCTTGATGATATTTCACTTACTACAGAGGATATCAAGAACATAAGAAAGATTTATATAGTCGCATGCGGAAGTGCTTACCATGTAGGCGTTGTAGGCAAATATATTATCGAAAAAATGTGCCGTATCCCGGTCGAGGTACAGGTTGCATCAGAGTTCAGATACTGCGATCCTATCGTAGGCTCAAGAGACCTCGTAATTGTAATCAGCCAGTCAGGTGAGACTGCTGATACACTTGCAGCTCTCAAAGAAGCAAAGAATCACGGTGCAAGAATCCTTTCAATTGTTAATGTCGTAGGAAGTGCTATAGCAAATGCATCAGATGATGTTATTTATACATGGGCAGGTCCCGAAATCGCCGTTGCAACTACAAAGGCATATTCAACTCAGCTTGCTGTAATGTATCTCATCTCACTCTACATGGCTGATAAGTTGGGCATGGTTACATCAGGCGAATACGCTCAGTATGTAAGAGATATCGAGAACTTACCGGAAATGGTTTCTAAGATTCTTGAGAACAAGGACGAAATTCAGTATCTTGCTTCAAAGTTCTACAACTGTCAGTCAATTTTCTTTATCGGAAGAAACCTTGACTATGCTGTATGCCTTGAGGGTTCATTAAAGCTCAAGGAAATTTCATACATTCACTCAGAAGCATACGCTGCCGGTGAATTAAAGCACGGAACAATTTCACTTATTGAAGACGGCACATTGGTAATAGCACTCGCAACAGGTGCAGATCTCTTTGACAAGACAGTTTCAAATGTCAAGGAAGTCAAGGCAAGAGGTGCGGTTGTAATGGGTGTTACAACCGAAAATCAGGATGATATGGACAGTGTTGCTGATCATGTAGTAAAGATTCCGTTAATCAACGAAACTTTATTACCGTCACTTTCGGTAATTCCGTTACAGTTATTCGGTTACTATGTTGCATCATTAAAGGGCTGCGATATCGATAAGCCGAGAAACCTTGCAAAATCGGTTACAGTTGAATAAGGCACAGGAGCTGCAATTGCAGCTCCTGTATTTTTTTGCTCAGTACTGCACATAATACTGATATACTTATTATGAAAGTGAGTGCAGCATATGAAAGAATTTCAGTATAAAATTATTGATGAGATAGGAATACATGCCCGTCCTGCCGGACTACTAGTACGGGAAGCGAAAAAATTCGACTCAAACATCATTATCTATTGCGGTGACAAAAGCTCAAGTGCAAAATCACTTTTTGGCATTATGGGAATGGGAGTGAAGCACGGCGATACTGTCAGAGTTACGATTGAGGGTGATGATGAAGAAGCGGCAATAAATGCTCTTGCGGACTTCTTTCGCTCAAATTTATAAAAAAATCAGACAATGCTTTGCATTGTCTGATTTCTCTTATTGATTATATATACTTAACCGTTTCCGATAAATCCTTGCGCTTATCATGCAGATGTGCGGGATGTGCATCCTCTGCCGGATATCCCATAGGCAAGAACGCAACAGGCACATAATTCTCCGGCAAATCAAATAATTCATACACCTTAGCCGGATTAAAGCTACCTACCCAAGTTGAACCTATTCCCTGCTCCGATGCCGCAAGCATCATATGAGTTACTACAATAGATGCATCTACAGTTCCGCTGTCATCACCGTCATAGCCACGCTTCCATGAAGCTTCCTTATCATAGCAAACCAAGAAATTAAGTGGAGCATCAAAGCTGTACTTTGTACATTCGCTCACCTTTGAAAGTGCTGCTTCACTCTCAATTACAAATATCTTCTGCGGCTGATAATTAACAGCAGTCGGTGCAATTCTTGCAGCTTCCAGAATATAATCAATCTTTTCTTTTTCTACCTTTGTTTTCGAAAACTTACGACATGAATATCTTGCCTTTGCAAGCTCTAAAAAAGTCTTATCCATTACTCTGCCGCCTCCGCATTCATTGCATCAATATTAGCAACCGCAGTTGTTGCCAGATCCTTTAAATAATTAGCCTGTCCCTCATCCGAGCCGCTTCCTGCTGTAATAACAATCTCACATCCCTTATAGAACACATGAATTGACGGATATGCTATATATGCATCATCTCCGATTCCGACAACCAGCTGTGCTGACGGACGCGTGAGTCTTGCATTCTCATAATCCTCCCAAATCTGATCCTCGCTCACTCCGCTAACAGGCTGAATAACCTTTACAATTACCGGGTCTCCTGTTCCTGCCGGATTCGCACGGTATGACGCTGTTGTTGTATTCTTCTCCGTAACAGCCGCACCGCCCTCAAGCTCTACAGTATAGTTGTCTGCCACAGCAGTCTTTACATTGTCAATTGTAAGAACTGCAGCCGCATCAATCATAGGTTCCGGCGTCGGGATCGGCTCTCCGAATATGCCACCCTCTCCGCACGAGCATAAAGACATAGTTATTGTAATTGCTGATAATATTGATACAAGCTTTTTCATATTAACCTCCGAATAGTTATTTTATATAAGTATTATATCACATTCCAATTCGATAGTCAAACCTTTCTGCATATTTTTTATAAATTTACATATTCCTCATCAGCATTCCTCAAGCACAACAACATCGTATCCACCTATTGTAATCTTGTCGGCAAACACTTCCCCGCTTATCATATCCTTAAAGCTTCTGTGACATGCAAATTCTACAGCTTCACCGGCATAATTTATAAGGAATATACGCCTATTTCTTACCGAGAGTTCTATCTCTTCCGGAATGTCTATCATTTTATCAATCCCATAAGGTGATGTAATTCCCTCAAGCTCTATAAAAGCCTTTGCACTATCCTCAGCAAATGCCGAACCGACATAATAGACTTTACCGTTTCCGATAGTTTTCACGACAACCGCAGGCTTGCCTTTATAATAGTTATTTTCAAATACTCCCAGTACTTCACCGTCTGTAATATTCAATATATCATTAAAGCACGGTGCACTCACTTTTTTACCTGCAACATTTATAAACTGCTCCTCATCATACGGTGAGAAAAATGTAAAGTCTTCTACCTCCGCTCCGCATAACGGCGCTGCATGACACGGCATCGGAGTCATATAACATATTCCGTTCATATCCTTATATCCCGTGCGGCATCCGAGAATTACAGTACCGCCCTGCTCGGCATAAGCTCTTAAAAGCTCAGCTCTCTTTCCATTAAGAATTGTCGGATGCGGATATACTATCAGCTTATATTTAAGCAGTTGTTCAAGCTCTGTTTCATCATCAATATAAACCATATCATGCGGTATATGCTTTTTCTGGAAGCCTCTGAACCATCCGTCATAGCTTATGTTGTCAACCTCTGAGTGCCATACATCCTCGTCAGCATCCCACTCATTGTCGTAATCCTTCATAAGTGCAACCTCTGCAACATATTCATTTCCGCATACTGCCTGTATTTTCTGAATGTCTTTGTATGTTCTTTCAAGCTCACGGGTTCTTCTGTTAGGACGGTTACAGTAGTCATTCAGACCGTGCCAGTATATTTCTGTACCGTAGGTACATGTACGCCAACGGAAATAGCTTACAAAATCCGCACCGTGTGCAATTGACTGTAATGTCCACAAACGCATCTGACCCGGCTTTGGTGAGGGTTGTTCCATTCTGTGATTCCACCCGGACGGTCCCGACTGTTGCTCCATGATTCCAAAAATCGGCGAAATTGCTCTTGTACGAGTCAGATTGTATGAGCTGTTACGGTCACGCATGCCATTCTGACGTGATACATCAAGTCTCCTGTCATAAGCAAAGTTCGGATAGTTATCATATGTAATATAGTCCAGGACCTCATTGACAAGCTTCTGATAATCTATATTACCGAACAAACCATTCGTTGTAATATCTGCATCTGTATATTTACGGATTATATCTGCCTGAAGCTTAAAAAAGCTTATAACAGTATCAGATATAAATCTCTTCTGAAGCAATGACATATGTGGATTTCCGAGCCTGCCTGCATTGGTTCGTCTGGGTAGATATACCTCATCCCATGAAGTATAGGTCTGATTCCAGAAGTTTGCACCTATAGCTTCATTTAATGCGTCAAGTGTTTCAAATTTATTCTTAAGATATTCACGAAATGCCTTATGATCACTCTCCGAATAATACAAGTTACACTCACAGTTAATCTCATTATCAAGCTGCCATGCTATAATATTCGGATATTTACTGTAATGCTCTGCAATTTTTTCCGTAATCCTTGACACAAAGAAACGGTACTTTCCCGAATTAAGATTACAGTGTCTTCTCTGACCGTGACGGATAAGGTTGCCGTCAATATCTGCATTTAATATTTCCGGGTATTTTTCGCTCATCCAAGCCGGAGGTGTTGCTGACGGAGTACAGAAAATAACCTTGATGTGCTCTTCAAGTGCCAGATCCATAAATTCGTCAAAGAAAGAAAAGTCAAATTCTCCCTCATGCGGTTCAAATTTATTCCATGCAAATTCCGCTATACGGATAACCTCTATACCATATTCTTTCATTCTTCTGAGGTCGTCACTCCACAGTGACTTATCCCAATGCTCCGGATAGTAACATACACCAAGAGTTATGTGATCAAAGTTTAAGCTTTTCATATACTTTCTCCTTTTTATATGTTTATATTAATATTGTATCATTTCTTCATCCCAACGTCAAGAATAGGATATTAATATTATACTCAGAAAATTGTATATTGTCCATATAAGTATCCCGCCTAACAGTGCATACCGTGCCGCCATTTCTCCAATTTCTACGAAAAGCATTTCACCGACGGAGGTTCCTTGTGTTATATAATTAACTGATAACAAAAAAATCCTGTCTTGCGACAAGATTTTTCCAGCGGAGAAGGAGGGATTTGAACCCTCGCGCCGGTTTCCCGACCTACACCCTTAGCAGGGGCGCCTCTTCGGCCTCTTGAGTACTTCTCCATGATCCAAATTTAATATTTAATTATATAAAAAGAGGAGAGAGCGGGATTCGAACCCGCGGACGGCGGAACCGTCACCGGTTTTCAAGACCGGCTCTTTCAACCACTCAGACATCTCTCCAAATTGCTTTTTATTTGCTGTTGATTTATCAACAAGGAATATTATAGCACACTACACCCTCTTTGTCAAGCGTTTTTTTAATTTTTTTACCTTATTTGTTTTTTAGCTATTCTCCCGTCCTTGTTACGAAAATCTAATAATAAACCTCTGCTAATCAGCTTAAACCCTTGATTTATCATTATTATAGCCCATTTTTTATTGAATAACAACAATTTTTCCTAAGGTGGCACCAAAAAAAACGTTATTTTATTAATTGACATAAAAAATAAAATAATATATAATGTTACTCGTAATTATACGATATCCGGAAGATGGGCATTTCAAAGATGCTCAAGAGTAAATGGAGGAATTATAACTATGACATACGAAGCAGCATTTAAAAAGCTTAAGGAAAAGTTCGCAAATGTAGATTCATCAAAGCTCGCTGATATGGCAATTCAGTTCACATTGTCAGACGAGGATTGCGGCGGTACATTTTACGCAGAGGTAAAGAACGGTGCACTCGCAGTAGAGCCGTATGATTACAAGGATAATGACGCTGTTGTTGATGTAACAAGAGCTGCATTAACTAAGATTTTAGACAGCAAGCTCACAATTGAGAAGGCTATCGAAAAGGGTGACCTCACAGTTAAGGGTGACCTCGAGAAGATTAAGTCAGTTGCTGATTCTATCGTGGCTCCGGTTAAGAAGCCGGCTGCTAAGAAGACAGCTACAAAGGCAACTGTTGCAAAGACAACTAAGACTGCTGCAAAGAAGGCAGAGGCTCCGGCTGAAACTAAAGCAGCTGCAACAAAGACAACTAAGACTGCTGCAAAGAAAGCAGAGGCTCCGGCTGAAACCAAGGCAACTGCAAAGAAAACAACTGCAACAAAGGCTCCGGCAGCAAAGAAGACAACAAAATAAACAATTATCCGGATTGTATAAACACAAGGAGGGGGCATTTATTGCACTCCTCCATTTTTATATAGAGGTATATTATGAAAACAACACTTACAATTGCCGGTTCAGACTCCATCGGCGGTGCAGGAATACAAGCTGACTTGAAAACCATGACCGCTTTAGGCATTTACGGAATGAGCGTTATAACTGCTGTAACCGCACAAAATACACTTGGAGTATCCGCTGTTTATAATATGACTGCAAATATAATCAAAGCCCAGCTTGACGCTGTGTTTACCGATATTTTCCCCGACAGCGTAAAAATAGGTATGCTCTCAACTGCCGAAATAATATCTACTGTAGCAGATGCGTTGAAAAAATACACTCCAAAAAATATTGTACTTGACCCGGTTATGATTTCAACAAGCGGGCATTCGCTTTTGGATTGTGATGCACAAAATACTCTTATTTCAAGACTCTTCCCTCTCGCCCATCTCATTACTCCGAATATTCCGGAGGCACAATGTCTTTTGGGATATGAGATAAAGGACGCTGCTGATATGGAAAAGGCGGCAACTGAGCTTTGCGGGAAATATGATATTTCCGTACTGTTAAAGGGCGGTCATCTCACCGGAAGTGATTTTCTTTGCACTCCTAATTCACAGCATTGGTATAAAGGCAGCATTATTCACAACCCCAACACACACGGAACAGGTTGCACTCTTTCGTCGGCAATAGCTTCATATCTTGCAAAGGGATATCCCATGCATGATGCAGTCAGCGCCGCAAAAAAATATATAACAGGAGCAATTTCAGATATGCTGGACTTAGGCAAAGGCAACGGACCGATTAACCATATGTGGCAAAAATAATTGACAAAGTATTATTCTTCATGATATAATCAAACAGTATTAAATAAAAGGAACGAAAAATAATGGCATTTGACGCAGTAGCGGTACGTTGTCTGGTTCAGGAGCTTTCAGAAAAGCTGCTTAACGGCCGCATAGATAAAATTCATCAGCCGGAAAAGGACGAGCTTACACTTCATGTACGAACCTTTACGGATAACTATAAGCTTATCCTCTCAGCCGGTTCAGCTAATCCCAGAGTGCATTTCACGGAGCATCCCAAAAAAAATCCGTTGACTGCACCCATGTTTTGCATGCTTTTAAGAAAGCATCTTTCAAGCGGTAAAATCACCGCTATCGAACAGATTGGATTTGAGCGTATTATTCGTATGAGTGTTGAAAGCTACAACGAGCTTGGCGACCTCACAACGAAATATCTCATCATTGAGATTATGGGACGCCATTCAAATATTATCCTCACTGATTCGGATATGAAAATACTCGACTCTATCAAACATATTGACATTACCGTCAGCTCAGTAAGACAGGTATTGCCGGGACTCACTTATGATTATCCTCCGTCACAGGAGAAGATTGATTTGATTGACTTTGAGCTCGATACACCGATTAATTTCAATCAGCCTGTAAGACTTGATAAGCTTATTCTATCGACTATTGGCGGAATCAGTCCGCTTACAGCAAGAGAAATTGTTTATCACGCCTTTAAAAGTGCCGATATCCGCGCCCAGGAGCTTAATACCAATAAGCAGGCACTTATCAAAACCACACTAGTAAAATTTGCCGAGAACGTAAAAAACGGCGTATTCGAGCCGTGTATGATTACAGATAATTTTACCGGGAAGCTTGTTGATTTCAGTGCAATAAAAATCGAACAATATGAAAACGCCGCACAGGTTGAATATACGGACAGTATCAGTACACTTCTTGACCGCTTCTACTACACCCGTGATATGCGTGAGCGAATGCGTCAGAAGAGTGCAGGACTTGTAAAGATTGTTACCAACGGAATTGAGAGACTGTCCAAAAAAATTAATATCTTAACACGCACTTTGGCTGATGCGGAAAACAAAGAAGAATACCGAATTAAGGGTGATTTGATTACTTCAAACCTTTACCGTATTGAACAGGGTATGAAATCGGTCGAAGTGGAAAATTACTACGAGCCGGATATGCCGACAGTTGAGATTGAGCTTGACCCTCGCCTTTCCCCTGCTCAGAATTCACAGAGATATTACAAGCGTTATAACAAAGCAAAAACTGCTGAGACTGAGGCAGCAAAGCAGCTTGAAATCAGCCGTAATGAGCTTGATTATCTGGAAAGTACGCTTGTTGCTATCGAAAATGCAGAAATCGAGTCAGATATAAATGCAATCAAAACTGAGCTTGGTGAGCAAGACTTTATCAGCAAGCGTACAGATAAGAAAAAGAAAAGTGCCGGCGTTTCAAAGCCGCTGCATTTCGTTTCATCTGACGGATTTGATATTTATGTCGGCAAGAACAATACGCAAAATGACTATGTAACAACAAAGCTTGCAAATTCGCAGGATATATGGTTCCATACGAAGAATATTCACGGCTCACATACCATAATCAAGCTTGGACTTGACAAGAATGTACCGGAAACCACAATGCGTGAGGCAGCACAATTAGCCGCATACTATTCAAAGGCACGCGAATCCTCGCAGGTGCCTGTGGATTACTGCCCTATTAAGAACGTTAAGAAGCCTAACGGTGCAAAGCCGGGAATGGTAATTTACGAGGGATATAATACAGTTTATGTTTCACCGAAAAAGTTGGGTGAATAAAAAAACGGACCTTTCGGTCCGTTTTTAGTTTACACATTTCCGGCATGGTGTCAGCCCTGCATTTATTGCTTCTTCCAACGTTACTTCATAACTGTTTTTACCGCCACAGTCTGCATCCATATGATATTTCTTGCCTGTCGGCGTTCGATAAATTTCACCGCTTACTTCTGCTTGCGTCTCATTTTCTTCTATCGAGGTGTTATTGTCTGATACCGTTGTTGCTGAAGTACTTAATCCTGTTGAATAGTCAATTGCAATATCCGGCTCTATGTTATAGCAATATACACAGAAGCTTATCCCCTCTCCGTTGTCCTCTACGGAATACGCTTCAAGCAGCACACCGTCCGCAACAAGATTATTACCGCTAAACACCGGCGTTGCCCTGTACATTACATGGTTCCCGGTCAAATCTATGTACTCATCTACCATATTTTCAAACGGCAGCATTCCCTCTATATTAAGGCTTCTTGTTCCTGTTATAAGATTTCTTTCGTTTGCATTCTCGCCCGTAAGCTGAAATCCTATCAGATGACATCTGTTATATAGATACTTGCCCGACACATTTTCATATTTCACGCTTTGCCAGCCTGTCGGTGTTATTGATGAAATACTTTCCCTCTCCCCTGTAGGCATCAGATCATTTGATACCGATGCCATACACACATCACATCTGCCAAGCTCATCAAGCTCGCTGTAATACTCAAATGAGCCACCGATAATTTCGTAGCTCTTAAAATACGGAACATTGTTATTGAGTTCAACATATGCTTCGCCCGAATATGGCGGTACAACACTCATTAGCGCTTCATATTCACTATCACTAAAGCTATCGCGTACAATGCTGACAGTCTGCGAATTGCCGTCCCACGCAACTCCCAGATTAAAGCACTCTGATACAAAGCGTATCGGCAGCATAGTTCTGCCATTTATAATTGTCGGTGCTACATCGAGCATGTGTGCAACATTGTTGAGATATGCTGTATCAGAGTCTATTACAAGGTTAATAAAATCGTCCTGCATAGTCAGTGAAACGGTCTGTGTATCTCCATCCCATCCAACATTACCGCCGAACGCCTCAATTATTGCACGAATTGGTACTAACGTGCGTCCATCCGTTATAAGAGGTGTGGTTCCTCTGCCCTCGTCAATCTCTGTCTGTACTCCGTTTATCTGCATTATCGGATTATCAATCTGCAAGCTGACAACAACATCAGATTCTGTATTTGCTGCTGTTGCTGAAACAGATAACATTAATGTACATAATAGTGTTGATATTAGTTTTTTCATTATTTTCCTCATTAACAAAAGGAGGTTAAATCATCTCGATTTAACCTCCTTTACATCACTTATTTAATCTCGCTGTGGAACTCCTGTAATGACTTCACGCTGCCCATGCTCTGCTGTAATGATTTAATACCTGCAATACATGCCTTTGTCTCTGCCATTGTTGTCATATAAGAAATCCTGCCCTTGATAACACCCTTTCTGATGTAGCTGTCATCTGTTGCACTCTTCTTATCATTCGGAGTGTTGATAACGATTGATACCTCGTTATTTGTGATTATATCAAGTACGTTCGGTCTGCCCTCACCAAGCTTCTCTACCTTAGTTGCTGCAATGCCCTTCTCCTTTAAGAACTTATAGCTTCCCTCTGTTGCTACAATCTCAAAGCCGCACTCAATAAATCCGTTTGCAACCTCTTCAAGCTCTGCCTTATCTCTGTCGTTTACACTGATAAGAACCTTGCCGCCTGTCGGCAACTTAGTCTGTGTAGCCTCCTGTGACTTCGCAAACGCCTCACCGAATGTTGCAGCCATACCAAGAACCTCACCTGTTGATCTCATCTCAGGTCCTAATACCGGGTCAACCTCCTGGAACATATTGAACGGGAATACTGCTTCCTTAACACCGTAGTGCGGAATGTTCTTGTCTGTAAGTCCTACTACCGGTGATGTTCTGCCTGTTAACGGTGAAGTAATAATATCTGTTGCAAGCTGTACCATTCCGATATTACATACCTTTGATACTAACGGAACAGTTCTTGACGCTCTCGGATTTGCCTCTAACACATATACCTTATCGCCCTCGATAGCATACTGCATATTCATAAGACCGCGAACGTTCATTTCTGCTGCAATCTTCTTTGTATATTCCTTGATTGTTGCAACGTGCTTTTCCGGAATGTTCAATGACGGTAAGATACAAGCTGAGTCACCTGAGTGGATACCTGCAAGCTCGATATGCTCCATTACTGCCGGAACAAATACATTCTCTCCGTCACTTATAGCGTCAGCCTCACACTCCATTGCGTGGCTTAAGAAACGGTCGATAAGAATCGGTCTGTCAGGTGTTACACCAACTGCCGCATTCATATATACTCTTAAGCTTTCCTCGTCGTGTACAACCTCCATTCCGCGACCGCCAAGAACGTATGACGGACGAACCATTACCGGATAACCAATCTGGTTAGCGATAGCAATAGCCTCATCTACATTTACAGCCATGCCCGACTCCGGCATCGGAATCTCTAACTTATCCATCATCTCACGGAATAAATCTCTATCCTCTGCAAGATCAATTGTTTCCGGAGTTGTACCTAAAATATTTACGCCGTTCTTCTTAAGCTCTGCAGCTAAGTTAAGCGGTGTCTGACCGCCGAACTGTGCGATAACGCCAACCGGCTTTTCCTTGTCGTGGATACTTAATACATCCTCTAATGTAAGCGGCTCGAAATAGAGCTTGTCTGATGTATCATAGTCTGTCGAAACAGTTTCCGGGTTACAGTTAACTATAATTGTCTCAAAGCCAAGCTTCTTTAAAGCCATAGCAGCGTGTACACAGCAGTAGTCAAACTCAATACCCTGACCGATTCTGTTCGGTCCACCGCCTAAGATCATAATTTTCGGCTTATCTGAGTTAACCTTGTTGCTGTCTTCCATATTATATGATGAGTAATAATAAGCTGCATTCTCTGTACCGCTTACATGAACACCCTCCCAGGTCTCTACGATACCTGCGGCAGTTCTTGCATTTCTGATATCAGCCTCAGCAACCTCTAAAAGATCGCTTAAATAACGGTCTGAGAAACCGTTCTTCTTTGCACTCTCTAATACCGGTGTCGGCGGAACACTGCCCTTGTATGCCTTTAATGCTTCTTCCTCATCAACCAATTCCTTCATCTGTTCAATGAAGTACTTCTTAACCTTTGTAATCTCCTCAATCTCATCTACTGTTGCACCCTTGCGGATTGCTTCGTACATGATGAAATGTCTTTCACTTGACGGAGTATTAAGCATCTTTAAGAGCTTTTCCTTTGTTAATTCGCCGAAGTTCTTTGCACCGCCGAGACCGTATCTGCCGATTTCAAGGCTTCGGATTGCTTTCTGGAAAGCTTCTTTATATGTCTTACCAATACTCATTACCTCACCAACGGCACGCATCTGTGTACCGAGCTTGTCCTGAGCACCCTTAAACTTTTCAAACGCCCAACGAGCGAACTTGATAACTACATAATCACCGTTCGGATAGTACTTGTCGAGTGTGCCATACTTACCGCACGGAATATCTGAAAGATTTAAACCAACCGCAAGCATTGCTGAAACAAGTGCAATCGGGAAGCCTGTTGCCTTTGAAGCAAGAGCCGATGAACGTGATGTTCTCGGATTAATCTCGATTACAATGATTCTGCCGTCATGCGGATTTCTTGCAAACTGTACATTTGTACCGCCGATAACCTCAATCTTATCTACGATTGAGTATGCCTGACGCTGTAATTCTTTCTGAACATCCTCTGCAATTGTAAGCATAGGAGCTGAACAGAATGAGTCACCTGTGTGGACACCTAACGGGTCGATGTTCTCAATCATACATACTGTAATCATGTTGCCCGCAGCGTCTCTTACAACCTCAACCTCAAGTTCTTCCCAACCGAGAATTGACTCCTCAACAAGAACCTGTCCAACCAAGCTTGCCTGTAAGCCTCTTTCACATACTGTCTTTAATTCCTCAGTATTATAAACAAGACCGCCGCCGGCACCGCCCATTGTATATGCAGGACGAAGTACTACCGGATAACCAAGCTTGTCAGCAATTGCCAGAGCTTCATCAACAGTATATGCAACCTCGCTCTGTGCCATCATGATTCCGATCTCGTCCATTGTCTTTTTGAACTCGATTCTGTCCTCACCTCGGTCAATAGCATCAACCTGCACACCGATAACTTCTACATTAAACTTCTTCAATACGCCTGCCTTGTCAAGCTCTGAGCAAAGGTTAAGTCCCGACTGACCACCGAGGTTCGGCAATAATGCATCCGGACGCTCTTTCTCGATAATCTGAGCAAGTCTTTCAACATTAAGCGGCTCAATATATGTCACATCAGCAGTTTCAGGGTCAGTCATAATCGTAGCCGGATTTGAGTTTACCAGAACAATCTCATAGCCGAGCTTCTTTAAAGCCTTACAAGCCTGAGTTCCCGAATAGTCAAACTCACACGCCTGTCCGATGATAATCGGACCCGAACCAATGATTAGTATCTTGTGAATGTCTTCTCTTTTTTTCATGTAGTTATCCTGCCTTTCCGAGCAGATTTTGCTCGTAATTCTCTTCATTATATTATCCTATATTCTACGCAATTTGTCAAGAGTTTTTTACAATATTTTTTGTCGGAATTTTGCCTTTGATCGCACCGATAATTGTGCAACCTTATTTTTACCCATTTTTATATCTTTACCGCAAAACCCTTATAAATGCCGTAAAAAAGGGACAAACCAAAGATTTGTCCCAATAAATCAATTTTTGAAATCAATCAAGCTGAGCCACTTATCAAGTGCCTCACTCCACTGTGCCACATGCGGCTCTTCATTTGTTGCCAAGCCAAGACCATGCCTGCCGTACGGGTAAATATGAACCTCAAAAGGTACGCAAACCTTTGCAAGTGCGTCTGCGTAAAGAAGTGTATTTTCAACCGGAACTGCCTGATCTGCTGCTGTGTGCCATAAAAATGCCTGCGGTGTATCCTCTGTCACCTGCTCATACAACGACATAAATTCTTTCATCTCATATGTCGCACGACTTCCTATGAGATTGCATTTTGTGCCGTCATGACGGTAGTCAAACATGTCAAGCACAGGATAGCACAAAATAGAAGCGTCAGGTCTTGCACTCAGCTTATCAATCTCGTCTGTCGGCTCATAAAATTCCTTATCATAGTGAACGCTTACAGAACCGGCAAGATGTCCGCCGGCGCTGAAGCCCATTACTGCAATTTTATCTTTATCAAAGCCCATTGCGGCTGCTCTTGAACGTGCGTATCTTACAGCTCTCTGTGCATCACAAATCATTGCCGGATGCTTATACGGCGCAACCCTATAATCAACCACAAATGCAGTAACACCAATTGAATTTAACCACTGTGCCATAACCGGACCCTCATGCTCTGCACGTCCACCATAGCCGCCGCCGGCAAATACAACCACTGCACCCTTTGAAGCTGCCGGATATTCTGTTATCTGTGGAATAAAATCATATTCCTCATTATAAAACGGAATTGTTTTTCCCCATAAGTTCATATCATTACCTCTTAATCTTCTTCAATAGTTGCGATTGCAAGCTCCTGTTTCTGAATATCATCAATCGTTCCGGGTGCACCTGACATAAGCTCACTTGCATTCTGTACTTTCGGGAATGCTGTTACATCACGCAAACTGTCCGCTCCGCACATAATCATTGCAAGTCTGTCAAGACCGATACCCATACCGCCGTGCGGTGCCGCACCATACTTGTATGCTTCCACAAGGAATCCAAACTTCGCTTCAATTTCCTCAGCACTTAAACCAAGTGCCTCAAACATCTTCTGCTGAAGCTCATAATCATTGATTCTGATTGAACCCGATGAAAGCTCTACACCGTTTAATACAAGGTCATACGCCTTTGCAATAACCTTGCCCGGATCTGTGTCAAGATACTGAATGCACTCGTCCATCGGCATTGTGAACGGGTGATGCATTGCTAACCATGAATCACTCTCATCATCGTACTCAAAGAACGGGAACTCTGTAATCCAGAGGAAGTTATAGCCCTCCGGAATAATGTCTAAAGTCTTTGCAACCTTTAATCTTAATGCACCCAATGTCGGCAATACAACTCTGTCCTTATCAGCAACAATCATCACAACGTCGCCCTGCTCGGCACCAAGTCTGTTCATAAGAGCCATGATTTCCTCCGGCTCAAAGAATTTCTTAAATGTAGCGTTAGGCTCTTCATCTGCCCATCTTACATATGCAAGACCCTTGCCGCCTATGCCCTTTACATAGTCAACAAGCTTGTCCATTTCTTTTCTTGTGTATGTCTTAGCAGCGTCCTTAGCAACGATTGCTCTTACCGAGCCGCCTGCCTCGATTGCTGACTTGAATACTACGAACTCATTATCCTTTACATCCTCTGTGATGTCGATAATCTCCATACCGAAGCGTGTATCAGGCTTATCCGAGCCGTAGCGGTTCATTGCCTCTGCATATGTGAGTCTCGGAAGCGGTGTCGGGATATCGATGTTCATTACATCTTTGAACAGTCTCTTTACAAGTCCCTCGCCCATCTCTAAAATATCCTCAACGTCAACAAATGACATTTCAAGGTCAATCTGTGTGAACTCCGGCTGTCTGTCCGCTCTTAAATCCTCGTCACGGAAGCAGCGTGCAAGCTGAATATATCTGTCATAACCTGCAATCATAAGAAGCTGCTTGTAAATCTGCGGCGACTGCGGAAGTGCATAGAATTTGCCGTGATGGATTCTTGACGGCACAACATAGTCTCTTGCGCCCTCCGGTGTTGATTTCATCATCATCGGAGTTTCAATCTCAATAAAGCCGTTCTCTGCAAAGTAGTCTCTTGCAGTCTTTGCAATAAGACTTCTCTTGATTAAGTTCTGCTGAAGCGGAGTACGTCTTAAGTCAAGGTAACGGTACTTCAGTCTCAATTCCTCATTTACCTTTGAATCATCTACAATCTCGAACGGCGGTGTCTGAGCCTTTGCGAGGATTCTTAAATCATCAACATACACCTCAATTTCACCTGTCGGGATATCGTAGTTCTTACTCTCACGCTCACGCACTACACCCTTTGCCATGAGTACGAACTCACTTCTGCATGACTTTGCCTTTTCAAAAATATCCCTGTCTGATGCATCGTCAAAAGCAAGCTGGACGATTCCTGTTCTGTCTCTTAAATCTATAAAGATAAGATTTCCTAAGTCTCTTATCTTCTGCACATATCCGCCTACTACAACGGTTGTACCGATCCCCTGTGTTTCACCACAGTAGTTTGTACGCTTTAAACCCTGCATTGTATCCATTGCTCTTCTCCTTATTTCTGTAAAAATTCTGCTATCTTTGAAAGCTCAACCTCGCTCTGCTCACCTGTTTCCATGTTCTTGAGGTTTGCTTTTTCGTTGTCTATTTCATTATCTCCCAAAACCAGTGTATATAATGCACCGATTTTATTTGCATACTTCATCTGAGCCTTTAAGCCTCTTCCTACATGATCTGTTTCCACGCTCAGACCCTGTTTTCTTAATTCATATGCGAGCTTCATTGAATAGATATTCGCTCTGTCTCCTAAAGGTGCGATGTACAAATCAACCGGAGCTTCTTTTGGAATTTCAAAACCTGTTTCCTCTAATCTTAAAAGAAGTCTTTCAATTCCAAGTCCGAATCCCACAGCGGGTGCCGGGTCACCGCCCAACTCCTCAACAAGTCCGTCATAGCGTCCGCCGCCGCAGACTGTCATACCGCCGCTGATAATTTCAAATACTGTCTTTGAATAGTAGTCAAGACCTCTTACTATTCCTGTGTCAATCTTATACGCAATGCCGTAATCTTCAAGGCTTGATTTCACACTTTCAAAATGGTCGTGACATTCCTCACAAAGATA
>JAZQKZ010000071.1:0-13650 GCA_045542415.1 Clostridia bacterium
GACTTTTCTGCTGCTGTAGGCAGAAAAGCCAGTAGGGGTTATAGCAAAAAATCAAATCATACCAAAGTCTGCAAGGGGACAAAGTCCCCTACAATGTCGTATGGTTAAGTGCTAACTAATACACCGCTAAACCATAATTTATTTTAACAACATTATACCACAAACCGACTGTAATAGGAAAAACAAAAAATAAATAATAGGCTATAGATTTTATCTATAGCCTATACAGTCTTAACTCTTGATAACTCTGTAATATATTCCTTTGCAATTTTTGAAAGATATGTTCCGTTGGATATCCACCCAACACAAATACTCTCATCTACATCCAACGGACGTGCTATTATATCCGAGCCGTTAAGCTCTTCATCTATTATTCCTGTGCTGATTGTGTAGCCGTTGAGACCTATGACAAGATTAAAAAGCGTTGCACGGTCGGTTACGGAAATTTCCTTTTTGTGAGATAAGACGCTTAAAATTTCCTCTGAAAAATAAAATGAATTGTGTATCCCCTGTTCAAAAGACAGATACGGATAATCATCAAGATCCTCTATTCTTATTAAAGCCTTGTCCGCAAGCGGATGACGGCGGCTTATAAATACATGCGGACGTGCAGTGAAAAGAGGATTGAAGGTCAGGTGATTTTCCTTTAAAATTCGTTCTATAACAGAACGGTTGAAGTCATTCAAGTAAAGCACACCTATTTCACTGCGGAGATTTTTTACATCGTCAATTATTTCATATGTAGCTGTTTCACGAAGTGTAAACTTGTATTCACTGTCGTTATGTGCTTTTACAATATTAACAAATGCGTTTACAACAAAGGAATAGTGCTGTGCAGATACGCTGAACTCACGTTTTGGTGCCTGAGTGTCAAGGTAACGGCTTTCGAGTAACTGAAATTGCTCTTTTACCTGACGTGCATAGGACAAAAATTCAAGTCCGTCCGAGCTGACACTTATTCCCTTGGAGCTTCGTAAAAAAATTTCAAAGCCAAGCTCATCCTCGAGCTCACGCACTGCTGCCGAAAGGCTTGGCTGTGAGATATAGAGATTTTTTGCGGCCTCACTTATGGAGCGGCACTGTGCTATTTCAATTACATAATTCAACTGTTTAAGTGTCATAATACATCTCCGATAACCTTAAAAACGTTAATATTTTCATATAATCTGATTAATTTATCTATTGTAATTATACACTAAAAATGATATAATGACAATAGATTAGGGAGAAATTTTTTACTGAAAAAGGAGAATTGAAATGAAAATCACAAAGGCAGTTATACCGGCAGCAGGATTCGGAACACGCTTCCTCCCGGCGACAAAGGCAATTCCCAAGGAAATGCTTCCTATTATAGATAAGCCGACTATCCAATATATAGCCGAGGAGGCTATTAATGCGGGAATTAAAGATTTGCTTATAATTGTTTCAAGAGGAAAGGATGCAATTGTCAATCACTTTGATAAGGCGTATGAGCTTGAGTCTGTGCTTGAACGTGATGCCAAGACGGAAATGCTTGCGGCAGTGCGTGAGGTTTCGTCAAAGCTTGACGTGCATTTTATCCGTCAGCAGGAGCAAAAGGGTCTTGGACATGCAGTTCTGTATGCTAAAAAATTTGTAGGTAATGAGCCGTTTGCCGTTATGCTTGGTGATGATGTTGTAGTAAGCGAAAAGCCTTGTATAGGTCAGCTGATTGAGCAGTATGAAAAGGTCGGGGCGAGTGTTTTGGGTGTGCAGCGAGTAGGAATGGAAAATGTCTCAAAGTACGGAATTGTAAGTGCTGAGCCGGTTGATGAGCGTTTATATAAGATGACCGGAATGGTGGAAAAGCCTAAGCGTGAGGATGCACCGACAGATATGGCGGTGCTTGGCAGATATGTAATAACTCCGGGAATTTTTGAGTGTCTTGAGCGTACACCAAGAGGTGCAGGCGGTGAAATTCAGTTGACGGATGCACTTGTAATGCTTGGTGAAACAGAGCCGTTGTATGCGTACTATTTTGAGGGAAGACGTTATGATATAGGCAGTAAACAGGGATTCCTTGAAGCGACTGTTGACTTTGCTTTGTCAAGAGACGATCTCAAAGATGATTTTATGGAATATCTTAAAAAGGTAGTAAAATAAAAATTTCAAAAATAAAAGCTCCCAATTACAGCCGGGTTTGTGCTGTGTTCGGGAGCTTTTTATGCTTTGTCGGGGGCTGCATCAGCCCTTTTTATTGTTCGCTTTCCTCGTTCTCTTCGGTATTTTCAGTCGGTTCTTTTGTATCGGCATTTCTTGATTCCTGAACCTCTTTCAAGATGCTCATAAATTCTTCGCCTGTGATTGTTTCCTTGTCAATCAGGAACTCTGAAATTCTGTCAAGTGCATCACGGTTTTCAACCAACAGCTGAGTTGCTTTTTCGTGACTTTCCTTTAATGTCTTTACAACTTCACGGTCGATTTCTGTCTTTGTTTCCTCTGAGCAGTGCGACACACTGCGTCCGTCAAGATACTTGTTTTGCAGGCTCTCAAGACCTGCCATACCAAATCGCTCGCTCATTCCGTACATGGTTATCATGTTTCTTGCAAGTGCGGTTGCTCTTTCAATATCGTTTGACGCACCGGTTGTGCTGAGATTGAACACAATCTCCTCCGCACAGCGACCTGCCAGAAATACGGTTATCTGATCAAGAATCTCATCCTTAGTCATGAGATATCTCTCTTCCTCTTCCGGCATCTGCAATGTATATCCCAACGCACCCATTGTTCGGGGAACTATTGTGATTTTCTGCACCGGCTGAGTATTCTTCTGCAATGCCGCTGCCAATGCATGACCCACCTCATGGAATGCGACTATACGCTTTTCTTTTTCCGATAATATTCTGTCCTTTTTTTCCTTACCTGCAATGATAACCTCGACTGCCTCCATAAGATCCTCCTGGAGAACGAACTGTCTTCCGTGTCTTACTGCACTCAATGCAGCTTCATTTACCATATTGGCAAGGTCAGCACCAACCGCACCGCTTGTGGCAAGTGCCATTGCGTGCAGATCAATTCCGGGATCGGTTTTGACGTTCTTGATATGAACCTTTAAAATATCCTCTCTGCCCTTTAAATCCGGCTTTTCGACAATTATACGTCTGTCAAATCTACCCGGACGAAGAAGAGCCTTGTCAAGAATTTCAGGACGGTTTGTTGCCGCTAAAATTACGATACCCTTTGCAGTATCAAAGCCGTCCATTTCAGCCAAGAGCTGATTAAGTGTCTGTTCACGCTCGTCATTGGAATTGAACTGATTGTCTCTTGATTTACCTATCGCATCAATCTCGTCTATAAAAATGATACACGGAGCTTTCTGGTTTGCCTGCTTGAAAAGGTCACGCACTCTTGAGGCACCTACACCGACAAACATTTCCACGAACTCCGAGCCTGAAAGCGAGAAGAACGGCACATTTGCCTCACCTGCAACTGCCTTTGCAAGCAATGTTTTACCTGTTCCCGGCGGTCCCACAAGTAATGCACCCTTTGGCTGTTTTGCACCGATTGCCGTATATTTGCCCGGATGATGCAGGAAATCGACTATCTCATTAAGTGATTCCTTTGCCTCTTCCTGACCTGCAACGTCAGCAAAGGTGATTCCTGTTTTATTTTCGATATTATACATCTTGGCATTTGACTGACCTATACCCATGATGCCGCCACCGCCCATTTTCTTGCTGAAGCTGCGTGTTATAAGCATAAACAGTCCTGCCATGATCAGTATAGGAAGAATTGCTGTAATAAAGAAGCTTACGAGCGGATTGCTGTACTGAATAGGCGTTGAGTACTTTACGCCATGCTCATCGAGAAGTGCATATAAACGGTTGTCGGGAATATATCCTGCACTATATATTTTTCTTGAATCCTTTGCCGCCTGTTGTGCCATAAGCTCAAGATCAACGCCAAAGGCTTCCGAGAGCCGTTCAGCTGCTGACATAAGAGATTCTGTGTCCTGTGGCTTTGTATAAATTGTAAATTGATCGGACTGTATTACAACCTCGTCGATTTTATCTTCACGAACCATCTGAAGAAAATCGCTGTATAAAATTTCGCTCTTTTCCGGTGCGGAAATCATTGATATTACCACATTCAGTATAACAGTTGCAACTACTGACAGGATAAGAAAAGATATAAGCGGATTTCTTGACGGTCGTTTTTTATTGTTTTGGTTTTTATCCATTTGATTACTCCTTGCTTTAGTGAATAAACCTATAAAGTTTATAATCATTTTACCACGAAAAATCGGTTATTGCAACGGATAATTAACAATTTCACAGTTTTTTTTTATTATTTACAAATTGTCAATATTTAAAAGCTGATTGTGTTATAAATTATGGTTTATGTGGCGTGATTTGAAAATGTAGGGGCGATTCATGAATCGCCCCTACAATGACCATCCGAAAAGACGCATAAACCATAATTTATGTTAATAACCTTAAAAAATAACAAAAAAACAACAGGAGATGTTTTGTTAACATCTCCTGTTTTCAATACATTATTCAGCAACGAACGGTAATAAAGCAATTACTCTTGCACGCTTGATAGCTGTTGTAAGCTGTCTCTGGTGCTTTGCACAGTTACCGCTGATACGTCTCGGCACGATCTTGCCTCTCTCAGTAACGTATCTTCTGAGCTTTGCTGTATCTTTATAATCAATGTGTTCAACCTTATCAACACAGAACATGCAGACCTTCTTCTTCGGTCTTCTTGCTCTCATAGGTCTTTCATTTCTTTCAGCCATTGAAGTTATCCTCCTTGTCAATTTTTATCATTTAAAATCAGAACGGTAAATCGTCCTCTGAACCGTCTATGTCCATAAATCCGCCGTCATCAAATCCGCCTGCAAAGGGGTCTGACATCGGTTCTGCTCCCGGCATTACCGGTGCGGGATTCTGGAATCCGGTGTTTGTTCCGCCGTAGCTGCCGCCGTTGTTATAGCCGCCCTGAGCACCGCCTGACTCTGATCTTGAACCTGTAAAATATGCATCCTCTACAATTACCTCTGTAGAATAGTGCTTCTTACCGTCCTGACCGTCCCAGCTTCTTGTCTGGAGTGAGCCTGAAACTGCAATCATACGTCCCTTTGAGAAATATCTTGAAATAAACTCACCGGTCTGTCTCCATGCAACGCACTCAATAAAATCAGCCTGCTGCTGTCCTTCCTTTGCAAAACGTCTGTTTACTGCAATTGAAAAACGGGCAACACTTACACCGTTGGGTGTCTGGCGAAGTTCAACGTCTCTTGTAAGACGTCCCATTAAAATTACTTTGTTCATCTTATCACGCTTTCTTTGAACAATTATTCTTCGTCTTTTCTTACGATGATTGTTCTTAAAATTCCGTCTGTAATCTTGAACTGTCTGTCAAGCTCCTTCGGGAACTCAGTGTCAGCTGTGAAGTTAACGAGAACATAGTAGCCCTCTGTCTTATCATTGATTTCGTAAGCAAGTCTCTTCTTGCCCCACTCGTCAACTGATTCAACAGTGCCGTTCTTTGCGATAAGTGATGTGAACTTATCCTGCAAAGCTTTTACGCTTTCCTCTTCGAGAGTCGCGTCAATGATAAAAATTGTCTCATAGCTGTGTGTAAGTAATTCAGCCATTTCTGCACCTCCTTGTGGACTTTATATTGTCCCGGAAACCTAACTCCGGGAAAGGATCGCTTGTATTTTCACAAGCGGAGTAATTATATCACACAACTTTTATATTGTCAAGTGTTTTTTTCGGATTTTTTTCGTAACAACTTAATTTCTTCTATATATAATAGGAAGCGATTTTTTTATTTAATATTAAACTCAGATGTACCAAACATACCCCAAGCATAAAAAATTATTAAAATTTATTAAAAAACTTCTCATTATTTCCCAAAATACACTCTTATTTCTTTGTGTAAAACTTACATATATGTAACACTACAGTAACACATTTTTGCAATATTTGACAATACATATGTGAGAATTGCATAAAATGTCGAAGAAAACTTATGCAAAATCATAATAAAAAGTTAAATTTTTTAATAAATTTGTTGCAATGTTGTAATAAGTATGGTATAATATAGGAGTAGTGTAAAATGGGAATGTAACATTTACACTGCCACACACATTCGGGAAGGTGTTTATATGGACTTAGTTATTTTCAGCGACATAGAGCAGGATAAATGTATAAAGAGTCTTATTGACCGTGACAGTATAACGCTTCTTCGCGGCATGGTTGAGTTTGCCGAGACAGAGGGGGTTACTGACAATTGTATTAAGGAGTACATTGCTTCGTTCCTTGCAAACGATGAAAACATCGCTTCACGCATACTTCAGCAGGGCGGAGAAATCGGCAGTGACCTTATGCGTCTTATCAAGTCAGATGTTGCGTCCGTATTTAAGAGCATTTTCTCAAAACAAACAATTAAATACACTCCATCGGGAAATCCGACGGGTTACTGTGATGCTTATATCAATTCAATCAGATCACTCGCAGATTCAACAACATCACAGGAGCTTACGGACAGACTTCTTGAGCATTACCGCACCTTAGGCTGCGGAATCACTGCAAAGTATATTGCATTTAAATATGACAATATGCTTGAGGGTGTATCGGATGTTGACCCGATTACCTTTAAGTCACTTGTCGGAATTGACCATCAGCGTGATTTGCTTATCGAAAATACAAAGGCATTTATTGACGGCAAGCCGGCAAATAATGTACTGCTTTTCGGTGACAGGGGAACCGGTAAGTCATCATCAGTCAAGGCACTGCTCAATATGTTTGCCAACGAGGGCTTACGTCTTATCGAGATGCCAAAGGCTCATATCAAGGATATCCCGAAGCTTTCAAAGGAGCTTGCCGCAAAGCCGCATAAGTACATTATATATCTTGATGACTTATCCTTTGAAACACATGAGAGTGAATACAGAGCCTTGAAAATTGCAATGGAGGGTCAGCTTCAGGCTAATCCTGCCAATGTAATAATATACGCAACCTCGAACCGCAGGCATCTTATCCGTGAAACCTGGGCGGACCGTGACGGCGGCGAGGTACACAGAAACGATCAGATTCAGGAAACAATGTCACTTGCCGAGCGTTTTGGTCTTAGCCTTGTATTCTCTGCTCCGAATCAGAAGGAGTATCTGAATATAGTAAGTGCAATGCTTGAAGAGAAGGGCATGGAGATGACCCCTGAGCTTGAAAAAGCAGCGATTGTATGGCAAATGAAATACGGCGGAAGAAACGGCCGCTGTGCAAAGCAGTTCATTGCTTCTCTCGCAGCAAAGGCGGATACAGACGCTTGACTATAGGAGTAGTCTAATGAAAAAAATATTGGTTTTTGCATTGACCGCAGCGGCGCTCACCGTACCCTGCACATATGCAGAAAGCCTGCATTCAGAAGTAAGCGGAAACGAAATCAGAATAAGCATTGAAGAGGGCATGAGCGAAAGTGTGATTGCCGCATGCTACGATGAAAACGGATGGCTTACATATGCCGGCAAAGTAACAGCAGCTGACGGTGTATATACCTTTGAAGCACCGGCAAGCTATGAAACAGTTAAGCTATATGATATCGGCAATCAGAGCTATGATGTGGTACTGATTGAAGCAACACCGGCACCGGTATCAACACCCGAACCTACGCTGAATCCTGCATATGAAAAGGAAGCAGATGCCGTAAGTGCTTTTGCGGTAGTGGATAAGGTAGTAACAACAGTAAACGAAAACAATGAAGAGGTTTATGCAATCACCTGTCTTTATCAGGAAACCGAAATCACGGTTGAGGTTGCACAGGACATAATAATCAAATCGGCACCTGATGCTTTTAGTGAGCTTCGCGGTGCAGATGCAATGGCTCTTGAAAAGGGCGACGTAATTTATTACGAAACAAATCTTGCCGGCAGCAGAGTAAGAGGGTTATATCTCATTTACAGACCGACAAACATTTTAGAAGGCAGCTTTTACAGATATTTCACCGCCTCGAATAAGGCAGGCGGCTTGTGGAGCGTAGTCCCGTACGGCGGAAAGAGTCCGTCAGGACGTTACGCATATGCCTTTGGTATAATTACGGAAAAATACAATAACACACTGACTCTGTATTCGCAGACGGGTCTTGAGGAGGATTCAATAGAGGTTGACTTCACCACCGACACCGTAGTTTATATCTGTGATATGGAGGGGAAGCCGCAGCTTGAAATTGCAGGCACAAGCGGTATAAAGAAATCGAAAATATCCAAATCGGTAATTGACGAGGACGACAACATCGCCTTTGATACCGGGCAGACATACTCAATCGCACTTGTGCGACTTGTAGATGATATGGCTGCGGATATTGTAGTTTATCAGGACGTGGAATTTTAAGGAGGATATATGAAAGTATATAGAAATTTAGCACGGATAACAGCCGTTGCGGCTGCTGTCTGTTCATTTGTGTCATCGGCAAGTGCGCACTCTGATTATCTTATCATGGTGGAAGCATTAAGAAGTCCGGTGCCTGAAATTGTGGATTTTACAGCACATGCACCGGTAGAAACGGGAAATGATCTGCTCGTTCCGATACGTCCCTTAGCTGATGAGGCAGGAATGTTTGCTTCATGGGACCAGCCGACACAGACTGCTACAATCACACTTTACTCATGTGCATGGGGCGAGAACAAGGTTGAGCGTCACGCAGCGGAGCTTATGGCAGATGTAAACACATACGGTCTTGACATTTCACCGTACAGTATCACAGCTGACTTTACATTAAATGAAAGCTCAGCAATGCTCAGATACAACTACAAGGACAGCGATGACGATATTGTGTCAATCGGTAAAGAGGTAGAGATAAGCCAGGCGGCAACATTGGTTGGCGGCGGTACATTAATGGTTCCGCTGGAGTCATCAATGGAGCTGTTCGGACTCGATGTAGATATGACAGGTAAAGATCTTGCAGCAAAGATTTCAATACCTGAGGTGGCAAACGCACCGACAGATATGGGCTTTGTAGCAGAAAAGGTTACTGCAACACCTGCTCCGACAGCAGCACCTGCAGCGGCAGTTGAGGTTGCACCGGACAGTGCAGTAAATATGGATCCGTCACTTGGAAAGTATCTCGGAAGATTTAAGATTACACATTATTGTTCATGCAGCCGATGCAACGGCGGATATGGAAACAATACAGCATGGGCAGGCAAGGTAGTACCGGGACAGACAATTGCAGTTGACCCCAAGGTTATTCCGAAGCTTGCAACGGTATATATAGAGGGCTATGGCTACAGACGTGCAGAGGACTGCGGCGGTGCTATCAAGGGTAACAAGATTGATATGGCGGTATCGTCACATTCAGAAGCAATGAGCAAGGGCGTTGTATATGCCGATGTTTATATGGCTAATTAAGACATGAGGGGAGGTGTTCGGATAAACACCTCCCTGTTTAATAATATAAATTATGGTTTATGTTATTGGTTAGCACTTAACCACAATTTACCGAAAAGGAACAACAAATGGAATCACTAAAAAACTGTAAACTCTGCCCAAGACAGTGCGGTATTGACCGTACCGCCGGCGAAACCGGCTTCTGCGGTGCTTCCGACACCGTAAAGGTTGCGAGAATCGCACTTCACTTCTGGGAAGAACCATGTATCAGCGGCAGCTCCGGCTCCGGTACGGTGTTCTTTTCACACTGTACACTAAAATGTGTATTTTGTCAGAATTATGATATAAGTACCTGCCATAAGGGCAGGGAAATATCCGTATCTGAGCTTGCCGACGGATTTATCTCATTGCAAAATCAGGGTGCAAACAATATAAATCTCGTTACGGCTACACATTTTATTCCACAAATAAAAAAGGCAATTGATATTGCCCGTAAAAATGGTCTCTACCTGCCGATACTTTATAATACAAGCGGCTATGAAACGGTTGAGACAATCCGCTCGCTTGAGGGATATATTGATATCTATATGCCCGACTTCAAATATTTTGATGATAAATATGCACTCAGATACTCAAAAGCACCGGATTATTCAAATATTGCAAGGTCGGCAATTGCCGAAATGGTACGTCAGACAGGTCCTGTCATAATTAATGAAAATGGAATTATGGAGAGGGGTACGCTTGTACGGCACCTCATGCTTCCCGGACTTATGCTTGACAGCAAACGTGTTATGGACTATCTCTTCAATACCTACGGTAATGATATCTATATAAGTCTGATGTGTCAATATACTCCGCTTCCGCATGTAAAGGAATTTCCGGAGCTTGACAAAAAAGTTGATATGAAAAAGTACAATGCATTGGTTGACTATTGCAGTAGTCATGGCATGGAGCAGGTGTTTATACAGGATGAGGAATCGGCACAGGAGAGCTTTATACCTCCGTTTGAAGAATAAACGACAGATTGAAAGGCAGGTTGCAAAGCACCTGCCTTTTAGTTATTTCAGCATTTTTCAAGCTTTACCTTAAATGAAATCGACCTTGGGGTTTCCATTTCATCAAACTGTATCAGATACGCACCCTTGCCGGTATCAACCGACTGTACAGTACCCTCGCCCATAATTGCGTGTTTTATACGCTGTCCCGGCTCGAAATATGAATCGTCATTACCGTCTCTTAAAAACTTTTCACCTGATGAAATATATTCTCTTGCCCGTTCATGCATTTTTTCGTCGCGTTCCGGTGAAAAGCTTAAAAGCTCCTCATCGATATCCAATATAAAGCGTGAGGGGTATCTCGGTGAACCGTCGGCACTAAAGCCCTCCGCCTCCGAAATATACAGCTCCTTTTCAGCTCTTGTAAGTGCAACGAATGCAAGGCGGCGTTCCTCCTCCATGCCCTGAAGTGTGTTGGTTTTTTTCGACGGGAATACTCCCTCGTTCATTGCACACAGAAATACATACGGAAACTCCAGACCCTTTGCGGTATGCACTGTCATAAGCCGCACCTTGTCCGATTCAGCGTCTGTGTCACTGTTGGTGAAAAGTGCAGTGTGTGCAAGATAATACTCTGCCGTACTCTCCTCGCCGCAACTGTTTTCGTATTCATATACCGATTGCTTCAGCTCTGCAAGGTTGTCAAGGCGTTCCTGATTTCCCTCGGTGCGGAGAGCTTTTTCATATCCGCTTTTATCAAGCACCTCACACAGAACCTCGGAAATCGGACGCTCGGCATAGCTTTGTGAAAGCTCCTCAATGAGTGAAACGAATGTATCTGCTTTTGTACCCTTAAAAATGTCCTCATCTGAGTTGGCGGTAAGTGCTGCATATAAAGAGCAGCTGTGTTTTTGGGCATACTCCTGTAAAAACTCCATTCTCCGCTTGCCTATATTACGCTTTGGTACATTCACAACACGCACAAACGATAAATCATCCTTATACACTATCATACGCAGGTATGACAGAGCATCCTTTATCTCCTTGCGGTTAAAGAACTGCACACCACTGTAAATTGTGTATGGGATTTTTTCTTTGAGAAAAACCTCTTCAATTGTACGGGTAACGTAATGTGCACGGTAGAGAAGCGTCATGTCACGGTAGGATTTGCCCTCATCATGCAGTCTTTTAATTTGCTGTGCAATCCACTCTGCCTCATGAACAGCAGTTTTTGCGTGATGGCATACCACGCTTTTTCCGTCCGGCAAGGTGGGGACAAGCTCTTTTTTTATACGGTATGTGTTTTTATCAATCAACGAATTTGCCGCCGATAAAATCTGAGGTGTACTGCGGTAATTATCCGTCATCATAATAGTTGTGACGTTGGGGAAATCCTTGTCAAAATTCATCAGATATTTCACATTTGCACCACGCCATGTATATATGGTCTGGTCGGGGTCGCCCACAATAAAGAGGTTGCGGTGATATTCGCATAATACCTCCATAAGCTTATACTGCAAATCGTCAATATCCTGGAACTCATCAATCATGATATATTCCAGACGCTTCTGCCATTTCCGCTTTATTTCCTCGTCAGTTGAAAAAATATAGAGCGAGAATTTAATCAGGTCGTTATAGTCAAGCCCAAAGCACTTTTTTTGCTGATATAAGTATCCGTAAAAAATGATATCATCCGGCTCAATTGCTTCATCATATTTCTTTTTAAGCGACTCTGCCGACATTTTTATCATATCAAGGTAATACTGCGGTTCCTTGAAAATTTTACGCATCTCAATCATATCGCGTGCTTTGCCGTAAGTCATATCACGCAGAGTCAGACCACGTTCTTCATATACCACGCCAAGCATTGAATCAATATCGGAATTATCCAGTACCAGAAAGCTTTTTGGATACTGCACGGCATAGCTGTCCTCCTGCAATACGGATACGCAGAAGCTGTGAAATGTGCAGATATATCCCGTGTCATTATCACCGGTCAGGCGGTGGATACGCTGCCGCATTTCATTTGCGGCTTTATTGGTAAAGGTAACGCAGAGGATATTTCCGGGCATTATACCGAGACCGTTTACCAGATATGCAAAGCGGTGTGAAAGTGCGCGTGTTTTACCCGAACCTGCTCCGGCAATCACGCGGACAAAGCCCTCTGTAGCAGTAACCGCTTCACGCTGTGCGGCGTTTAATCCGTTTAATATTGTTTCCATATTTCCACCTCCTGTTTTTTTATACTATAAATGTTTATCTATCTTTTTCCCATATACATTTATCAATTTTACCGTTGGTCAGGTAAATTTTATTAATTGCATCTATTGTCTTGGGTACAAACGAGAATGCAAAGTCCGAATCAGAATATAAACCTATGTAAAGATTGTCCTCTCTTATCTGATATGTAAATTCAGGCTCCCACCACGATTCTCTGTAGAAATCATCCACTTCGCCGTTGCTCTCTATTGTGATTTTAAAGGGGTATTCATGCAGTTCGTAATCGGCATCATCCGGAATAATACGGTTTTCTACCTTTATACGGTCGATTTTACATTCATCAGGGTCGATGCAGTTGTAAAAATCCGCATAGTGAATAAATTCGGGAGAAAGTTTAAATGTGCGTGCATTAACTGTACCGATAATCTGATTCCGTTCATCTGTCACAACCAGATTTTTAATATCAAATTTTTTGTCTTTCTGATTTCTGAAATTACCGAGTGCAATCTGAGCCAGCGTATAGGCAATATATCTGCTTGCATTGAAGCCGTAAGCATTTTTCATCAGATCAAAGTTCTCTTTTTTATGGTAATATGCATATAACATCATGGGAAGATATACTGCATCAATTATGATATGTCCGTTATTCGCTTCAGGATACTTATATAAAAGCTTTGCCGTTTCTGCGGCAACCTCCGTAAAATCAGCAAGCTCCCATGCACCGTCCGCATCGGTTATTAAACTTTGAAAACAAGTTTCAGCAATTCTGCGGTCAAAACTAAAAGACATAATAACAACTCCTTTTTATATAGATAATATCGTGTTATATGGATGTTTTTTGTGGTAAATTATGGTTTAGCGGTGTATTAGTTAGCACTTGTCCGAGCGACGTTGGAGGGGGCTTTGCCCCCTTGCAGACTTTGGTGTGATTTATTTTTTTACTATAACCCCTACTGGCTTTTCTGCCTACAGCAGCAGAAAAGTCAGCAAAAGAGTGCCGTTAAAGAGGGGACGCCCCTCCCTCTTTAAAATCTCCCGCTGCGCTTTACCAAAAGATTCAGTCAAATAAAACGAGGCTAAAC
>JAZQKZ010000072.1:0-40411 GCA_045542415.1 Clostridia bacterium
AATTCTTATAGCTTCGATATTCGGGTAATATGTAAATTCCGCCTTGATTGCCCTGCTTCGTGAAAATCGGGGCAGTCTTGCTGAGATAGACTATATCTCTGTCGATTGTTTTAACGGAAACATTAAAACGTGCAGCCAAAACAACACGTGTCGTCTGCTTTATCAGTGTGAGATATTCAAGTATTTTTGCTCTGCGTTCGCAAACACATAACTTCTCATACATGCTCTGCCCCTCCTTTCGAGAGCAGTATAGCACTTAAACCACCCATTTTTTGATAGGTTTAAAAAAATATTTCTAAAAAATTTATATACATTCACCTGACCTCCGTGTTTTTTCTTGATTACGGAAGTCTTATGGATAGCGTATTTTATAAATTGATACAAATTTACAAAAAGCCTTTGAATTCTTTTGACAGATAAATATGTTTGCTGTATAAAAAAGAAAAAGCGTAGGATCGTGTGTCATAAAAACACATAATCCTACGCTTTTCCTGTTATTTTCTGATAATCCGTCAATTTTCGCACTGAAGATTAAAAGAACCGAATTTGTTAATTTGATTTTTTTAACAAATTCGGTTCTTGTTTATTTATTGATAAATTATCTTTAAAACGGATATACTTTATATATCCAATTTTTTCTCTTATATTTCTCATTATTTTTTCCTAAGTTTTCTTTATATTATAATATTACAAATTGAGCATACGGTTGTAACCCATAAGGTTTTAAGGGAGAGATTTTTATGAAAATAAAAGTATAGGTATGTATTTACCGTAAAGCCATTTGTGAACTCACCTGCATAGCAGGTGGTTTATTGTTTTTGTTAGCACAATACAAACGAGCCCATACAAATGGACTCGTTTATTACAATTAATTTATTTTACAACATCCACAAATGCGTCAAATAATCTCTGCGCAAGTGCTGCCATTCCCGCATCATTCGGGTGCGCTGCTACGCCTGAATTGCTTGCATCCTTGGCAAGATACTGATCCTCTGTGAGTCCTGTTCTGCCGTCAACATATGTGTAACCGTCAGCTGCAGCCACTGCCTCAATCGCTTCCACAACCTTGTCATTGGTTATAACTGTTGTACAAGCAATTACCTTTACATCCTCATTTCCTTCTGCAAAGTAATCCATAATCTTTCTGTACGGCTCTACAAAGTCCTCTGCAACAGCTGCGTTCTTATCTGATACCTGATTCATCATATTCGCACCGATTGTATTGATAATCACGTCCGGCTTCCAGTCTTTGTGATTTTTATATACCCAGTGATTCCAGAGATATGTGTTTTCCTTTACCCAGTAGTTTTCAAGTGCCGCAATGTTTTCAGCCCTGATTTCTACATTATAAAGATTTTCACTTAACAAGTCATCTAATACGTGAACATAGTCTGTTTCATCACTCGATGCAGCCATTCCACGTGCACCATCCCAATCAAGACTTTCTGCCGGTGAATGCCATGTTATTGAGTTTCCTAAAATAAGTACCTTTAACGGCTCTGAATATGAATATTCATCACGAAGAGCATAGCTCTTTGCTAACGGTTCCATATCTGACTTCCAGATAAATACCTTTGTGTTGGCTGAGCTTTCAAGTGTTGTATCAATTGCTGAAAGATCAACACTCTCGCCTGCACTCATATCCTTATTGTACATACCGACCATTCTGCCCTCGGTGTCGTACTGTACAAGATATAAAGCAGCTGCTTCACTTACCTTTACATTTTTCGGTCCATATACTGTTTCAAAACCACTTGCACCGTTAATTGCTGAGACATTTCCTGTATAATCAGTCATATCAAGCTTTCCTGTACCACGGATTGCTCCGCTAACCTCAGCATCGTACATCATAATGTTATTTGCTTCAATCGAAGCAGTTACATTCGCTCCGTCTGCGATTTCAATGCTCTCCGCCTTTATTGCTCCGCTTACGTTTCCGCCGCTTATAATGATATGCTTATCCGTATCAATATTAAGCTCAATATCACCTGTTGAAACAACCTTTCCGCCATCAGGAATCACAGCCATTATATCTGTGCTTACACTTGTATCGAATACCGGAATATTCTTCTCGAATATCGGGTAACCGCCGTTTAAGCCGTAATAGTCAACCGCAAATCCGTCAAGCTCGCACCAGCCGTGCTTAATTGTCTGAAGCTGCTCAACTGAAAGCGTCTTACCAACGTAATATGTATAGTTTCCTTCAACCTTTACACTCGGATTCAATAAGCTTCCTTGCCAGTACTGTGTTGTGTAACAGTTTGTAATATTGCTCGCATCACCGTCTACAATGTAACCAAAGTTAAATCTGCAGCTCGGTGATCCGTTTAACTTTCCGCCCACGTAACAATTGCTTACACTGCCCTCCGGCTCTGTTCTGCCAACTGCCATACCGATACCTTCGCAGCTCTCATTCCACTTACTTCCGTTATATGCACCTGAAATATCAAGATTTATTACATAACAGTGATTGATATTTCCTCTGTTATGTGCCGCAAGTGTACCTACTCTCCATGTTGTTCCTGAATATATGAAGTCTTTAACATAGCAGTACTCGATAGTACCGTTATTGACAGCCGCTATCGCCGCTGCATTATTTGCATCCTTCTCACTGTCACCACTTACTGTTACTCCATTAAATCCCACATTCTTAATTGTTCCATTAAGCGTCTTTACAAGACCTGCATCTACTCCTGCCGCACTTAGTCTAAGATTCTTGATTTCATAGCCCTGACCATCTAAAACTCCATCAAACTCATTTATGCCGTCGAATACAGCATATGACATATCAATGTCGTTACCTAGCTTAAAGGTTGAGCCTGTTGTATCCTCAAGCTTTGCGATACTTGCAAGTTGCTGATCAGTTGTGATAATATATTCACCTGCACCTGTAAACCAGCTTGTGTCATCATCCCATTCCTTCTTAACTGCTCCCGGCTCCCATTCAAGCGCAGGATAACCGAAGTTGTAGTCTCCATTTTCATTCAATACAAAATATCCGCCAAGATCTACATCTGTAAGTGTTTTTAATATATCCGATGCTACGTTTGTACCTACTGCCTGATCTGCCCACGAGGTATTTCCTACCCACTGGAAGGTGTCGTAGTATACATTATTTACTGTTGCCGATGCGTGTGCATTTCTAATGGCACCTACTATTTTTGCATAGCTTTCGTTATAGTTATACTTACCTGCATAGCAGTTTTCAACCGTTGATGCAGCACCTGATGAGTGCAGGAAGCCTATGAGACCTGAAATCAATGCTTCGGTGTGAACATTTTCACCGATTATTCTGTTTACAGCATAGCAGTTCTTAACTGTTACATTATCTCTTAACTGTCCGACCAATGCACCTACTATTTCGCCGCTTGTCGGAACATTTGAAAATGTTACACTTCTTGTAAAGCAGTTATCAATAACAGAACCTTCTCTTGCATGAGCAGCAAGACCACCGACAAGACGTGTTCCGCTTTCACCAGTGTAACCAAATGAGACCTCTATATCCGTGATACCAAGATTCTTTACACTACCGCCCTTTAATCTTGCAAACAAACCAACCTCAGAATTTGCTGACGTATCCGAATTGATTATCTTAACATTGCTTATGATATGATTATTACCGTCAAATACACCCGAGAATGCTGCTAATGCCGTACCAACCGGATAGATAGTGTTGCCCTCAAAGTCAATATCGTTTCCAAGTGATACAGTTTTATTTGCAAAATTATTACCGTCTGATACAAGCTGTGCAAAGCCTACAAACTGCTCCTTTGTGTTAAGCTCAAAACTTGTAGCACTTCCGTTATACCATGATGTATCTGTGGTTACTGTAATGCCTGTATCCGATATTTCCTCATCGTCGCCGTCATCCACTATAATGCCCTTTTCCCATGCAAGTAAAGGATATCCGCTGTTTAACTCTTCGTTATCATTTACAATAAAGTTTTCATCAAGATTGATATCTGCAAGCGCTTTTAAAACATCCGCAGAAACATTTGTACCTACCGCCTGATCAGCCCATGAAGTATTTCCTACCCACTGGAATGTGTCATAATAAACATTTGTTACTGTTGCTGACGAGTGTGCATTTCTTACAGCACCCACAATCTTTGCATAACTTTCATTATAGTTATACTTACCTGCATAGCAGTTTTCAACCGATGACGCACCGCCCGACTGATTGATTAAGCCGATAAATCCCGAAACGAGTGCTTCTGTATGTACGTTTTCGCCGATTATTCTGTTTACGGCATAGCAGTTTTTAACTGTTACTCTATCTCTTAACTGACCTATCAATGCACCTGCAACCTCACCCGATGTAGTAAGATCTGATAAAGTTACATTTCTTGCATATGACTGCTCAATTACTGCACCCTCTCTCGCACAGCCCACAAGAGCTCCTGCGTAGCGTGCACCGCTTTCACCGGTATAACCAAATACCACTTCAATATCTTCTATACCGATATTTTTTATTGTACCGCCCTTTACTCTTGCAAATAAGCCAACCTCCGGATTATTTACCGTATCTGAGTTTACAACCTTAACATTTTTAATAACGTGATTTCCACCATCAAATGTACCTGAAAATGCCTTTGTTGCAACACCTACCGGTGTGATTTCATTACCGTTGAAATCAATATCTGCACCAAGTTTAACCGTTTTGCCTGCAAAGCTGTCTGCATCAATGCCGTCAGCCTGACCTGCTACAATCTTTCCGAAGCCTGTAAACTGCTCCGGTGTGTCAATTGTAAATTCTGTTGCTGTTGTGTTATACCAGCTTGTGTCTGCTGTTATTTCTGCATTTACAGGTAAGACCATAAGGCTCAATACCATGCACAGAGAAATAAGCAATGAAATTATTTTCTTCATTTTCATTTTTGACCACCTTTCCTTACTGTAGCTTTATACTGTCTATTTTTATTGTTCCCTGTTCTCCCGGGAATTCCAATAACAGTCCTTTAACCGTACCGTTCCAGTTGCTGTTTTGAGTAAGGTCTATTTCATATGTCGAACCTGATTCGTCATATGCAGTTGTTGCAACCTCATAGCCGCACTGCGAGTTGACTACACCCTCATCGTTTGTATAGAAATAAACCCTCATATAGTTTCCTGCTGTATTATTTTTAAGCTTAATCTGCAAGCTCTGATATTTATCTGCATCTATGGATACACCGTTCTCAGTTTCAATAACAGGCTTAATTCCCGATGCTCTAAACGACAGCTCGCCATTTTCTGCCTTAAGGTCTGCTATATGCTTTGACGGAGCAAATCCGTCGTAAGTTGTATTGGCATCAAATTCCCATGAATACGAGTTATCCGTTACCTTTACACAGCTTTCTACCTTTTCTTCACCCGGAATCTCAATCACATCGCCAAGCAAACGGATATAATCTATCTTTACCCAGCTTCCTGCCCCCTCTTTAGCAGCCGGGTCAACTCTTAACTGAGTTACAGTTCCGTTCCAGCTTGAATTATTTTCGCAATTTAACAGATAATTCTTTGTTTCTTTCGAAGCCGATAACGCAAATTTGAAGGACTTTGCTTCATTCATATTTGTTGCAGCCGTAGTAACAAAGTAAATCTGTCCGGTTGATGCCACTCCTGAGCTCATCCCGACTTCAATTCTCTTCACCTTGCTTGCATCAATATCTTCAACTATTCTGAAATACGGGTCTCCACCTACAATACCAAGCTTCACGCCGCCATCGCCAAAGGTTTTCGATGAAATATTTGAGTTGAATGACATTCCCGCAATATCATCGGCAGTTTCAAACAAGTATTCTTTTATTACCTCTCTGCTTGAGCTGTCCGCCTCTGATTCAAGAGTTGTACATTCAAGAACTTTATTCATCTCGTCATAGCTAAAGCCCGAACCGGTTATTGCATTTAAGCTGTCAATCGACACATAGAATTTCCCGTCACGCATAAACGGAGCGTGCGTAAGCTCAACAGCTACGTCTTTTTTCGATGCAGTTTTCAAACCGTTGGTTATAATAGTTGCATTTGAACCGATTTTAACTATTCCCGAATCAGTTTTTACAACTCTTGACAGATTGCCGCCAAGCTCCTTTGCAAGCGTCTTTATATCAACATAGTTCACACCGTCGTTTTCAGTTATAATATCAAGCGGAACATGGTAATTACCCATTTTCAGCTTGCTCTGAGATGTGTCGGCATTGCCGAGTAATTCTATTGATTTAAGTCTTATATCCTCATCCGTATTATAGAATTGTCCGAGAACAAAGGTAAGCTGTCCTAACACACCTGACCACTCATAATTTTCTCCGATTGGGATATAGTAGTCAATAAATTCACCGTTCTCCTCGCCCTGCATCGGCATTACTCTATATTTATGATTATCTACACCTGTATCCTTATTTGTAGTCCACGTTACAGTACCACCCTTTGATACGCCAGCTTTCATTGTAACCTTCATATAATTTATATTATAAAGGTCAATGTTTGAATCACTTAAAGCAATCGTCGGATTTGTGCCGTTTAATTCGATTGTGGCTGCACCGTTTTCGTATTTTACATTGCTTATACCGCCGCTTATGCTCCAGTCACCCATACTCTGTGAGAAATCCCACGAAAGAATCGGAACCTGTGTTTTTACATCTGGCAGTACGTGCTCCTTTGTATATCCTGCATCTCTGTCAGGATTATACATATTATTTATTCTTGCCTTCTGCTCGGCTGTAGGTATAATATCCTCATGCTCACTTTCGCCGATAAATACATCTCTTATCGCATCGAGATGACCGAAGCCGTATTTTTGCGTTGGACAAATTATGGTACCTTCACCAAACTCATCCCACGTTGCCGCAACCATAACCCGCTTTTCAAACTTTGATTTCGGCAATGACGGCAAATATTCGTCCTTCATCCATTCAAGGAAGCTCTTATATTCTTTCGGAGTTGATTCATAACCTCTGCCCGATGAATCCCATACGCCGTTAAATCCGGTACAGAGTGCCGGGAAAATTTCAAGTGTTGAGTTATCCTTATTATGCTCTTTGTATGTATTTAAGTATTCTTTATGCGACTCAAGGTTACCGTATATACCGTAATTGTACTTTGAAAATCCTTCAAGTCCCATTTTATCCCAACGGTCTATATCCTCATATGTATTGTTAAGAGCAGTTGTATTTATCATAAGAATCGGATCGCCGACTCCTGCTTCAATACACATATCCCTGAACTTCTGAATACCACTGAGTACAGCTTCGTCATTTCTTGCATTACCTTCAAAAATCGAGAAGAAATTACCCGGGTTGAGAATTGACATAACAGGTCTGCCGTTTAATCTGAAATATCTCGGGTCCTTAAAATAATACTCTATCCAGAACGGAACAAGATTTCCAAAGAAGTCCTTTTCTGTCGCTCTGCCTACAAGGTAGCCGCCGTTCTCCCAAAGAATCGCAAACGGCATATCATCGCTGTATTTTGCATGGAAATATCCGTTATGTATTGCATATCCATGACGGAAGCTGTTATCCTTGATTGGGTCACGCTCTGCCTCTTCAAGTGCGTAACAGGTGTACATACACGGCAGCCAGAAATTTATTCCGTGTTCTGCCATATATTTAATAGCCCAGTCCGAATATTCCGGATCACCCTCATCATAGTATCCAAGCACCGGAATTCTGCCTTTTGCGGCATTCATTTCATCCCAACCGTTATGAGTACCCTCTGTCCAGAGCGGACACATCTGCATTCCGATTGCATATTCATCAGATGCAATCGACTGTGGCTCCGGTACGTAATCCGACGGAGTTTGCGGTGTCTGATGAAGTATAATATCATCAAATACAGCCGTCCCCTCGCCCTGCGGCACAAACAGCTTTACTGTATTTACGTCTGATGCAGGTCTGATAGGCACATTTTCACTTTTAAGCTTTCCGTTTAAATAGATATTTGCCGTGTGATTATCCAAATCAAGCTCTGCTCTGAAACGATACCATACATTTTCCATATAGTTATAGAAATTTGTTTTTCCGGCGTTTGAAAGATATGCAAAATCCTCCTCACCGGATATAAAGGAGAATACCTTGCCTTCATCATTCATAAGAGCAATTTCGATATTTCCCTTTTTCTTCGGCAAAAGCATCTGTGTTTCAAATGTTATCTTGCCGCTTAAAGAATCAATCTTCTTTATGTATTCAACATTACCTTTTTCACTATTGATTTCAAGTGAATTTCGGTCTACATAGCGGTAGTTGAACACTCTTAAACCTGCTGAGCCGTTGCCATTCATAGTCCAGTCAGACGGCAAACCGTTTCCGCTCATAAACATTTCATACACATTATAACCGCCGTAGAGCTTTACGTATCTTATTGAAAGATTTCCTACCGCTTCATTTGTCGTAGCAAAATCGAATGATGTGATTTGTGAAATCTTTTCGGCAAATTCCTCATTAACCGCATAAAGTGCACCGTTGATATAGACATTTTCTATCATCTTCGTATCCATATCAATTTCAGCCTTAACATCATATGCGTACGAATCAATAATTCTTGAGGTTGAGTAGCTTGTCAGATAACAAAGCTCTCCGTTTGGCTGTTCAAGATATAATCCGCTGTTTTTGGTTACTATTCCAAAAGCAGTTTTTTTGCCGTCAAGAAGTCTGAACGCTGTACCGTCCATCTCACGATCAAGTGCAAACCCGAATTCTAGAGTAAGCTTGCCGCCTGAAATTGGCACAGTTTCTCTGTTTCCCGATACCGGCAGATATTCACTGCTGTCGTTATATACGCCAAAGCCCATAACTTCCTTTGATGCCACTGTTGAGGAGCCTGATGCTGTTTTATTCGCTTCCCATGAGCTTACAGAATTAGTGTCCTGCCATATATACCACGTAGGCTTTTCAGGTCTTGTACCCTTCACTTCCTCCGCCTGTACGACCGGAACAATGCCGCTGAGCATCGTACCGCATAACAATACGGAAATAAATGATTTGATTTTCATCCTCGTCCTCCATTCTGCCGCATACAAGCGTTACTTAGTTATTTATTACTACCGCTTCGCCTGTCGGCTCTAATGTACTGAAATCTTTTAATGTAAATATTTTGATTAAGTCTGCTTTTTTGTTCATCTGAGTGCTTATGCTTATCTCAGTTGTCTGCAACGGCTTTGCAATTGCCTTTGTATGCTTTAGTGAAACAAGCCTTGAATCATCATACAACGCTATAACAACGCATACCGGCTGCTCCGTTGAAGCTGTATTTACAAACGATGCTTTGGCTATTAATATATCGCCTATTGTACTTGTTGTTACTGACGATTCTATTTGTGCTTTTTCTGACCATCCGCTCGTTTCCCATAAAAGCACAGGATAACCTCCGTTGTATTCGCTGCCCAACGAATCAGTAAATGCATCGCCAAGCTTTTGTGCGTATTCCTTTATATAATCAGAAGGAGTGCCTCCTGCATTGAGTATAGTATTTTCAGATGTCTCTTTATTTTCAAAATAGCATCTGCTCCACGATGATTCATCATCGAATGCTGCAAAAAGTCTTGTTTTATCATAAGCTGATGTATTGACCTTAGCACTATAGCACCCCGAAATACTTACTCCGTTTTCTGCTGTTCCGACGAATCCGCCAAAACCGTATCTCGGCACATTCCCCTCAAGGCTTACACCATAAACGTATGTATTTTCTATAATTCCGCCTTCTGCTCTGCCTGAAATAACACCCATTCTGTTCATTGTGTCACTATTGTTTGTTAGTACTGATTCTCTTACGAAGCAATTTTTAATTATTCCTGCGTTTCTTCCAGTCAGAATTCCGACACAGCCACCGTATTGGGCATCAAACCTCGATGATTCTATACCAAGATCAGCTATAAGCCCTTCGTTTCTTGCTATAAACCCAAAATCCGGATCTGCCGTATTGATAGAGCTGATATTCGATAATATGTGTCCGTTTCCGTAAAACTCACCTTTAAACGGCTTAGTATTACCACCCGCCACACAAAACTCAAGGTTATTAAAGTCCATATCTGATGTCAGAAACAGTTTTTTACCGCTGAAATTTTTACCGTTGCTGACTAATTCTGCAAAGCCTGCAACCTGAGCCGGCGTAGAGAGGATGAACTCTTTTGTTGCAATTCCATACCAGGAAGTGTCAACACTTCCGTCCCAGATAAGCGAATTTCTGCTCACCTCTTTGCCGAGTGTTACTGTCTCTTTACCCAAAATTGACGTTTGTCCTTTTAATCTCCAGTAAACAGTGTATGTATTGGCAGGCAGATTGTTAAATTCACTCTCTGATTGCCATACTTCAGCATCCATACTGTATTCTATATCTGCAGCTTGCGTAAGCCTGATTGCCGCACCTGTTTTATCTTCCACTTTAATTTCCGGGACATTAACATCTCCGAGTAATCTTATATACGCAATATCAACTGTTCCAAGCGTTTCAATCGGATCTATTCTCAATTGCGAAACAGTTCCCCTGAAATCCTCGCATTGCTCAGTATTGATTACATATTCGCATATTATATCACTTTCCGTCACAGGAAACTCTATTACATTTTCTGATTTGAAGTTATCCGCTTCTTCTCTTGAAAAATATATTTCACCGTTTGATGAAACATTTGATTTCATACCCACAATAATCCGCTTGATTTTATCCGCTTCAATATCCGTAGCCGGGAGCTTTACATACAGGTCATTTCCTGATGCCTTTAATGTCAGCACTCCATTTTTATAATACTTTGAAGCAGCGTGCTTAAATGACATTGAGTCTGTATCCGAAAGATCGTATTCGTATACTGTTTCACGTGCTGTGTTTATAAAATCCGTCTTACCAGTGCGTATCTCATCTGCGTCAATATCACCACCAAACATACGCATAGCAGTTGTGTATGATACGTAAATTTCACCATTGATTACTTCAGGTGCTTTATCAAGCAGAATTGTCTTATACCTGTCACTCATGATTTTCTGACCGTTTTTTACAATAAATGCATTATCACGATACCTGACTGTGTATTTGTCATCAAGAGTAAAATACTGTACTTCTGCTTCATATATGTCTGCAACATCCTTTAATGAAATCATATCGTCTACAATACTGCACTCTGCACTGTAGCCGTCAACCGCTATATATCCTTCATTAACTTCATTTCCCAGTAATTCAATTGATTCAATCTCAATTTCATCACTAAGGTCTGATATATTTGTACCAAGCACAATTTTCAGGTCTTTAAGCATCCCTTTCCACGAAACTCCGCTCGCAATCGGCACATATATTTCACTCATATCCTCTGAATTTATAAAAGAGAAATATTGTTTTTTATTTTCATCAAAATTGCTTGAAAAGCTTGTAGAATGATAAATGCAACCATCACTTGATGTGGAGTTGGCCTTCATTGTTATTTTCACATAGTTGACCTTGCTTGTATCTATATTTATATCACGCAATACAATTCTCGGTTTCTCAGACAACGCTTTAACCTTCATAATACCATCTGTAACATCTATCTGTACTATATCACCGCAGGGTGACCAGCCTTCTGTATCAGTATCAAAATACCATCCTTTGATTACACTTTGCTCAGAAGGGGCTGCAAGCATTTTTTCTTTTATATTTGCATTGAAATTTTCCTGAACCGTAAGATTATTTATTCTTGATTTTTGTTCCTGACTTGGCGACACATCAGTATGCTCTTCGGTATCAGCAAATACTTCTCTTATAGCATCAAGATATCCGAAGCCCTCAGACTCCGTCGGAGCAATTACCGTACCTTCGCCATATTCATTCCAGGTTGCTGCAATAAGCATATTTGAGCCAACTGACGGAGCATATGTATTTTTTATCCATTCAAGCTGAGACTTATACTCCTCCGGATTTGCCTTGAAGCCACCTTCGTTGTTCCACGGAATGGAATTAAAGCCCTGAACACATACCGGGATTATTCCCATATCATTACCGTCATTCCACTCTTTCAGATTATTCAAATGATACTGCTGTGTTCCAATTCCATCGTTTCCGAAATTATATTTTGCCGCAAAATCTATTCCATATGAGCTGTATTCATCAACTAATAAATTGGTATAGACAGCACCCGGACTGATTGCGATTATGGGATCACCTACGCCCTCTTCAATACACATATCCCTAAACTTCTGCACACCGGCTTTTCTGTCAGCTGCATTTTCGCCGAACAGCTCAAAGAAGCGTTGCGGATTGTATATTGATATAAACGGTCTGCCATTTATCTTCAGATATCTTTCATCCTTGAAATAATACTCAATCCAGAACGGAACAAGATTATTAAAGAAATCATCATATTCAAGAGTTCCATATTTATATCCGTTATTTTCCCAAAGTATTGCAAATTTCATATAATCGCTGTACTTTGCATTGAAATATCCGTTATGCAGGGCATTACCGTGACGGAATACATTATCCTTTATCGGGTCTCTGTTTTCAACCTCTTTTGAATAACAGGTATATGCACATACAAGCTGAAAATCTATTCCGTGTTCTGCCATCTGCTTTATTTCCCAATCATTAACCTCCGGATTACCTTCATCATAATACCCTAAAACAGGCTTTCTGCCCGGTGCAGATTTAATCGGCGACCAGCCATCCATCGTTCCCTCTGTCCAAAGCGGACACATTTGCATTCCGATCAAGTAATCATCACTATTGACCGGCTGTGGCTCACTTACATAGTTTTCACATAACTTCAATCCATACACGCTGATGTCATCTATAACCACCTTTTCAGGTGACTGTGTAGCTGAAATTTTAAAACCATCTATATATTCACAATCCTTGATTCCAACATTTTCTGCTTTAAGTTTGCCGTTAAGATAAATATCTGCACTGTTTTCCTCAGTATCTATTTCTACCATGAAGTGATACCAAATATTATTTTTGTAATCATATAAATTTTCTGATTTTACCGCCGTACAGTTAAATGTTGCATCGTCTGCAGTAATAGTCAGAATTTGTTCATCTCCTGTACAAAGCGACATATCAACTCCGTTTCTATATTCCGGGAGAAGAAGTTGAAATTCCACCCTTAATTTTCCACAAACAGACAAAAACTCACGGCTTATCTGAGCATCAGATTCATTTGTATCGATTTCCATGCTATAACGATCCTGATAGCGATAATTAAATGTCCTCGTGCCGACATTCCCCGAAATTTTAAAACTGTCAGGAATGTTTTTACTTCTGAAGCATTCAAAAACTTCATAATTCTGATAAATCCTCAAATAGCTCAATAAAAATGTTCCGGTTGCTTCTTCACCTGTACGCACATTGAAGCCGTCAATGCCGGAAATAGCCTTTAAAAACGGTACATCAGTACATGCAGTTACTCCGTTTACCTCAACACTTTTTGTCGTTGCTGTATCAATGTCTATGCTCATTCTGACGTGATACAAATATTCATCAAGATCATTTGAAAATTCAAGCTTGCTAAGCAATATATCATCGCCATCGCTTGATTCGTAGAAAAGACTTCCGTCTCTGACAACAAGAGAAACAACCTTTTCACTTTTATTTACAAGCGCAAAAGTCATATTATCAATGCTTGTATCAAGTGAAAAAGCAAACTCGCATGTCAGTTCTCCCTCATTTACCGCAGTTATTTTTCGGCAAAGCTCAACAGGAAGAGAGGTGCTTACGTCACTTTCCTTTGCAACGTACATCACCTCTGAAGTATATGCATTTGTACCACCGCTTGCCATAGTGTTGTTTACCCAGCTTGAGGAGTTGTTACACTCCTCATTTGCATACCATTCCACCTCCGGAATATATTCCTCTGCGGCATATGCGGTGTTTATCAATAACGGCAGCAGTACTGTTATCAGACCTGCATAAACTCTTCTCATCTGTTAGTCTCCTTAATTCAGCTCTGAGCTTTTAATAAGCGGAATACCATTATCACACGATGTATAAAGCATTCCCTTTGCCTCGTCACCCTCTGATTGTGCTATTACAATAATATCGCCGTACAGTGAGTATTCGCCTATATCCGCAACAATTTCACATCCTGCATCAGTCATATATCCGTCCTTGTATACTGCACATACTGCAACCGGGTTTATTGTGTTTTCCGTATTATTCTTTAATCCGATTATCTTGAAATAAACCTGTCCGTTTTCGCTATATAATGCGATATCGTTATATGTTACATCATTGAACTTTTCCCATTCAAGCACCGGATATCCGAGGTTATACTCAGCATCATATGCCGGATTATAGCAGTCATCAAGAACCTTTAATTCCTTTAATGTCAAGGCATCAGTCGGATTTCCGCTACCTGCTCCATTGCCTAAAGTATCATAATAGCAATTACTCAGAGAAGCAGTTGAAGCCGCCTGTGCAAAGCCGATTATGTCATACCCCTGTAAGCCATTATCTGAGGCTGAATAGCAACCGTTCAGCTTACTGGTTTCTATAACATTAGAAGCAAAATTAGCAATTCTGTCAGCTGATATATCCGTATCGCTCAATGTGAAATTCACTACATAGCACGAGCTTATCTGTGCAGCTCTTGCATATCCGACAAAACCGCCAAGATATGTAACTTTATTTTCAAGTGCCGTTGCATCCACATTTCTTACAAAACAGTTTTCTATTGTTCCATATCTCAGATATCCTACAAATCCACCTGCATTATAATTTTTAGACGGATCACCCTCTGAATTAAGACTGATATTTTCTACTCCGAGATTTTTAACAGTACCGTCAACTCTTCCGAACAATCCAATTTCTCTGTCTGCTGAATCTATAATTTTTACGTTTTTAATCACATGACCGTTTCCGTTAAATGTTCCGCCGAAATAGCTTGCTCCATAACCCACCGGCTTTATATCAAGATTTGACAAATCAAGATTTGACATAAGATTTATTTCTTTATCAGTAAAATTAGCATTTGAAGTAGCTCTTGATAGCTCAACCAGCCCGGCATACTCAGCTGAGGTTGAGATATAAAATACTGATTCATCTGCATCATACCAGCTTGTGTCAACGCTTCCATCCCATACATCAAATTCATCAACTCTATCGCCTACTGATGTGGTAAGCTCATATACCTTATCAGCATCCTCAGCAGTCTTCATATAGAACTTGTAAATTCCTTTTGTAAGATTTTCAAATACATTGACGTCTGACCATTCTGTATTATCCATACTGTAAAGTGCATTTTCTATATATGTAAGCTCTACGCTGTTTTCTGTCTTAGTAACCACCTCAAAAACAACATCTTCTTCTATCGGCTCATCCGTAGCTCCGTCCTTTTCCCAACTCAGAATCGGGTATCCGTAGTTGTAGCCGGTATCTTCGTTCACTATAAATCCATCACTAAGGCTTACCTCACCGTCAAGAGCAATTAAATTTTCACTTGTTACAAACGTACCTGCTGTCTTTCCTACCCATGAGTTAAGATTTTCGCATGCATCATAATATACATTTGAAATTTGTGCCGAGGAATTCTCTGTGCCTACGGCACCAATAATTTCATTAACCCCCTTGAAATCATTATACACACCTGCATAGCAGTCAGAAATTATAGTATCTCCTGCGTGACTTGTAATCTTCGCAACAAAATTTGAAACGAGTGCGTTTGATGCAGTGACATTCATTCCACTGCTTACACTTGTTGTATAACAGCCTTCTATCGTTGCACCTGCTCTTATTTGTCCCACAAGTCCACCGAAGAGTGCACCGTCATTCGTGAAATCAGACAACGTGATATTTCTTACAAAACAATCCTCAATAACCGCTTTTTCTCTTATGTGACCTGCAAGTCCGCCTGCGAAATAGTTGCCCTTTGCTGCCGAATCAAGTGCATATGATAATTCAAGTTTTTCTACGCCAAGCTTCTTTATCGTTCCGCCCTGAACTCTTGCAAAAAGACCAACCTCTGCATTTTCATCTCCTGACCATGGAATAATTCTGATATTCTTTATAATATGTCCGTTGCCGTCAAAGGTGCCTTTAAATGCCGATGTTGCAACACCGACCGGCTGCAGGGCTTCATCTGCAAAATCAAGGTCTGCCCCTAAGGTTACAGTCTTTCCACCAAACGAATCCTTACTGACTCCGTTCGCCTTTCCTGCTACTATCTGTGCAAATCCTGCAAACTGTGCAGGCGTAGAAATCGTAAAGCTCTTTTCCGATGTATTATACCATGAAGTATCAAAGGTAACACCGTCCCATTTTGGCGTTTCTTCTGCATTTACGGTTATATTCATTATTCCTGACAATGCAAAAATAAGAATCCACGAAATCAGTTTTTTCATATTTTATTCCTCCCATTTTACTATATAATAATCTTATCATTTTTCCAAAATTCTTTAAATGGCAATTATTCGGTTTAATTTGTCATATTTTCATACCGAAATATTTACTATGTTTTCTCCGTTTTTAAACAGCTTTGACGCAACACCTGCAATATCCTCTATTATCGCAATAATCGGTGCACATGACCACGGATGACACAGGCTTGTATTCCATTTCTGCTCCTTGCCCCAAGCCTCAAAGCACGTTGTTGCACCTTCTCTGAGCATATTCACCCATGAATGCTCCGTCTCATTTGTAATCAGCTTCAATTCGTCATCATATGCTTCCATGGCGGCAAGTGCCTTTAATACAAAGTACGAAAATTGCGTTCCGCAACACAAGCCCTTTTCCATAATAGTCCTTCTGATATTTTCAAGCGATTCTTTCGGTGCAATTTTAAAGGTTATAGGTAAAACATTGGAATGCAGAGCACTATGCAAACGCTCCTCTGTATCATAGAATTGCTTCTTTTCACAATCATAAAACACCTTAATGTACGATTTTGAAATATGCTCAGCCCTATCGTCCGGTACTTCGCCCAATATCCTCTTGATTTCATCAACGCATTTCAGAGCACCTATATAAAATGCATTCAATACGTTGTGGCAAGGTCTTTTTGCTTCCTTTTCCTCGTTATTAACATCATATCCGTCACGCAAATTTTTCGGCCAATCTACTAAATTCCACTTTTCGTTTGCATTAAGCAATAATCCGTCCTCACGTTCGTATTGAGCAAAATAGTTAACCACACCGCAAACTATAGGATAAAGCTCTTTTAATGTTTCAATATCTCCTGTATATCTGTAATAGTTAAGCACCTGCAACGGATATTGCAGTGAAAAATCTGCGATTTCCTGCATTATGCTTCCCGGTGCAACGCTCATAAGTCCTTTGCATACCTTTATTGTTCTTGCAAAGTCCCAGAGAGTCTTACGGTAAATTTCACTGTCACCGGTTATATACATATATGCAAGACCGCTGACAGTAAAATCCCCTAAATACTGCCCCTTTTCCCTTGTCGGACAGTCAAGAAAGCCTTCCTGCACTCCAACCTTCAATGTATGTACACATAAATTCCAGATATCCTCTAAATGCTTAATATCTGATTTAAGGAAGCATTTTTCTTCAAAGTGATGGTGTCTTACGACTGCCATAAAAGTACTTTCATCAAGATCATCGCAATCCGTAACTATCTTTACATACCTGAATGCCTTGTAATCATAAAATTCAAAATTATCGCAATCACCCGATAATGTACATTCATCAATGTATCGGCAGTTACAACGCATATTATATCTCACATCATAGCCGTCTGCTTCTTCGCCGTACATTATCGTTACCTTCTGCCCCTTTTTGCCGCTTACCCTCATTTTAAACTGACCTGTTATCTCTTTTCCAAAATCAACAAAATAGTCCGTTTTATTAAGCTTAATAATTTTTTCTGGATTTATTTCATAAACGTCAATGCACGCTGCCGGTTCATCAATAAATATGTGATCATCATCCTCCGACACTATCGCATTTATATAATGCTTATCATCAAAATCTGTCACTTTCCAGTTCTTTTCTTTGAGGTTAAAATTTATGTTTTCAAGATACATCGTTTCATAGCCTGTTGTATCTCCCGAATACTCCATGGCCTCGCTATACCTCCAGCTTTCATCTGTACCACCGATATATTTACCGCCCGAGTGTATGTCTGCAATCACGCCCATACGATTATCACCGCTGTTCCAGACACGGTTTATAAGCCCCTGATAATATACGTGCAGTGCTATTATGTTTTCGCCCTCATTTACAAAATCTGAAATATTGACATCGTTATAGTTATACGAATCAAAATATGCAGGAGCAACACCCTGACAAACAAAGCGTCCGTTGATATACAGCTTATAATAGTCATCCGCCGAAATCCTTATACGCACATCAGAAGTGCTATCAAGAAAAATCTTCTTTCTGAAATGCACGTGATAATTTTTAATGACGCTTTCCTCTAAAACCTGTTTATCAAGCTCCTTATGGAATACATCAATCGGTTTTACGCCGACAAATTTTTCTGTTGTAATCCATTTTGATTTAAACTGCATATTCTCCTCCGTTTTTGCTTATCCAAGTAAGGTTATTCCGTCACCATGCATAGTGTACGGTGTTTTTCCTGTTATATTAACCGATGTATTCACACGTATATCCTGCGATGATGAGCCTATGAGAAATCTGTATTCGCCGTCCTCAATAATCCATTCTTTTAACATAATGTTATAATATGCAAGGTCACTTTTTCTAATTTCAACAACTACTGTTTTGCTCTCGCCCTGCTTGACAAATATCTTCTTAAATGCCTTTAATTCCTTTATAGACTTACTTACAGTTGAAACAGGATCATTTACATATATCTGCATTACCTCTGCACCGTCTGCCATACCGGTATTTGTGAGCTTCACTGATATTTTTACCGTTTCGTCTGTTTCTTCAACATACTCAAGCTCATATTTAAAATCTGTATAAGATAGTCCATGACCAAATGGATAGCATATTTCATCGGTATGAATATCATAATATCTGTAACCAACCTCAAAGCCCTCTTTATAGCGTACAACCTCGCCATTTCCGGGATACTCAATATCTGTTCTCAGACAATTCGGGAAGGTTTCACTAAGTCGTCCCGATGGATTTACATTTCCGCATAGAATATCAGCAATGGCACTACCTGCTGCTTCACCGCCTAGCCACATTTGCAATATGGAGTCTGCATAATCATTCCAGTCTCCCAGAATCATAGCACTTCCTGACTGCATTACAACAATTGTTTTCTTGCCGGCTCTGTGTGCCTCTTCGATAAACATTTCATAATTTGGATTAAAATATACATTTCTTCTGTCGAAATATTCTGTATCCTCCGATTCGTGCGAGCCTATAAAAATTATTACCGCATCAGAATCAGCAATCAGATTCTTATATTCGCCGATTTTTGGCCAGAGCATTGTTGTAGGTAATTCACTTTTTCTGAAATACTCTCTGTATTGAATCTCTATGTCCGGCAATCTTTTCTTCAATTCTGTAACCGGACTGTCTATGTATTCTATATCGGGATACACCTCAGCACTGCCCATTCCTGATATAAGCGGTCTGTCTGCAAATTCGCCAACCACCGTAATTTTCTTGTATTTATCCGACGTTATAGGCAAAGTCTTGTCATTGTTCTTTAATAGCACCGTACCCGCCGCAGCTGCTTCTCTTGCACATTCGTGCTGTGCGTTGCGGTCATATTGCGGTGTTGGTGCTTTGTCCTTTAAAACAAAGCGTAAAATACGTCTTGCTGCTGTGTCAATTTCTTCTTCACTTACAACTCCCTGTTCATATGCCTCTTTAATTTCGGCATATAAATTTTTATTTGAAGGCATCTGCAAATCAAGTCCTGCTTTTAAGGATTTAACCACATCCTCAACTGCATTCCAGTCCGACACCACAAAACCTTCATATCCCCACTCATCACGCAGAATCTCCGTCAGAAGCATTTTATTTTCTGCACACCAGATTGAATTGAGCTTATTAAACGCACACATCACGCTTTCAGGCCTGGATTTTTTCACTGCAATTTCAAAACCCTTAAGATATATTTCACGCATTGTACGTTCGTCTATTTCTGAGCTTGATGTGCTTCTGTATTTTTCCTGGTTATTTGCCGCAAAATGCTTCAGGCTGGCACTGACTCCTGCCTTTTGCAGTCCGTTTATATATGCTGCACCTATTTCTCCCGATACATACGGATCCTCTGATACGTATTCGAAATTTCTGCCGCATACTATATTTCTTTTGATGTTTATTCCGGGCGCAAGAAGCATATCAATACCACGATACGAACATTCTTTTCCGAGCGCTTCGCCTACCCTTTCTATCAGCTCAACGTCCCACGTTGCACCAAGGCAGCACATATTCGGAAACATTGTGCAGTTCTGCTTTTCGTCATTATAATCTCTGTTCTTTATTCTTACTCCGTGAGGACCATCCGCAAGATGTTTCCCTTTTATCTCAAGTCTGCCTATCCCGGCAGTTTCCATAGATGCCGCACCTGTGAGCAATGTGATTTTTTCATCTGTCGTTAATTTTTCTAATATGTTATTCATACGCTACCTCTTAAATTCAATTCCTCATGATAGGCTACATGTAAGTATATTGGGGTATGTTAGGGAGAGTTTTTCATGAATTTCAAAAAAACAAATGCATGCAGCCTAACATCAATAATCGATAATTACTCATGACAGATTACACTTACAACTAATAACTAACGTAATGCAAATGTATTTTATGTATAACCTGACATCAATAATCAGAACGGATTGTACACACTATATTTTTATATTAAAGAGAGAAAACATGAGATTAAATTTGTGTACAATCCGCAGTTATTTTATTTGTCTGTCCTTTTAAATACCAGCAGCTTTGATTCAAAGTCCTTATCATCTGCAAAATACAAGCCTACATTCATCATGTAATCACCTCTATAGATTTTTCCGGTTAATGTATCTGCATATTTTGCCTTACTCTCCAAGCCTTCAAATCTTATTCTGGTAAGACCAGGTACTACTCTTGCGTTTATGGTACAGTACATCAACACTACTGTCTGCTTATCCTCTGAGACATATTCCCATGCAACATTATTGCCTTCAAACGGCGACCTGAGCCTATACATATCACCCCTATGAATCGCTTTGCGGATAGATTTATAAACTTCTATCTGCCCCTTGACAATTTCTATTTCTTCCTCGCTTAATGTATCCAGATCAAGCTCGTATCCGAGCTGTCCGACCATAGCTACATTTCCACGGGTATGCAACGGTGTACTTCTGTGTACCTGATGATTCGGAACAGCCGAAACATGAGCACCCATAGACGACGCCGGCATGACCATGCTTGTGCCATGCTGAATATACAATCTTTCAATCGCATCCGTATCATCACTTGTCCAGTACTGCGGAAAATAATGCAACATTCCGGCGTCAAATCTGCCTCCACCACCGCTACATCCCTCAAACAATACTTCCGGAAATGCAGATGTGATACGCTTCAAAACATCATATAAGCCCAGCATATATCTATGCGGCAGTTCCTGCTGTCTGTTCGCAGGGAGCTTGGCTGAACCTATTTCTGTTATATTTCTGTTCATATCCCACTTCACGTAGGATATAGGAGCAGAGTTTAAAATATCCGTAACCGCTTCAACTATATAGTCGCAAACATCCTGACGTGATAAATCTAATACCAGCTGTGTCCGACACATTGTTCTGCGTCTGCCGTCAATATGTATACACCAATCCGGATGTGCTCTGTATAAATCGCTGTCCTCGGATATCATCTCCGGCTCAAACCATAAGCCGAATTTCATTCCCATATCAGTAATTTTACTTGCCAGGCCCTCTATTCCATTAGGTAGCTTTCTTCTATTTTCCACCCAATCGCCAAGCGAGCAATTATCGCAATCACGCTTTCCAAACCAACCGTCATCAAGCACCATCAATTCTACGCCAACTGATTTTGCTTTTTTTGCAATATTTATAATCTTTTCCTCATCAAAATCAAAATAAGTTGCTTCCCAGTTATTTATAAGCACCGGACGCTCACTGTCACGATATTTTCCACGGCACAGTCTTGTGCGGTAAAGTTTGTGATATGTTCTTGACATTTCACCGTATCCGTTCGCTGAATATACTAAGATAACCTCCGGAGCCTGAAACTCCTCACCACACTCAAGATGCCAATTAAATCCAAACGGATTTATTCCCATATTTACTCTTACATTATCCTGCGCATCGGTTTCCGCCTGTGCAATAAAATTTCCGCTGTAAACCAGGCTTAAGCCGTAGACCTCGCCTTGATTTTCTGTAGTATGCGGTCTTGCAAGTGCAAGGAACGGGCTGTGATAATGACTGCTTGATACACGCTTGCTGTCTATTAACATAGTCCCGTTTACAAGCGGTCTTTTTTGTATATGACGCTCTCTTGCCCATGCACCCTCTAAATGTACAAATTCAAATTCTTTATCAAAGAGATATGTTGTGCTGCTTAAAACACTCTTGACGTTGATTCTTTTATTACCATTGTTTCGTATGTAAACGCTCTTTGCGATTGCATCATACTCTGCAAAAACTGTATAGGATAACTCAACCTCAAGACCTGTAAGCTTATCACGAAGTGTAATTTCAAGCGTTTGAGCTTCCTTATCTGATTCAACATATGTTGACGGAAGGCCTTTAAGCTTTTTCTTGCCGCCATATATTCTGTGCGAAGTATATTCAAGAAAGGTCACAGCACTGCCGTTTTCATATTCAGCATGAAATGCCGGTGTTCTCAAATCAGCACTTCCGTAACATGGATACTCCATTGGAAGTATATCCGTGCTATAACTTAGTCCTTCAATATCATTCCCACGCCAGTTCGGTTCATCATATACCGGAAGATTATCTTCTATACGCGTATATTCATCAATTTTTTTACCGTAATATAAATGAAGAAGGTGCTTTTCCCTTAATATTCCCAATACATAACTTGTATTCTTGGTCTGAAGATTAAAAATCTTTTCTTTATCGTTATATCTTATCGGCATTTGCTTCTCCTTTATATTACTGTCAACTCAAATGAACTCACTTTTGCACCCAGCTCACATATAATCAAATCCTTGTCAATACTGTATGCTGCTGAAATTTCAACCATGGTTCCGTCATTCTCGCTAGAAACCTTTATGTTGCTTACAGAAACATCATTTTTTGCCAATACCGACAGCAACTCCTTCAGGGCTGCGTCATCAGAAAGTTGAACTCGCACGGTACGTCCCGAATTCTTGTTTCTGATTTTTCGTATAAAGGACTTTAAGCTGTGCATTACTGCAAGCATAAGCACTACCACGAAAAATCCGATTAAATAATATCCTGCACCTACCGCAATACCTACACAAGCGGTTGTCCATATTCCTGCGGCTGTTGTAATTCCTCTTATCCTGTTTCCGTCTACAATAATGCTTCCGGCACCCAGAAAACCTATTCCGCTTACAATCTGAGCACCCATTCGCATTATCTCGGATTTTATTCCGTATTCAATGACAACAGCTTCGCTTACAACCATTATCAGTGCCGCACCAAGGCAGACGATGATATGCGTCCTTAATCCTGCTTCATGCTTTGTTTCGCCTCTTTCAAAGCCTATTAAGCCACCGCAGATAACCGCTGCTATCAGTCTTACTAAAAAATCAATATTTACATACAAATCAATTCACCTTTAAAATTCCACTTCAAGTCCGTCATAGCTGACTTTAAACCCAAGTCTTTGAGCTTTTTCTGACATCTCCTCATAGAGCACATCGTCTGCATTGTGTGAAAAATGATTAAGATAAACTATCGTTTTATCGTCTGCATTTCCCTGTTCAGATAGCCTGTTCATAACTATTATGTCACGCTCTACATTCATATGAACATCATAATCCAGTTTGCGGAATGCTCCGGTACAGTCTATAGAAATAAAGTCAAAATATATCTTTGTACTTTTCAGATATTCAAAAACCTCATCAAAAATTAGTCCTGTATCGTGAGCATACAGCATGCACTTCTCGCCCTGTTTTATTATATAAATCAGCGGACCGCTTGTCGGATCGTGAAATGCAGGCAGTGCCGTTATTTCATAATTCAACACCTCAAACGGCTCATATGGCTTTACTGCGTTCAATAATGCTACATTATCCTCTGCCGGGTCATCCTTTTTGAATTCACTTCTAATTCTGTCCATAACTATATCTGATCCGTAAACATTGAATGGCTTACGGTTTTCGATATTGCTGTATGCCGGAAGACGTACATTTATATTGTCGGTATATAAATGGTCAGGGTGTGCGTGCGTAATCAGGCAATGATGGATTTGTGAAAGGTCAATTCCGTACATAAGTGTATGCACGTGTGTATCCATATTCAGATCTATCAATAAATCATCATTTATCAGTGCTTGCGAACGTGTTCTTAAGTTTTTGCCGCCTCTTTTTCTTGCTTCCATGCAATTTTCACACTGACAGAACACCGCCGGCAAACCCTCATGTGCCGCTGTTCCGAGATATTTAATCTTCATTTGCCCTTACCTCAATCCGATAGCTTATCAAGTACATCCATCATTTTACTTATATAGTCGAGCTTCAGCATGCGCACCTCAAGCGGTATGCCCTCTGATTCACCCGGTATTTCCAGGTTATATAAGCCGTCATAGCCGAATTTCTTGATTTCCTTAAATACCGATACAAAGTCGATTCCGCCCTTGCCGCACGGCATAAGATGCTGGTCTCGCTCACCCTCATTATCTGCTATATGAAGTGCTTTGATTCTGTGTCCTGCCTTTTGTATGAATTCAGTCAGATCACCATTATTCATATGAAGATGTCCGGTGTCAAAGCAAATTGCAAAATGCTCTTCGTCAAGCTCTGATAACATATCAAGAATCACATCAGCCGTTATCGGAAACACATTTAAGTTCTCAATACAAATAACAAGTTCTGTATCTTTTATGTACTCGCCAAGCTCCTTTAAAGCTTTAATATTTCTTTCTCTGATTTCATCTATAGACAAATCAAGCTCTAAGAATTTATCACAATGGATAACGCAGTATTTTATTCCTATTGCATTATATAAGTCAAGATATTTCTTCATTGTTTCCATATCTTCACTGTTCTGACAAATCTTTAAACACAACGGAATATGTCCCTGCGGAAAGCTTATGTTATGTGCAGCTGCAAATGATTTGAAATCTTTTCCTGTCTTTACAAAGTCTTCATCTCTTTCAATCAGCATTTCGCCATGCTCAAATGAAAGCTCGCTATATTTGTAGCCTGTTTTTTCAAACAGTTCTACCATATCCTCAGGCGATTTTTCCAAAAAATATGCTGACCATACGCTTTTCTTCATTTTATACTATCCTCTCATTTCTTTACAATAATGCTGTTATATCCGTTTTCTAAGATTACCTTACCTGACACACATTTACCGTTTAGCGTCATTTCTTTTCCGACATTTAATTTTGAAACATCAAACTCTGCATTAAGGTTTTCAGGAATATTAACCATATATTCAATTCTGTCACTATAATTATGCCACTGAGACAGAATATCACCGTACTGCGTTTTCTCTGTGACCTTCACATATCCGCACGCATCTGTAACATACGGTCTTATCTTTATCTCTACATCACATGACATATCTATATCAAGACCGCCGAGTATTTTATATAGCTGTGCGTCTACACTGCCAAGCATACAATGGTCTTGCGATGCATATCCCTCACCGCTCCAGTTTTCCGTTATGGTTGTACTTCTCGAAAGCATATCAAGCCAGCTTGGATATGTATTTTTAAGCATTGCAGCGACTGCTACATCTCCTCTATCAAATCGTCTTAATACCTCCATAACGTACTGAACACCGAATATTCCGCCTATTATATGTCCGTTTGATTTTTTGATTGAAGAAAGAAGTGTATTAAACACCGATTCTCTGTCCTCATCAGGAACGAGCCCTAATAAAAGTGCAAATCCGTTTGAAAACTGAGTTCCGTCTCCAAAGCTCTTTTCCTCTCTGTCATAATATAAATCAATACATCTGTTACGCATATATGTAAGCTTTTCATCATATAGCTTAACATCATCAGGATTCTTCAGTATCTGTGCACATTCCTTTGTAATAAGCAGAGTATAATAGAAGAACATTGTATTATCATAAAATGGCTCGCCTCTTGTGAAACCTTCTAACGATGACGACCAGTCACCGTATCTTCCCTGCGGAAGAATATAGTCATCACTGATGCTGTAGAGATAATCCATATATTTCTTGAAGCTTTCATAATGCTCCTCGATTATACTCTTGTCTCCGTACATTTTATATGCCGCCAGTGCAACAATCAGATAGCCCGAGCTCCAGTCGACAGGTGACGGCTCTTTTCGCTGCGGCCACGGTGCAATGTGCGGAACCTCGCCCGTCACATCACAGTCCGTGCGGATATCAGTAAGCCACTTTCTGTAAAACTCACGGAGGTTAAAGTTATACACTCCTGCCTCTGCCGTTACATGCGCATCACCTAACCAGCCCATTCTCTCATCTCTTTGAGGGCAGTCAATCGGGAAGCCCATAAATCCGTTTGTCTGCGTCAGTGTGCAGGCACGATGGATTTTATTTAAATCCTTATTATCACTCTCAAACGTTCCCGTTACCTCAACTGCTGAATGAATGTTTTCCTGCACTATACTGTGCAATATAACACTTGGTGCTGACATCGAAACCACCGCATATCTGAAGCCGTGATATGTAAACTGCGGTGCATACTCCTCCACGCCTTTGCCGCTTAAAACATATATATCAATAGCATCTGCACCTCGGTTTGTTTCGTAGTCCGGCATACCTTCTGATGTTAATCTCTCGCAGAAATTTATAGTAACGCTGTCTCCGCTGTTTCCCGATACGGCGATTTTTACCCAACCACTGCGGTTTTCACCAAAGTCATACAGGATTGAACCCTTTAATATCTTCACGTCACACGGCAGATATGTATTGCACACCTTTATCGGATCTGCATTACACTTTTCAAGCTTTTTTGAAGGACTTTCAACTACAACTGCATTTGCCCAGTCGCAATCGTCAAAGTCAGCTTCATTTACACCATCTATAATTCTTCTTGCATCAAATTTCTCGCCGTCATAAATGCAGCTCTCTACCACCGCACCGTCGTGCATTTTAAAGCTCTCGTCCGTCAAAACGTATTCTGTTTCGCCGTCAATGTATTCTATTTTTACGCTTGCTATGGCTCTTACATTACCATACCAGCACATACGCCAGTCCCATCTCTTTTTCGGAGCTGCATACTGACCTGTTCCAAGCTCTATAAGCATTACATTTTTACCCGGCTTTACAAGTGCAGTGATGTCGGCTTCGTCATAATATACGTGGTCACGGTAATTTGTCTGAAGAGGTGTAAGTACTCTGTCATCAGACTTTTTGCCGTTTATCTTTAAAGTGTACAGTCCAAGTCCGCAAATCTGAACCGATACGTTTTTCACTGCCTTTTTTACTGTGAATACTTTTCTTAAAAGCAACGATTCACGTACTTCATTTATGCTATCCTTTATATCCTTTATATTATCAAGAGGATTGCCTTCAAGCGGAGCAATTTCATTTATTGCCCTTCCTATCCATTTTGCTTTGTTTATCATTTACAATCACCTCTGTTATTCTTCTCTTTCATTGAACGGAACTGTAACTATAACCTCCATAAATTCACCTGTCTTCTGATTTATGGTAAGTCCGTAATCGTTTCCGTATTTAAACTTCAATCTGCGGTTAATGTTTATTAACCCGTTTTTACCTGTGCTTGAATACATACCTGAATCACTTGATAATTTGCTTATCAGATCCTCATAGTCCTCTGTATCCATTCCGTAACCGCTGTCACGGATTGAAATTTTTACATTATTGTTCTCACAATAGCCACGTATTGTGATTTCGCAGTTTCCTGTATCCGGATTCATTCCGTATTTAAAAATATTTTCTACTATCGGTTGCAGGCACATTCTGATAATTTCCACCTGCCACACCTCATCTTCAATATCAATATCAACATTGACATTGTTGCGGAAACGTATTTTCTGTATTGAGAGATATTTTTCCGTTATTGCAATTTCGTCCTCAATACACACATCAATATCCTCAACAAGACTGTATCTTAAAATTTCCGACATTCCCATTGTAATATTATAAATATCCTGCTGATCGCACGAAAGTGCAATACTTGCCATACAGTCAAGCGTATTATAAAGGAAATGCGGATTTATCTGGCTTTGCAATGCATAAATCATTGCTTTATTTTCTGAAATTTCCATTTCATAGAGCCGCTGCTGATTTTTTACAATGTTTCTTGTCATTTTTTCCATATTTTCAAGCATAAGATTTATATGCTGTGATATGGAGTTGAACTCAATCGTGTTCATATCACCAAGACGCTGCCCGCCACCATTTAAGGTGTATTTGTCAAGAAATCTTGAAATATTTTCAGCCGGTTTTGCTATACTCTTATTAAGTAACAAAATCATAACAAACATTGACAATGCCACTATAATAATTTCAAACAGTATTATAATAATCTGACGGTTCATTCCGTCCGTTTCACGAATTGCTTCTGAGTCAACCTCTGCATTTACCGTCCACATAGTACAACGTATATGCTTTTGAGCTAATATCGGATTTTTACTCTCTTCAAAATCAAGCTCAACATCAATTTTATCCTGACCCTCTATTGATTCAAAGCAAAGTCTTGTACCTCTGAAAAATCCATTTTCATACAAAATTTGCCTTGCATTAAAACGGTTTATAACTGTTATCCTTCCGATTACATCCATCCCCACCTTGCCGGTATTATATACATTTACCGGTGCATATGAGCATACATAAATATGCTCGTATGGATTATTGCTGACCGAAAAAAATTGCACATCTTCTTTATATTTTGTGTTTCTTTCCGAGGAAATGAGTTTAAATGATTCAAATTTTTCCTGCATAGTTGGTTCATTTAGTAAATAATAGTTTATACCTGCGTTATCGGTTATGATAACATTGAATGTTCCGGGAATAGTCTTGTTTCCCTCTTGAACAAGCTTTTGCAACTGAGTAAAATAATTATTTTTTTCCTCGCTGTGTTCCGCCAGTAAAAAGTCCTTGATTAAATTATTACTGACCGCAATATTCTGCATTGCTTTTGAATTATTGATGCAATCCTCTATCCTGTTATCAATCTGAACAAGCAGATTATTTACATCATTTTGCTTTTGTTTTTGCATCAAACCGGAAAGATAGGCGAAGTGAAAGAATTGCATAATTAAAATAACTGCAACTACCACTGAATTTATTATAACTATATCTTTTCTTAAACTTCGCCTTTTTTTCATAGCTTTCCTGCCTCCGGCTTTAATTTTTTAATTATAAACTAAAATCCACATCTTTTACGTTAACCGTACCAACATGTACTCCAACGACATTTTCCTGCACAATTTCCATTGCGCTTTTTGACTGAATGTCGCCACTTGTTGTAATAATATTTTCTGTGTTAAATCTACTTATTTCAAGTGAAGGTGTTAAAAATTCTTTTTTCATCATTACATCCTCCTTATTCCATTGTCACAAGTGAATCTACAACTGTATCTGTAATTGCACTTACTGCTACATTTGATGCTGCAAAGTTCTCAATATATAAGCCTTCGATATATAACGCAGCGCTTACATTACCTTCACCGCTTAAAGCTGTGCCAAATGCAGTATTGAAATCTGCCTTTGCATCGCTTTCGTTTGTGATTTCCCATGCAATACCGTTTACTGTGTAGCTGTTAGGTGTAACACTTATAGCAATACCTGTTGCCATATCGTCATCCGAAACCTTTGCTGAGTGAACGTTTGTAACTTCAACTGCTGCATCTACTAACGGAACCTCTTCCCATGTGAGTGTCGGATATCCGAAATTGTAGTCTACATTGATGTTCTTAACAAAAGCGGTACCGATTTCAATACCGTCGAGAGTTTTGATTGCTGCAGTAGCTGTACCCTTTGCCTGGTCTGCCCAGTCAGCATTGTCTACCCACTGGAATGTGTCATAGTAAAGATTTGTAATTGTTGTTGAAGCGTGATTATCTCTTATTGCTCCCACAATCTTTGCATAGCTTTCATTATAATTGTATTTACCTGCATAGCAATTTTCAATTGTTGATGCAGAACCTGATGCATTTACAATACCGATTAAGCCTGAAATTAATGCCTCAGTATTTACATCCTCACCGATAATTCTGTTTACGGCATAGCTGTTCTTTACTGTCACATTATCTCTGATCTGACCAATCAATGCACCGGCGATATCACCTGATGTTGTAAGGTCTGATAAAGTAACTGTTCTTACATAACAGTTATCAATGGTTGCACCTTCTCTTGCGTGACCTACAAGACCGCCTGCAAAGCGTGCACCGCTTGTACCTGTGTAGCCGTATGATACCTCAATGTTTTCTATACCTACATTCTTGATCGTAGCAGCCTTTACTCTTGCAAAGAGACCAATTTCAGTATTTGATTCCGGTGCTGCATTTACAATCTTAACATTGCTGATTGTATTTTCGTTACCATCAAATGTACCCTGGAAAGCCTTATCCTGTGTACCTACTGGATTAATCTCTGCGCCCTTAAAGTCGAGGTCATTTGCAAGTGTAACTGTCTTGCCTGCAAATGTAGTGCCTTCTGTAACGAGCTTTGCAAAGCCGATGAAATCAAGTGTATCTGAAATTGTGAAGCTTGTTGCATCAGGATTTGCTGTGTACCAGCTTGTGTCATATGTAGCTACCGGAACTGATTCCCATGATAATACCGGGTAACCGTCATTGTATTCCGGGTTTGTGTTTACTGCAAATGCTGAACCTAAGGTTATTGTTGAAGCGAGTGTCTTTAAGTCATCAGCATTTACGCTCGTAGCCTTATCAGAGCCTGTTGATGTATGCGTGCCAGCTGTATCATAATAAACATTTGTAAGCACTGCATTTCCGTTAGATATATTACCTACACCGATTGATTTAGCACTTCCAAAGCTGAGTCCGCCTGTATATAAGTTTGTTAGCTTGTCTGAACCAGAACTATCTAACAAACCTATAATACCGCAAGCTCTTGAATTTACAGTTATTGTCCCAACGGTAAAGTTTGTTGAGTATGAATTTGAGATAGTTACTCCGCCTCTTGACTTACCTACAAGACAGCCAAACGAACCAACCTTGCCGCCGCCTGTTAACGTAACATTACGAACAAAGCACTTATCCATGGTTGCGCCGGAATCTCTCAACTCGCCTACTAAAGCACCTACATTTACACCTTTGCTTGAGCCATCTGAAACTGTCATTGAAACAGTCACAGTGTCAAGACCAAGGTTCTTAATCGTACCGCTTGCAATTCTGCCGAATAAGCCGATGCTCGCATCTGTTGCGGTATCTACCACTGTTACGTTGCTGATAATATGGTTTCCACCATCAAATGTACCATTGAACGCTTTTGATGACGAACCTACCGGATTAACAGATTTTCCGCCCATATTGAGGTCAGCAGCAAGTGTAACTGTCTTATTTTTAAAACTATCTGCTGTTATTCCGTCAGCTGTTCCGCTTACAATTTTTCCGAAGCCTACAAACTCCGCCGGAGTTTCAATGGTAAAGCTTGTGTCTGTTGTGTTATACCAATCAGTATCAACAGTTGTACCATCCCATGCACTTGTTGCCGATGCCGGCATAACAAGTGTTCCTAACACCATTGCTACTGAAAGCAATGCTGCTAAAATCTTTTTTGTTTTCATTTCTTCTCCTCCTGTTTTGTTAAATTTTCTATATTCACTGCGTTTGTCCTTTGTCCTGTTTATATTTCGAGGGTGTTATGTTATAATATTTCTTGAATATTTTGTTGAAATAATAATAATCATATCCAAGGTATTCTGCAATCTGTTTTACTGTCATGGTTGTTGTTGTTAAAAGCTCCGCAGCACGCTCCATTCTTACACGCATAAGGAAGGTTGTAAAATTGCAGCCCATATTCTTATTGAATAAATAACAGCAATATGTCAGATTGATATAGAATTTCTTCGAAAGCTCGCCAAGATATAATTTCTCACGATAGTGAGTTCTTATATAATTGACCATACTTTCAAATGCCTTATTATCAATCTCTGTTATTTCATTCTTCGGCTCAACTTCATTTTCTTCATCCAGACTGAGTCTGAGATTCTGAAGAAGCTCATCTGCATGATCCTGCGAAATCGGCTTTAAGCAGTATTCAAATGCACCATATTTTATCGCAAGCTGTGCATCCTCAAATTTCGAGTATGCACTTATGATTACCGCCTTGCATTTGCTGCCGTGCTCTCGGATTTCCCGTAAGGCTTCAAGACCTGATTTACCTCGCATTTTTATATCTAAAAACACAACATCGGGATCTATTTCCTTAACAAGTCTTACCAGTTCCTCAGCACTGTCCGCTTCGGCTGCAAGCTCAAAGCCGTAGTCCTCCCATTTAAACAGCTTCTTTATTTTCTCAAGCGCCCAGAATTCGTCGTCCGCTATGATAACATTATACAAAACAATCACTCCATAAATTCAAATTTCGACACCTAAATTATATATTATTTCAAACAAAGGTGTCAACCCTTAACCGCTCCGACAGTCATACCTTTGACAAAGTATTTCTGGAAGAACGGGAATACAACCAGAATAGGACCTGCAGCAAGTATACACATTGCCATTCTTGTACTTAATGTAGGCATTTCCTGCATTCCCGATGTTGCTGTATATTCAGCAGCCTCAGGACTGTTCAGGAATTCTATATTCCTCATTAAAGTCATTAACATATATTGCAGCTTTACCTTGCTGTCATCGTCAATATAAAGCATTGAATAATACCACTCATTCCAGAATGTTAATATAAGCAACAGTCCGATGGTTGCAAATGCCGGCTTTGAAAGCGGTACAATAATCTTTGTAAATATACCAAACTCTCCAAGTCCGTCCACCTTCGCCGCTTCTATCAGAGACACAGGAATTGACTGGAAATAACCCTTCATAAGCATAATATTCCATGCCGAGCAAAGTCCCGGGATTATAAGTGCCAGCATATTATCCTTTAAGTGAAGCCACTTTGTGATAAGGATATATGTAGGAACAAGTCCGCCGTTAAAAAGCATCGTAAAGAATACATAGAATGCAAGTATTCTCTTATATGCAAAGTCCTTACGGCTCATAACATATCCACAGGTTGAAACACACCAGAGTCCAAGTACCGTACCAACAATGGTTGTTATAATTGTAATCTTATATGCGTTCAGGACCTTTGTAGGAACTGCAAATATCATTTTGTAAGCATCAAGTGTAAATTCATTCGGAAGCATTGCATATCCACGTGTCATAATCTCGTTCTGCGACTGGAATGATGAACCCAGAATCACAAGGAACGGATACAGACAGCATAATGCCAATACAAGTAATATTAAATGAATAAAAACACCGAATACTTTTTCTGACGTTGATTTAACCTCTCCATCTTCTCTGATTTTTCTCTTCACTAATATCACCTCCTTAGAATAACGCACTGTCTTCTTCTACTTTTTTAACAATAGCATTAGTTGTAACCACAAGGATAAAGCCCAATACTGCCTGATAGAAGCTGGCTGCCGCTGACATTCCGACGTCACCTAAATTGATTAACGAACGGTAAACGTATGTATCAATAATATCTGTTGTTGAATACAGAAGCGGTGAATTGAGGGTAAAGTTATAGAATAAACCGAAATCACCATAGAATACCTTACCTACCTTTAAGATAGTCATTATGATAATCATATTTCTGATTCCCGGAATAGCAATATGCCACGTCTGCTGCCACTTTGTTGCACCATCTACTCTCGCTGCTTCAAAGAGACTCTTGTCAGTTCCCATCAATGCAGCATAGTAAATTACTGCATTATATCCGACCGTTTTCCATATTTCTGCGATTATCAGTATCGCAGGCCATTTTCCCGGCTCGTTATACCACATTACAGGCTCTATTCCAAATACTCCCAAAACCTTGTTTATTACACCGTAATCCATATCAAGGAATACTCTTGCGGCGTATGCTGCTACTACCCACGAAATGAAGTGCGGTAAAAACATTGCTGTCTGGTAAAACTTAACCGCTCTGTTTGTGAGCTCGTACAGTAAAAGCGCTACTGCTACCGATGCACCTGTTCCTAAAATAATAAACGCAACATTGTACAAAATTGTGTTTCTCGTTGCTGTTACAATTTCGGGATTATTGAACAGAAACTCAAAATTCTCAAGTCCGCACCATTCACTGCCTAAAAATCCAAGCGACGCTTTATAATCCTTAAACGGTAATACAAGACCGTATAACGGAATATAGTTAAATACAAAAAGATATATAACCGCCGGTAAAGCAAGAATAATTAACGGAAGATTTGCCTTGAAGGTTTTTAATCCACGCTTTTTTGTAGGGCACGTAAGTGCCCTTTCTTCTTTTTTTGCTTTAATCATATACTGTCACACTTTCTTAGTTTACTGTGTTTCTCCACTCTGTAAGCTGCTTGTTTGCCTCAGCAAGGATAATATCTATTCCTGCATCCTCAAGTCTCTTTAATACATCTGCATAATATGTTTCAAAGTCGTCCATACATCCGTTTTTGAATACCGGCTCGCATTCACTGATGATTGAAGTAACTTTTGCATACTCTGTTTTTACCGGGTCTGAATTGAAGGTGAAGCCTAATGTACCCGATACACTTGCCGTCTTTATCATATCCTGCATACGCTCAAGTGAATCCTTTGTATTCCAGTCTGAATCCCACTGATCGAATAACGGTCCTATATAGTTGTGATAAATTGTCCAGGTTGAGTCAGTACCTGATACCGGAATTACTGACTTTGAGCCGATCTCTGCACTTCTTGCTTCATCTACAACATAGTTTACGCCTTCAACACCGTATGCTAAAGTATTTGAAATATAATCATCCTTCCAGATAAGGTTGAGTACCTTTAATGCAAGCTCCGGATGCTTTGATGTTGTACTGATACAGTTCATAGCTCCGCCCTTCGGGTTGATTGTTGTCTGACCCATATAAGCATCTACGCACGGGAAGCCATACTGAGCACTTGACTTTGAACCATCTGCTGTATAGAAGCCACTGTCACCCATAACTGCGTAGTTTCCGCTTCTTGCTTCAACTGTTGTTTCTGTCTTTGTTATTGCATCCTTTGCAATATAACCCTTCTTATAGAAGTCGCTGAAGGTTTTGTAACGATTTACAAAGAAATCAACGTTATAAAGCTTTTCATACTGCTTTGTCTCCTCGTCATAAACAAGTCCCTTGATTGACTCGTCTGTGTAGCGGTTGCTTACCTCTACAACTGTCGGTAAAAGCGGAGTGATTGACGGCTCATTCTGCTTGATTATTTCAAGATACGGCTCAAGATCTGCGATTGAGTTCACTGACTTGTAATCAAAGCCGTACTTTTCAACTAAATCCTTCTTGAATACTGTTCCGACCTCTTTTGAATATGCCCCCTGCGACTTTACACCGTAGATTTTACCTTCATAGCTTGACGCTTCCCACATGCTGTTCTTCGCAAGTATGTCAGGTGCGTATTCCTCAAGCATATCATCAAGACATACAAATGCACCGTTCTTTACATTGTTGACGAACTTTGTAACATCGCCCTGGAAGCAGATGTCAAATTCTTCTCCTGCCGAGATAATTGTATTCATCTTTTCGTAATAGTTACCCTTCTCGATAAAGTGGAGAGAAATTCTTGCTCCAAGCTCCTTTTCGAGTATCTCATTAACTGCATTCTCTACAATTTCCTGGCTTGATACGTTATCTGTAAGCTTCATCATGTACCAGTCAAGAGTTACTATTCCGTCATCTTCTTTTGTTGTACATCCCGTAAATGCCGGCACTGCCATTGCTAATGCAAGTGTAGCTGTACCCATACGCTTCATTGTTTTTTTGAAATTCATAGTTATTATCCTTTCCGTCTGCAAAATTATGTATCCGGGCTTTGATGCAGACCTTCAAAGCTATTTTTTAGTTATAAATATACACCATTCTCGGTGCCATTGCACGTGTCATAACGAATACCTTTGAATATTCGTCGCTTACTGTTTCGTAATCTAAAATCTCGTTTGCGGAGCCTCTTATGATTTTGAGCTTTTCTCCTTCACCCTTCTTATATACCTTGCTTGTTCCAAGTGAGAGAATTGTAAGCTCGTCTGATGTGTATTCCTTTACTTCGCCATCAAGTGAATCAGTTGTCATTCCTATTATGCTTCCCTCTCTATTATAGACATTGCCGCAATAGAAATTCAATGAATTCGAGTTCCACGACTGATGCGGATTATTTCCGGGCAGATAGCCTGTTTCATAATCAAAAATCATTTCCGTATCGAGAATATATTTCGTTCCTGAAATATTTTTAAAGCTGTAGGAAATAACATCACCCTTTGTCAGCTTATATGAGCCGGTACCCTCTGCGTATACCGGTACATCTGTAACGTTTTCTTCATCCTCTATAATTGCACTTACCTCTGAACCATCCTCCATATAGAGCATAATCTCATATATTGTTTCATCATCCTGATTCAGTGTCTGCTTAATATCTCTTACTATTCCGCAGTTCGGATAATCAATTTCTGAAATCAGTATAATATCAGCACTCAATATATTCTTCTTGGTCTGATACGATGTGAATGTGTATTTTGCATCGGTTGAAAGCTCACCCTGTGAATACACGATGAAATCCTCCTGAGAAGCATTAGTTACATCGGAAGGCATTTTTATAAAGGCCGTTGATGCGGTTGTGAAGGTTTTTCCGTCTCTGAAGCACTGCTGTGAGCTTCGCCATTCAACATTGCTTGCAGTTGTGTGCGAACGGAGTGTGTCCTCCTCATCCTCACCGCTTGCAACCATCAGCGTATCAAGCTTCATTATTCTGTCGGCTGTATTTGTTTTATAGCCGATAACCTGCGGTGTTATAGTAGATGAACCATTTCTTAAATATGCGAGGAGCTTCTTATCATCCGTATATGTATTTCCGTCGGCTACAACTCTTTTTTCATTGAAGTACATCACCTTAAACTTGCCCGTTTCAAAATCAAATACCTTGAGTCCATAGCTGTCCAATGTAATTTCATAAAGCTCTTTGATTACATATCCGTACGAAAATCCGTCCGAATTTTTCTCAAAGTAAATCGCATAGCCATAAATATCAACATATAATGTACCGTTTTCTCCGGCGCTTGCACTTCCGGTAAATTCACCTTCTCTGAACGGATATTTTTCTCCCGCTACTCCGATAAGCTCATCTGCCTCTGAATATGAGGTTATTGCACCTGTCGGCTTTGTTTTGCTTACCTTTACCTCTGCATTATAGCCGTCCGCACTCCTGATTATTGAAATCACATTGCCGGCTGATATATCAGCTATCGAACATTCAAGTCCCTGATAATTTGTTATGTTGAGCGTTCCATTATAATACGCATCACGAAGCATTAAAATATTGTCCGGATTAAACTTATCATAGATAAGATAATCCTCTGTATTTACAGCTCCTACAACCATTGATTTAATATCTGTGATTTTCACAACGTCATAATCACCGTTACGGTTGTTGTCAATAAATACAACACTTCCGTTTTTGATGTGCATATCAATTTCCGCTTCACCGCTTATCGCTCTTCCGTTATAGATAACGCTGCAGCCCTTGGGAATTTCTTCCGTCTTACTTCTTCCTGAGGATATTGAATATGTATATGTTCGGTTTCTGTAATCCTCAATCTGCTCTGCCTTGATTTCAAGCTCTGAATTTCTTGAAATATTTTTGCTTATAAATATTACTTCATCTTCACTGTCTACATAATAGTCAATGCAGTATCCGAGAAACCCGTCTGTATCAAGCCGAGTACTATATATATAATCATCAATCATGACCTGAGCGTTACCCACACCCTCAGGCTGATTTAATGCAGTTATTTCGTTTGCCGTAAGAACTCCTCTTCTCTCTTCCATTCCAAACACCTTTTGTATGAGAGTTTCTCCGCTCTTTTCAGCAACTCCTGTTGACGGATTGTAATTCAACACCTCTGCTTCGAGTGTATTTATAATCATAACCGAAAGGCTTCCGTAGGTTATAGGATACTGATTGAAGCCGTATGCATCATCATAAATTCCAAGCTTGTATGCCTCTGCTGAATATGTTGAAATATTATTTTCAATCAGTGAGCCATAGCCTAACACTCTTACCAGTCCGTAAATCGCCTGGTCGTATGTAAGAGTATCTGTCGGTCCGAAATTACCGTCTCCGTAGCCGTTCATAAAGCCTAACGCATAGGCATTGTTTATATAATTGGCATATTCGGTATTTTCATCAACGTCCGCAAATCCGGCCTTTGCACCCTTATATGCGTCAACCTTATTCATTGCAGTAAGTATTTTTGCAAACTCAGCTCTTGTCACCGTTTGCGTTATGTTATCACTGTATTCCATAACTCCGATTTCATCAAGAAACCGTATGTTATTTTCAAGCTTTATAAGCTCTTTTTCAGAAAACATATTATCAGCAGCTGCTGTGATGCCAAAACACATAACAATCAGTGTAAATATAGTTATAATTTTTTTCACCTGCATTTACCTCCTTTATATGTTTTTAAGCATTCTGCTTATTATCACTGCTGCCTCTGCACGTGTTGTATTGTTCTTAGGCTTAAATGTGCCGTCTGCATTACCTGTCAAAATTCCCTTTTCATACATTGCCGTTACTGAATCAACTGCATAGTCTGAAATTTCGTTTAAATCTGTAATAGTGCTTGTATCAACTGTCTGTGCCTGAGCATTTCCCATTGCACGGTTAAGCATAACTGCCGCATCCTCACGGGTTATAAGTCTACCTGTTCCGAAGCTACTATCATCAATACCCTTTACAATCCCGCCATTTACTGCACTTGCAACATATGTATAATACCACGAAGTGGCGGCCACATCGCCAAATTCACAGTCTGCATTTTCATCATAAATATTTAATGCAAGAGTCAGAAGCTTTACAAACTCCTCTCTTGTAACATTATCTGACGGTGCGAATACACCTTCACCCTTACCGGATACAATGCCTTTGTTGTAAAGAGAAAGGATGTCCTCCTTTGCCCATTCATAACCTGCAAGGTCATTAAATATTTCATTTATCTCCGGCAGAGGTGTTGAGTTAACTGTTATATTCTGTGCTGTATTTTCTGCCTTTATGGTGTCGGGATCACGGATTATCATAGTCGGTGCGGACACTCCGCCGCCACCGCCGCCTCCTCCGCCACCACCGGAAGAGCCTTTCTTGCTGTTTTCCTTGTCGTACTGCTCATCATACGCATCTTCAAACGCTTTTTCTATATCCTCTATGTCCGCATATGTGCCGCCGCATAATGCCTGATATACATTCATCGGATTTTTAAGTTTTTCACACTTTTCCAAATCAATATCAAGCTCATTTATGCATGCCGTTAAGGCAGACTTGACAGTTTGTCCTCCGAGTGCTTCGCCAATTGTAATTGTTAAAACGATTTCGGTGTATTTTTCAAGTGCCTCTTCACAAGACGAATACTCGGCTTTTTGCATATCTTTTATTGCCGCTTCCTTTAAGTCATCCGACATACAAGAGCTATATACCTTATACATTCCGCTATCGGCATAAACAGTGTTTGCAATATTGTTCTCAATATAGATTTTCGCTTCAGCTTCTGACATACTGCTGATACTTACAAGCAGTGCCGCAGTATTAAGCTGCTTTTCAAGCTCTGTCGAATTATCTATCCTATTTCCGTTGGAAACAAGCGAGTATATTGCTTCTTTTTTATCGTCTTCCAGCTCTGCATACATCTTGGCATTCAGATTAAGAGTTATATAATTCTCCTCTATAAGAGTCTTTACCGATGCACTGTCTTTCTTCTTGACAGCCTCGTTTATAGACTCGATTACATTGTCACTATAACTTATATCAGCATAATCGCTAAGTGTATATTTCTCTGTGTTAACTCCGTCAAGCTCACCGACTTCTATTGTGTAATTTCCGCTTTTATCAAGATAGAATGACACCTCAGCCTTGCCCTTGTTATCTGTTTTTACCTGAGTCTGATACGCAATAACGTCTGTCATTTTCTGAGCAGTAAGCAAATCATTTCCGTCAAAGCCTTCGCGGAATACTCTTATCATTACTTCGTTATAGCCCTTGAAGTCTGATAAATTCAGTGTAACCTGTGAATTTTTTACACTTATATCACACGCAGCATATGCTGATGTTGTAAACATCACAGCAGTCAATGCTACGGCAATTACTTTCTTTACCATTTAACATCCTGGTATAATGTAATTGACTCATCTAACAGTCATTTACAAATATACCTTTCTCCTTTCTATCAACCTTTTAATCCGTGGTTGATTACGGTTTTAAACATTGGTATTATATAAATATGTGATGTGGATTTGTACATCATTC
>JAZQKZ010000073.1:0-54659 GCA_045542415.1 Clostridia bacterium
TGATTGAATCTTTTGGTAAAGCGCAGCGGGAGATTTTAAAGAGGGAGGGGCGTCCCCTCTTTAACGGCACTCTTTTGCTGACTTTTCTGCTGCTGTAGGCAGAAAAGCCAGTAGGGGTTATAGCAAAAAATCAAATCATACCAAAGTTTGCAAGGGGGCAAAGCCCCATTATGTCGTATCGATAAGTGCAAACCAATAATATAAACCATAATTTATTACAAAAAATAAATCAAAAAAGATATTTACTTATTTAACTAAATATGATATAATAATTACATATCATATTTTATAAAAGGAGAGAAACGATATGAGCAAGACTAAGGGCGGCTTTACATTACCGGGCGAAAGCGGTTATGAGGAGCTTACACTCCAGATGGCAGAGAAATGGGGAGCAGATGTAATCCGTGACAGTGATGGTACAGAGCTTTCACCTGAAATTATCAATGCCGGTTACGGAATTTATTCGACAATCTGTATAATCAGAGGTCATAATGAGTGGGCAAAGCAGAACATGGATAAGCTTCAGCAGTCATTCCTTATGACAAATCCGATTGTTGCAACAGAGGACACTCTTACAATCGAGCTGATGAAGGATTTCTTTGCAGAGCAGTTTGTTATAAATGACAGTGCTGATTCAATTGAGTACTGGCAGGTGTTTGACCGTACTTCAAATGAGGAGATTTCAAAGGATAACTGGTCATATGCTGACGGTAAGGTGACATTAAAGAATATCACTCCCTGGCATAAATATACTGTAAACTTCATGGCTTACAGAATATGGGAAGAGATTTCAATGTATAACCATACAACAAATAACTGGGACAAGGAGCATTTAATGCCGATTGACCCGATTCATCCGGAAACACAGAAGTATATGCTTGACTGGATGAGAGACTGGTGTGAGACACATCCGGCAACAACTGTTGTTCGTTTTACATCAATGTTCTATAACTTTGTATGGATTTGGTCATCAAATAACAGAAACCGTGACATTTTCTCAGACTGGGCATCATATGACTTTACAGTTTCACCGCTTGCCTTAAAGCAGTTCGAGGAACGTTTTGGCTATAGAATTACATCGGAGGACTTTATCAATAAGGGACACCTCCACGCAACTCATATGGTTGCAGATAAGGCAAAGCTTGACTGGATGCAGTTCATCAACGATTTTGTTGTTGACTACGGTCATGAGCTTGTAAAGCTTGTTCAGGACTACGGAAAGAAAGCATATGTGTTCTATGACGATTCATGGGTAGGCGTTGAGCCTTGGGGCGAAAGATTTAAGGACTTCGGCTTTGACGGCCTTATCAAGTGCGTATTCAATGGCTTTGAAGCACGTCTTTGTGCAGGTGTTGACGCAGTTGACACACACGAGATTCGTTTACACCCGTACCTCTTCCCGGTAGGCTTGGGCGGTGCTCCGACATTTATGGAGGGTGGTAACCCGACAAGAGAAGCACAGGGATATTGGAAGAATGTACGCCGTGCGTTATTAAGAGCAAAGATTGACAGAATCGGTCTGGGCGGATATCTTTCATTGACATTACCGTTCCCGGATTTCAATGACTACATAGAAAAAATTTCAGATGAGTTCAGACTTATCAAGGAATATCACAACAACGGCGCTCCGTATGTATTACCGAATACAAAGGTATATGTTTTAACAGCATGGGGTAAGCTCCGTTCATGGACATGCTCAGGTCACCACCACGAGCATCCGGAGGTTGATTTAATCAACGTTATCGAGGCACTTTCAGGTATGCCGTTAGATGTTGAGTTCATCAGCTTTGACGATATTGCAAAGGGTGGAGTTCCGGCAGATGCAAAGGTAATCATCAATGCAGGTGCGGCAGGCAGTGCTTGGTCAGGCGGTGCAAACTGGAAGTGTGACAAGCTTGTTGCAGCACTCACAGAGTGGACATATAATGGCGGTACATTTATCGGCGTGAATGAGCCGAGTGCAACCTGCGGATATGACACATATTTCAGAATGGCACAGGTGCTTGGTGTTGACAAGAAGGTTAACTCAAGAATCTGTCACGGCTCACCGTCATTCGAGGTTGAGAAGTCAGGTGCAATCTGCGACGGTACAGTTATCGAGTCACTTACTCCGGTATATCTCAGCGACCTCAATGCAAAGGTAGTTGCAGAGGATAAGGGTATGCCGACAGTTACAATGAATAAGTTCGGCGAGGGCTGCGGCGTATATATCGCATCTTTCCGTCATAACGAGATTAATAACCGTACACTCTTGAACCTCATCATTGAGGCAACAGGCGGCGATCTCGGTCAGGACTTCTTAACTGATAACGTAATGACAGAGTGCTGCTACTATCCGGAGGGTGGCAAGATTGTTATCATCAACAACAGCGAGGATGAGCAGACAACAACAATCAAGACACCGAACGGCGACAAGACAGTTACTTTGAGTGCATTTGATACACAGATTGTTGATATGTAATATAAAAACGGCGGTCATTTTGACCGCCGTTTGACATTTTCGATTTGTTATTGAAGAGTATCGCTGTAAATTCTCTTGCTGTACGGCTCACAAAGCGGAGTCATATCAGATGTATTATCCCAACAGAATACATTTACGTCATTTCCGGCAGATATGCTCATCGGAACCGTTATTTTAGTTTTCTCTTCACCTACTGTTACGGAACGGATATCCAACAGCTTTCCGTATTTATCAGTCATAGTAATTATCATTGTGAACTCATTACAACACGGATTGCCTATAGTAACTGTGGCAGAGCTGTCAGTGCATGCGAGCTTTCTTATCCATAATATTGTCGGCTTGGCATCAGGATTAAAGTGAACTGTTGCAGTTTCAGGTATTTCAGCATGATTCAGGAAATACCAGTCTGATTCGTGTCCGTCATAATATATATCGGTAAGGCTTGTGCATCCGTAGAAAGCATGGTAGCCGATTTCTTTCAGCTCTGTCGGCAGTGTGATGCTTTTCAGACTAATACAGGATGCAAATGTTCCGCGACCTATTTCAGTAACGTTTTCGGGAATAGTTAAGGCTGTCAACTTAGTACATCCGCTGAATGCATAGTCGGCAAGTGCGGTTATACTATCGGGAATGGTGATATCGCTCAAAGCTGAACAGGAGCCGAAGCAGGAATAGCCTATTGAGGTTATGCCGTCGTGAAGAGTGATTTTTTCTAAACGCTTGCAGCTTTGGAAGGTGTGACTTCCAAGTGTGGTTACACCCTCGGGAATAACAGCCTCTGTAATTGAACAATTTTCAAATGCCCTGTGACCGATACTTGTAAGAGAATCAGGAAAGTTGACTGATGCTAATGCGGTACAACCCTCAAAAGCACTGTCTCCTATTGTTGTGAGATTATCCGGCAGACGGATTTCGGTTAAGCTTTTGCATCCTAAAAATGCATTATTTCCTAACGTTGTAAGACTATCGGGAAGTGTAACGCTTGCAAGGTTATCACAGCCGTAGAACATACTCATTCCAAGCTCCGTTACGCCCTCGGGGATATTAATGCTTTTCAGATTGTCACATGCATAGAAAGTGACAATGCCGATACTCTGAACACTGTCCGGAATATTGATTGTTTCAAGTGTTGTTCCGTAAAATGAGTAGCGAGCAATGTGCTTAACGGTATCCGGGATTGTATATTCGGTGTCGGTTTTAGCATTTGCATACTGTAAAAATTCAGTCATATCCTTGTTGAACAGATTTCCGTCAACTGAGCAAAAAGCCGCATTGTTTTCAGATACGTTGATACTTTCAAGACTTTCGCATTGAGTAAAAGGTCCGATATCCAGATATGTAAGACTGTCGGGCAACGTAACGCTTGTCAGCTTGTCACAGCCTGCAAACGCAACAAAGCCGATGCTTTCAAGTCCCTCAGGTAAAGTAAGGCTCTCAAGATTTATACAATCCTTAAATGCATACTGACCTATACTTTTGACTGTGTCGGGAATAGATACACTTTCAACATCTCCATAGAAACAGAAAGCATAGTCACCGATGCTTGTTACACCTTCTTCAATTATAATATCATATATCGGACGTTTTTCATATTTATGATAATAGCTCCAGGGTGTGCCGGATTCGCTTTCCCATACAGGCATATCACCTGTACCGCTTATGGTGAGTTTGCCGGAAGAGTCGAGTGACCATGTAAGGCTTTCGCCGAAATCGCCGCCAAGGGTTTCAGTATCATCGGTTGTGTCGGCAACGGCAGTAATCGGGATAAATAATGCAGCAACCGCACATAGAGTTATAAATGTGTTAAGTATTGTTTTCTTCATGGATATGCCTCCTTAAAATTTTATATTCATATATAAGACACACAACTCACCAAAAATTATTCACTTTTTTATAAAAAATATTCAAGTAAATTATATCATGTATTTGACAAAATGTAAAGTATTTACTGCTGTATTTGTTCCGTATCTATTAACAATGCAATGTTAAATTTGCGTTACAAAACGCTTGTTCGTGTTGTACGAGGTGAAATATTATGATATAATATATGTTAGGATAATATGATATAAGGAGGAGAAAAGATGAAGAGCAACAGAGAGTACAGAGCGTTGGCTCGTGAGCATATGAAAGGTAGCTACGGACAGGGAATTATTATTATGCTTGCCATAGTAATGGCACAGTCTGTTATACAGGGAATTCTAAAGGCAATGGCAGGAGAATCGGTCGTTATGATTACTGCATGCAATATTTTAAATATCATAATAGCTGCAATAATTTTTAATCCGCTATTGGTGGGTACAAGTAAATTTTTCCTTGAGCAGGCACAGGACAGACCTGACATGAATAATGTATTTATGGCATTCAGAACGAATCTTAATAACGTTGTAAAGGTAAGCTTTATCCGTGATATCAAGCTAATTTTGTGGTTTGTTCCGTTTTTTGCAATACTATTTTTTATAACTGCTGAGTTGGAAGCGGCTTCGGTTATTGTAAGGTCGGCTATGTTCATGCCGATAGTAATTGTACTTATGATTCCGGGAATTGTAAAGAGTGTGGAATACTCTATAATTAATTATATCTTAGCAGAGAATCCGGATATAAAAAGTAAAACTGCGTTTATCATGGCACGGGAAATGATGAGGGGAAACAAAGGGCGTTTGTTTCTTCTGGAGCTTTCGTTTATCGGCTGGATTGCATTGGGACTGATGGCATTCGGAGTGGGAATATTCCTTGTAATTCCGTATGAAGAAGCAGCCGTTGCACATTTCTATCTGGATGCAAAGGCACAGGCGATAAATACGTCAATGTACGGAAGTGCAGATAATAAGAATTTTGATGATGGAGATACCTTTGGGTTATAATTATGGATCAGATAAAGATAATGACGCCGTCACAGCGTTATGATGTGCTGGATTTATGGTTTCGCTGTACTACGGAGGACAATCCGTTCATAGAAGAGAACTTCTGGCAAAAACACTATGACGAGGTGAAGAATAATTATCTCACAGGCAGAGATAATTATGTATATATGATAGACGGAAACATTGCCGGATTTATATGTATAACAAATAAGAACTTTATTAAGGGGCTGTTCGTTGACCCGGCATACAGAAATCAGGGGATAGGTGCAAAGCTTATGCAGTTTGCAAAGCAGACATACTCCGTGCTGCATGTGCATGTATATACAAAAAACCGTTCGATGCTTGCGTTTTCAACACATATGGGCTTTGTGATTGACGGTGCTTTATTGCATCAGGAGACGGGCGAAATACGGTATCGGATGATATGGACAGAAAAGTGATTGGAGATAATAATGATAGATTTTAAAATGCTGGAGCTTTCGGATATTCCGCTTCTGCGTCCGTATTTTAGCATGCAGTCGGACAGGATATGTGACTGTAGTGTAGTGAGCGTGTTTATGTGGAGAGATTTTTTTGAAACCGCATACACAATAGTAAATGATACGCTGATTATGCGTGTAAGGGGTACAGACGGAAGAATAGGCTTTACATGTCCGCTCGGTAAGGATATAACGGGTGCGTTGGAATTGATTAATGAATACTGTATAGCCAATGACCTGCTGCCCGAATTTTACAGCGTAGGAGAGAGCAGAGTTCATTATATTGAAGAGGTGTTTGGTGCAGTAACGACTGATTTTGACGAGGACTGGCAGGATTACCTGTATAAAGCGGAGGAGCATATCAATATGCCCGGCAAGCGCTTTCACAGAATAAAGAACCGTATAAACCGATTTAAAAAGCTGTATCCGGATTATATGTTTGAGAAAATCACTCCCGACAATATAGCCGCTGTGCGTGCATTTTATGAGGGGTATTCACGTCATACCGATAAGGAGTCGGATACCTACCGTGAAGAGGAGCAAAAGGTATTTGAGGTGTTTGATCACTATGATGAATACGGCGTGTTCGGTGCTTTGCTCCGTATTGAGGATAAGGTGATAGGCATGGCAATGGGCGAGATTGTGAATGATACGCTTTTTGTGCATATAGAAAAGGCAGATGTCAACTATGATGGCGTTTATCAGATTATAGTTCAGGAGTTTGCAAGAATGTATGCAACTGATTCGGTGGAATATATAAACCGTGAGGAGGACTGCGGTGACGAGGGGTTAAGGCAGTCCAAGCAGTCGTACCGCCCGGTTGAAATGCTTAAAAAATACAGCGTGAAAGCGAAGTGCAGAAAATGCTCGTAACTGCGGATGAAAAAATGGTGCCGGAGCTGAAAAAGCTGTGGAAAATATGCTTTGGTGACAGCGATGAATATATTGATAATTTTTTTAAAAAGGCGTACGCTCCGGAGCGTACGCTTGTTTCGGTTATTGACAATGCTGTTGCAGGTGCGGCGTATTTGTTTCCGTGTAAAATCGGAGGAAAAAGAGGCAGCTATCTCTATGCAGGCGGTGTATTTCCGGAATTTCGCAGGCGTGGGCTTTATGAGGAAATGATGCATGAATGGTCACAGTGGTGCCAAAAACGGGGAATAATCCCGTTTTTGAAGCCTGCTGACGACAGGCTCTGGGATTATTATGAGCGTATAGGCTTTAGTGAATTTATCGGCGGAAGACGTGTGGTAATTGAAAACGGAGGAGACTCGGTGTGCCGGATAGAAAAAACAGGTGCAGCTGAATTTATAAAAATGCGTGATGCATCTCAGATACAGTGGGAGCATATGGAATATATACTGAGCGAAAACAGACTGTGCGGCGGCGAATGTGTGCGGATTGTAAGTGAAAAGGGCGAATGTGCAATAGTGTATGCAGTGGTAAATTCGACATTATATGTGCGTGGCCTTGCAGGAAATGTTGATGTAATTTATGACTGTGCAGCTGATTTGATGACAAAAATTCCGTCATCAAAAATTTCGATTATTATAGATTCATCGGCAGATTGCGGAGAATATATACGGCTGACGGCAGCTGTGGGTGCGGATAAAGTCTATGTTGGAGCGGCTGATTTACTGATGGATTGACAAAAAGACTGACATGAAAATAACATTGCTCAAAAATATGGTGAACGGCAGTAAAAATTTTGCTTTTCTTTACTAAAGTTATTGCAAAATTTATCAAACTGTGATATTATATACTTATAGAATTGTAAAAGGAGCCAAAGGCTCTAAAATCAAGGAGGAATTTACAATGATAAAGAAGGAACAGGTTTTGAACCAGTTAACAGAATGCGGTCTTGTTGCTGTTGTAAGAGCAAACAATGCTGAAGAAGCAATCAAGATTTCAGACGCTTGTCTGGCAGGTGGCTGTACAGGTATTGAGCTTACATTCACAGTACCGGGTGCGGACAAGGTTATCGCTGCTTTAGCTGATAAGTACAAGAACGGCGAAATGATGTTAGGTGCAGGTACAGTACTTGACCCGGAGACAGCAAGAATTGCTATATTAGCAGGTGCAAACTTCATCGTATCACCGGCATTTAATCCGGAGACAGCAAAGCTTTGTAACCGTTACAGAGTACCGTATATGCCGGGCTGTGCAACAATTACAGAGGTAATCACAGCTATGGAAGCAGGTGCTGATATTGTTAAGATTTTCCCGGCTGACCTTTTCGGACCGACAATCATCAAGGATATTAAGGGACCGTTACCGCAGGCTCAGATGATGCCGACAGGTGGCGTTGACAAGGATAACGTTGGCGAGTGGATTAAGGCAGGCGTAGTAGCAGTAGGTGCAGGCTCATCATTAACAGCAGGTGCAAAGACAGGCGACTATGACAAGATCACAGAAACAGCTAAGGAGTTTATTGCAAACATTAAGGCGGCAAGAGAGGCTCTTAAGAAATAATCAAACCGAAATAACAGATGTAAGCCGTAGGGGCGAATCGTGTTCGCCTGGAAATACAGTTTCATCTATTATCTAAATAAATAATATAAAAGGAGAAAAATCCAATGGCAAAGATAGTTACAATGGGCGAGATTATGTTAAGATTATCAACACCCAACAATGAGAAATATATTCAGGCTGACGAGTTTGATGTAAACTACGGTGGCGGCGAGGCTAACGTTGCAGTTTCACTTGCAAACTATGGTCACGATGCAGAGTTCGTAACAAAGGTTCCGAAGAACCCGATCGGTGAGTGTGCAATCGCAGCTGTAAGAAAGTATGGCGTAGAGACAAAGCACATCGCAAAGGGCGGCGAGAGATTAGGTATCTACTTCCTCGAGACAGGCGCTTCAATGAGAGCATCAAACGTTACATATGACAGAGCACATTCATCAATCTCAACAGCTACAGCTGACGATTTCGATTTCGATGAGATTTTCGAGGGTGCAGACTGGTTCCACTTCACAGGTATCACACCGGCAGTTTCAGATGCTGCTGCTGAGTTAACAGAGTTAGCTTGTAAGGCTGCAAAGGCTAAGGGCGTAACTGTTTCATGTGACTTAAACTTCAGAAAGAAGCTCTGGTCATCAGAGAAGGCTCAGAAGGTTATGTCAAACTTAATGCAGTATGTTGACGTTTGTATCGGTAACGAAGAGGACGCTGACAAGGTATTAGGCTTCAAGCCGGAGAACACAGACGTAACAAGCGGTGAGCTTAACTTATCAGGCTATGAGAGCATCTTCAAGCAGATGGTTGCTAAGTTCGGCTTCAAGTATGTTATCTCATCATTAAGAGTTTCAAGATCAGCATCAGACAACGGTTGGTCAGCTTGTATCTACTCATCAGCAGACGACGAGTTCTATCACTCAAGAGAGTATGATATCCGTCCGATCGTTGACCGTGTAGGCGGCGGCGACAGCTTTGCAGGCGGTACAATCTGCGGATTCCTTGATGGCAAGAACTTCAAGGAGGCTTTAGAATTTGGTGTTGCTGCATCAGCATTAAAGCACACAATTCCGGGAGACTTCAACCTCGTAACAAGAGAAGAGGTAGAGACTCTTGCAGGCGGCGACGGTTCAGGTCGTGTACAGAGATAATCTGCTTTAATAGATTTTTAGAAGGCAGCTCGTATGAGCTGCCTTTTTGGTTTTTTTCTTTTAAACGGCACAAGAACAAGTATGCGGTCAGGTTTGTGTGATATCAGCCTGACCGTTTTGATTTAATTGATTAATCTGCAGGATGTTTTAAAGTACTGTATCGGATTGTACAGCACAGTGCATTCTTTTTCGCATACCTATTGAAATGTTATTTTTGATATGCTATAATAAAAATATAAAAAAGTGAATAAAAAACGCATACTTGCATGTCTTATATATGGAACTTAAAATTATGAAAGGATGATATTATGAAAATAACGAGAATTATTAGTGTGTGGATAGTTACACTTGCTATGGCATTGTCGCATATGCCGGTATTGGCATTGACTCCTGTGGCTAAAGTCAATGACAATAGTGCCGAGGCAGAAAAAATGAAGACAGCGCTGACAGCTGTGAAAGGAAAAGTTGAAATTCCGGAAAATTTGACTGAGTTTTACAGTGGAGAACGCAATGGTGTGTTTGAGTTTCGGTGGAAAGATGAAGAGGATAGTGAAAGTCTTACGATAAACTGTGATGAAAACGGAAGAGTAACAAATTACAGACATAGTGTTTTGCCGGAACAAAAGGAACAGGAATATCTTGGGGTGGTGCGTGAACAGGTACAAGCGTATGCGGAAGAGTTTATGTTAAAACTGTTGCCGGAAGTGTTTGAAAATAAAAATGACTGCTATGTTTATGAGGGGTATTCGTGCAATAATGACTATTACCGTACGAGTTATACGTTGGAATATAAAAGGTATCGGAATGGTGTAAGGGTTGACGGCAATGATGCAAGGATTTATGTAGCAATTTATGGGAAAAATATGATTGTTGGCTCTCTTAGCAGTAATTTTGATTATAATGCAGTATTTGAGGAGCCGGCAAGTGAAATTGCAGATCCCGAATCAGCGTATAAGCGTGTATTTCCGCTGGAAATGATTTATACAGATAATTATGTAAAGTCAAAGACATCAGACCGGTATGAACCGGAAGTACGGCTTATATACCAAAAGAAAAATCATGATGCAAAGCATATTTCAGCATATACCGGTGAAATTCTTGAGTATAAGAAAAATGATTCGGTTCCGATAACTGCAAAAAACTCAAGGGTTGAGTCCTCAGCTGATACGGCGGCAGGAGCAAGGCATAGTCTTTCGCCAAAGGAGATTGCAAATTTAAGCACAATAAAAGAGCTTATGAGTGAGGAAGAGTGTATAGAATATCTAAAGTCTATTCCTGCGTTGGGTGTCGGTGAGATGGAATATCAAGGTGAGCTATCAGGAAGTGATGACGGTAAAAATGATTACTGGCGTAGGTTGGTATCTAATGATGAAGAGGTTTTTGTGACCGCTAATTTTGATATTGTCAGAAGAAGGTTGCTTGAATTTTATGATTGGAGAAGCGGAGCAGGCGTCGAAAAGGAAAATGTTACTACTAAACAGCAACACCGTAAGAACAGGCAGATAGATGATTTTATTGAAATTGTAGCATCAGATGTTATTGGAGAATTTGAACAGAGTTCTGAAAGAAATGATGAATTGTATTATCAGCGAAAATACATAAGAAAAGCAAACGGAATACCGTATGCGGATGATACAATTATTGTGGAATATAATTTCAAGGATGATAAGATTTATCGTTATAATCTTAATTATAATAATTATGCAGAATTTGCAGATCCGACAGGGGCAATGAATTCAAATGAGGCATATAATTTCTTTTTTGAAGCAGAGCCGTTGAATAAAGCGTATGTTAATTTTGGTGAGGGATATAAATTGACATATAGCATTGAAAATGAAACGCAGATTGATGCGTTTACAGGAAAGACGTTAGTTGAAAAAGATGAATATGACCCTAAGACTGTAGAATATACAGATATTGAAAATCATTGGTGCAGAGATGCGGTTGAATTTTTGAGAGATATTGGGATTGCTCTTAAAGGAGATGAGCTTTTGCCGGATGAACCAATAAGTGAAGAAGACATGCTTAGATTGTTTGCGGCGGGAGTAATAGGTAACTGGCTTATGACAGCAGATATAGACGAAGTATATTCACAGTATCGTTCGATAGATACTTCGCACGAGGATATCCGAATGGATTCAACAGGGGTTATGCGTGAAAATGCGTTTGCATATATGGTGCAATTTATGGGCTATAACAGAATTGCAAAGCTGCCCGATATTTACAAGGTAAAATATGCAGACGGCGATATGCTCTCAGACGGAATGGTAGGCTATGCCGCAATACTGTCGGGCATGGGAATAATCAACGGTGACGGAAGTGTAATCCGACCGAAGGATTATATAACCCGTGCAGAGGCTTTGACAATGGTTTATAATTATATGACATCGCCGTTGAGGTAACATAAAAGGTGCTGCTGAAGCAGCACCTCAGACCGACGACAAATTGGTCAGACCACGCATAATGGTTTGATAAAAATAAAAATCAAAAAATTATTTTCTTTTGCGACCGGCGGGCGCCCCATCGAGGAACGCCCCCCGTTATGCGTTTTTTACGAAAAGAAACTCTAACGTACCCATGTACGTTTGTTACGCCTGTGAGCAAGCTCTTGGCTACAACGCTAAAGCGTTGTTCACCCACGAGTTCCTTTTCGCAAAATCTGCCCTAATTTCTCACAGCACCTTTTATATTGGGACATATTTATACAGCTGTTGTGTTTTCTATGTCAATTCTCAGATTTCTGAAATACAGGCAAAAATCTATGCTTACCATAAACAGATTGAGGAAATAGAAAAACAGTACATACCATTTTTCTCCGATTGCTGACATATATGCTTCGTTGGTAAACTTTGACGCTATTCCGGCAATATATCCGATTATGATAAGGCATACAAACGGCAGGCTTTTACCCTTGGTTGTCCGAGCCTTGTATGACTTGATAACATTTAACGGCCACGAGCAACCGAAGCATATGAGCATTATTATTTCTAAAAATTCAGACATATAATCATCTCCAAAGTAAAAAATTTTCCTTTAATATATTAGCATAAAAAGTGAGAGTTGTAAAGTAAAAAAATTTGATAAATATCTTGAAAAGACGGTGAAAATATAGTATAATTAAAATATGTTCGGAAAGGAATGATTGAATATGAGATGTCCCTACTGTGGTTATGCAGAAAGTAAGGTTATTGATTCGCGCGCTACCGGCTCATCTATTCGCCGCAGGCGTGAATGTATTAAGTGTTCAAAGCGTTTTACAACCTATGAAAAGGTTGAGACAATATCAATTGTTGTTGTTAAAAAGGATAATTCGCGTCAGCCGTTTGACCGGGAAAAGGTGTTAAAGGGCATTGTTACGGCTTGCGAAAAACGTCCGGTTTCACTGCCGCAGATGGAAAAGGTGGCAGATGATATAGAAAGCGAGCTTTATCAATCGCAGATGCGTGAAATCGATACGGCACAGATAGGTGAAAAGGTTATGGAAAAACTGAAGAATCTTGACGAGGTTGCGTATGTAAGATTTGCTTCGGTATATAAGCGTTTTGATGATATAGAGACCTTTATGAAAGAGCTACAGGAGTTAAGCGATGCAAGGAAAAATTGATTTACACACTCATTCGACAGCTTCGGACGGTACATATACACCGTCGCAGCTTGCCCGGGAGGCAAAGAAGATTGGACTTAAAGCGTTGGCTTTAACTGACCATGATACAGTATCCGGAGTGGCGGAGTTTCTTGAAGAGTGTGAAAAACTTGGTATAGTAGGTATTCCGGGTACGGAGCTTAGTGCAAAGTTCAGCTCGGAAATGCACATAGTGGGACTTTTTCTTGACTGTCAGTGTAAGAGTTTTCTTGAAAAGCTTTATGAGCTTGAGCATTCAAGGGAAATCCGCAACCGTGAAATGATAAAACAATGCAGGGAATGCGGCTTTGAAATCAGTGAAGAGGAGCTTATTTCTCAGAAAAGTGACGGTACGCTGGATACTGTAGGCAGACCTCATTTTGCAAAGATTTTTATAGATAAGGGCTATGCACAGAGCTTTGATGAGGCATTTGATAAATATCTGGGAAAAAACAAGCCGTGCTATGTAAGCAGAAAGCTCTTTTCACCTAAGGCTACAATAGAGCTTGTTCATGAGGGCGGCGGAATTGCAATTCTCGCACATCCTCAGACTGTTTCAGGCGATATCGGACAGCTTCGTGAAATTGTGGAGGAGCTGAAAGCATACGGTCTTGACGGCATGGAATGTCAGCACAGTGATATGGAAGAGGACTTCGGTAAAAAGTGTGAAGAGATATGTGAAGAGCTTGGCTTACTGAAAAGCGGCGGAAGCGATTTTCACGGCAGTAATCTGAATGACATATTTTTGGGGACAGGAAAAGGTAAATTATGTGTCCCTGAAGAATATTTGATTGAGATGTACGAAAGAAATAAATGAAAAATGTTCAAGCGGAAATAAATTATATTTCCGCTTGCTTTGATAAAAAAGAGGTTTATAGCATGAATAAAACAATAGCGGCAATATCTACGCCGGTTGGCAACGGCGGTATTGCAATCATAAGAATAAGCGGAGACAGAGCCATTGAGCTTGCGGACAAGGTGTTTTCAAAAAGCATTGCTGACGTGCCGACGCATACCGTGCATTACGGCTTTATATTAAATGAGTCGGGAGAAAAGGTTGATGAGGTGCTTGTAACGGTTATGAGAGCACCGAACAGCTTCACTCGTGAGGATGTTGTGGAAATAAGCACACACGGCGGCTCCATAGCATCGCACAGGGTGCTTGACGCGCTTATCAGAGCAGGTGCTGTGATGGCAGAGCCGGGCGAATTTACAAAGCGTGCGTTTTTGAATGGCAGAATAGACTTGTCGCAGGCAGAGGCGGTTATTGATATTATAAATGCAAAAAATACAATGTCGCAGAAAAATGCAATGTCGCAGCTTAGGGGTGCTTTGTCCAGAGAAATTGGCAAGGCACGTTCGGGTTTGGTGTCCCTTGCTGCAAAAATGCAGGTGCTTATAGATTATCCCGATGAGGATCTTGAGGATATTACAACAGAGGAGATTGGTGAGCTTGCAGCTTCAACGGCATCAGAGCTTAAAAAGCTGCTCGATACAGCCGACAGCGGAAGAATAATCAGGGACGGAATACGCACCGCTATTGCAGGCAAGCCTAATGTCGGAAAATCCTCGCTGTTAAACGCCTTGTCAGGCTATGACCGTGCGATAGTTACGGATATAGCAGGAACGACGAGGGATGTAATAGAGGAAAATATAAATCTTGACGGAATACCGCTTGTGCTTATAGATACGGCAGGAATACACGATACGGATGATACAGTTGAAAAAATCGGTGTTGAGAAGAGCAAAAAATCAATAGATGAAGCAGACCTTGTAATTGTCGTGCTTGATTCGCAGTCAGGCTTTGGTGATGAGGACAGGGAAGTGATAAATGCTTGCGGGGACACTAAAAAAATTATTTTGGTAAACAAGAATGATTTAGGTGCTTCCGATAAAATGGCTGAAATAAAGGCGGCGGCAGGTGATTCACCCGTAATTGAAATTAGTGTAAAAACAGGCAGCGGAATAGATGAGCTGACAAGTGAAATAAAGAGAATATACAGGCTTGGTGAAATAGCGGACGGCGACCGTGCAGTAATAACAAATATGAGACACAAAACTGCACTGATTAACGCACAGTCGGCACTGAGCCGTGCGGCAGAGGCTATTGAGTCGGGAATGCCGTCGGATATCGCATCGATTGATATAAATGAAGCAATTGAAGCGTTGGGTGAAATTACGGGTGAAACGGTTTCAGATTCAATTGTGAGCGAAATATTTCATAATTTCTGTGTAGGTAAATAAGAGGAAAAGCTATGCGACTGGATAAATTTATTTCAAATTGCGGTGCGGCAACACGCAGTGAGGTAAAAAAGCTTGTGAAGTCGGGAGCCGTAACCGTTAACGGTATGCCGGCAAAAAAAGCTGATATGAAAATTGATGAAAATAACGACAAAATAGAATTTTGCGGTAATGAGCTTATATACCGTGAATTTGTGTATCTGATGCTCAATAAGCCGCAGGGGTATATAAGTGCAACAGAGGATAAGCACTATCCGGTTGTGGTGGAGCTTGTCGGAGATGAATATGCACATTTCAATGTGTTCCCGGTAGGCAGGCTCGATATTGATACAGAGGGGCTGCTCTTGCTTACTAATGACGGTCACTTTGACCATGAGCTTACTTCTCCTAAAAAGAATGTGTATAAAAGATATTTCGCAAGGCTCGATAAGCCTTGCGAGGAAAAGGATATTGAGACCTTTGCACAAGGAATGGAGTTCAAGGATTTTACGGCAAAGAGTGCCGTTCTTGAAATAACCTCCAATCCCTGTGAGGTTTATATTGAAATCGCCGAGGGGAAATTCCATCAGGTTAAACGAATGTGCGAACGGGTGGGAAAGACCGTAACGTACCTTAAGCGAGTGAAAATCGGCGACCTCAGTCTTGATGAAAAGCTTGCCCCCGGAGAAATCCGTGAGCTGAGTGAGGACGAAGTCAGACTGTTAATCAATAAACAGGAACTACAATAATATCGCCTGTATGAAGCTGTGCGCTTGTCATATTGTTAAGAATCATAATATCGTCAATTATATTGCGGACATCTTTGTTACTTGTATTACACTTTGCGGCAATTTCCCAAAGTGTATCACCGGTAGTAACACGGTAGCATTCGGTTTCGGAAACCTTTGTTGCAGTTGCACCGGTGCCTACAAAGGTACTGAATAAAAAGACCGCAACCATAAATACAGTGATATATACAGCGTTGCTCTTTCTTATGCTGTTACGTTTGCGTGCGGCAGCTCTTGCCGGGCTTTTTCTGTTTGATGATGTTCTTGTGTTGTGCGTAGTATATCTGCTCATTTGTTCGTCCTCCAAATTTTTGTTTGTGTTTTGCTTTGTGATACTAATATACCACAACAAATGTTCGTTGTCAAGTGGAAAAACGAAAATTTTTTTGAAATTTGTCGAATTTTTGGGTGGTGTACCAAAAAGAGGACATATCTGAGGTTATAATTATGTTTAAGTGGGTGAAGAGCCATAAATACTGTTTATGGCTTCTGTATTTTTTGTTTTATTTAACAGCATTTTTTGCATTGGAAAGGTATGTTACTCCGAGATATATTATAGAATGTTCGTTTGATGAAATGATACCGTTTTGCGAATGGTTTATATTTCCATATTGTCTTTGGTATCTGATTATACCGGTGAGCCTGATATATTTTATGTTTAAGGATGAGGCGGAATTTAAGAGGCTGTGCTTTCTGATGTTCGGAGGAATGACCGCATCACTGATTATATATGTACTCTTCCCGAATGGACTTGAGCTGAGGGTTGATATTGAACGGAATAACATAGCAGCACAGCTGTGCCGTGTACTTCAGGGAATAGACACACCGACCAATGTCTGTCCGTCAGTTCATGTGGCGAGTGCAGTGGCTATAGATATGGCAGTGCAGAAATCGGAATTTTTAAAGAACAATATTGTGGTGCGGATAGTATCATTTGTGCTTATGCTGCTGATATCTGCTTCAACTGTATTTCTGAAGCAGCATTCCCTGTGGGATGTGGCGGCAGGGGCGATGCTGAGTGTGGTGCTGTTGCTTATAACATATCACAAAAGCGTTGCTGTAATGCTTGGATTGAAAAAATAAATTGAAAATACGGAGATAAAATATGAAATTTAAAATAACATTAGCGATAATTGCGGCGATTTTTTTTATTGCCGGAGGTATAAAAAATACAGATGATACGGTTAAGGCACCCGAAGCCACACAGGCTCCGGAGGTAACTGAAGCACCGGTACGGTCATTCAGTGTAACGGCAGTAGGAGACTGCACCTTTGCAACAGATATAAACGCTTCAAGGGAGCTGGGATTTGTAACCTATGCCGAGGACTACGGATATGACTATTTCTTTGAAAAGGTAAAGCCTGTGTTTGAGAACGATGACCTTACAATTGTAAACTTTGAGGGTACACTTTCCGACAGGGGAACAAGAGCCGACAAAACCTTTGCATTCAGGGGTGATCCGGAGTATGTGAAAATCCTCACAGGCTCAAGTGTGGAGGCGGCAAATCTTGCAAATAATCACAGCTCTGATTATGGTACGGTTTCTCTTACAGATACCCGCAATATTCTTGAGGAAAACGGAATAGTGACATGCAGAGGTGAAGAGAATGTATCGTTAAAAGAGGTTAATGGTGTTCAGGTTGGACTTGTGGGAATAAACTATCTTAACGATCAGATGAGGACAGAGCTTGACAGTGCAATTACAAAGGCAAAGGATATGGGTGCGGAGGTAATAATTCTTTCGATTCACTGGGGTATGGAAAAGGATACATCAGCAAATGAGGATCAGATTGAAGCTGCCCACAGGGCGATTGACCTTGGTGCAGACCTTGTAATCGGAACACATCCGCATGTATTGCAGGGAATTGAGAAATACAAGGGCAGATATATATGCTACAGTCTCGGTAATTTCAGCTTTGGCGGAAATAATTCCCCGTCTGATAAAGACAGTGCGATATTCACTCAGACATTTACGTTAAACGGTACGGAAATTGCAGATGACGATGCGGTGGAGATAATCCCGTGCCGCATTTCGGGAACGGACGGATACAATAATTATCAGCCCGTAATTGCAGAGGGAAGCTACAGGGACAGAATAATTGACCGAATGACGGAATATACATCACAGCTGGGTACGCTTGAGCTTGACTTTGGTGAATGATTGTTTTGATTTTTTTGAAAGGAACAAATCAGATGAAAATACTGAAATGGCTTCTGATGGCTACAGGTGCAGCAGCACTTATTGACGGAGCGGTTATGATAGTGATATCAAATTTTACTACCGGGAATATACTGTTACTGCTTTTTGGAGCATTGCTGTTCGTGTGGGGACTGAAATTTGAAAAAATCAGAGAGCTTACCCGAAACGGTATCGGACGTGCAGTACGAATTGCGGTAACGGCAGGTATTGCGGCGGCGTTGGCATGCTGTGTGTTTTTTGCGGTATATGGCTGCAACGACAGCGTGACATATGAAGAGGATGTGCTGATAGTTCTCGGCTGTGCCGTAAACGGAGACAAGCCTACACAGCCGCTTGCGGCACGTCTTGATATAGCGGCTGATTATGCACGGAAAAATCCGGACGCATACATAGTGGTAAGCGGCGGACAGGGTCCGCAGGAGGATATAACAGAAGCACAGTGCATGTATGATTATCTTACTGAAAGAGGCATAGAGCCGGAGCGGATAATAAAGGAAGAGAAAGCAACAAGCACAAATGAAAATTTCAGATATTCAAAGAAAATACTCGATGAAAGCTTAGGTACATATACTGCGGCAATGGTGACGAACGATTTCCATATTTTCAGGGCAGTAAGACTTGCGGAGCTTAACGGACTTGAGGTTACGCATATTCATGCGGATACGCCCGTTTCAAGCTCGCCGGTTATGTATCTGCGTGAAATTCTTGCAGTAATAAAGCTGTTTATATTTAAGGAGTAGGAGGTAAGGTAAATGTCAATACGTCTTTACAGAGGTTCGCTGGATTCCGGAATGATTGAGGAATGTATAAGGGAAATTGAGGCGGATAAAGGCTCGGAGCATCTTGTGATAATTCCCGAGCATTATTCGCATGAGATGGAGAGCCTTATGGTTAACCGCTTCGGTGTTATCGGTATAAACAATATAAAGGTTATGACTCCGCACAGACTTGCGGTAAACTGCCTGAGTGCAAATCAGCAGATTTATCTTACTGAATCGGGTAAGGAAATGATGATTGTCCGTGCAATCAAGGACTATGAGTCCCGTGAGGATGCGGATAAAAAGCTGTGTGCAATTATGGGTAAGGGCTCCTTTGCAGACAGTATGCTTACGCTTATTTCCGAGCTTAAAAGAAGAGATATAAGCTGTGTGGAGCTCAGAGAAACTGCTCAGAGTGTTGAAAGCGAAAGACTTGCGAATAAGCTTTTGGCAGCGGCAGAGATATATGAGGGCTACGAGGAGCTTTTATCTCAGAGTGATTATAACGATATGGATGATAATATCAGCCGTCTTGCGGATAAGGTATATAATGAAACGCCGTCGTCATCAAGAAGGGTGCTTGCCGACAATACGCGTGTATGGTTCATGCGTTTTGATGAGTATTTGCCTCGTACAATGAAGCTGATAAGAGCAATGTCGGAGCGTGAGCGCAGGGGAGACACGGGTTCGGTTACGGTGTGTCTGAATTATGTCATGAGCAGTGACAGCGGCTATATGGGTGATGAGGCGGAAATATACGAGCATAATTTCAGCAGCTATCAGAGACTGATAAGGCTTGCCAACGGTGAGGACAGATTTTTCCCGACACAAAAGCAAGGTAACAGAGCTGAGGATATCGCCATGATGCTTGAGGGCTTTGCAGGTATGGAAAAATGTGTGATGAAGTCGGAAAACATTTCAGTGTTTGAAAGCATGACTCCGCACGGTGAAATCAGTCACATCGCAGAGGTGATACATTCTCTTATGCGTGAGAGCCGGGATGAATATGAAAAAGAGGCGGCACAGATAGAAGCTGTTGCAATGGAGAGGGGCAAGGAGCTGAAAAAGGCATCCGGCTCAAAGGGTGACCCCGTGCCGGTATATACTGATGAGGAAAAGGAAATATTAAAGGGCAAAAATCTTCTGCGTTACCGTGATATAGGTATTCTTTTCGGCGGTGCAATGGACTATGCCCATATTCTTGATTCGATATTCAGTGAGCATGAAATACCGTACTTTGCGGATGAGAGAATAGTTATGTCCGAGCATCCTATAGCCGCACAGATTTTATCGGTATTTGACATATATGAAAATGACTGGAGCTATGAGTCTGTATTTGCATATTTAAACGCAGGCTTTATTTACTCATGTCATACGGATAAGTTCGGGAACAAGAGCTATCGGAGCAGTCTGAGTGCGGATGAGGTATCGAGACTTGATAACTATGTCAGCCGTCACGGAATAAGAGGAAAGCGTTTATGGCTTGATGTTGAGGAGTGGAAAGCGGCTTCACAGGTGTTTGCCGAGACGTGGGAGGACAGCGGTGATACTATCAATGAAGCGGAAATAAGGGAGTGCGAAGAGGTCAACCGCATTTTACAGATTGTAAGAGAACCGTTTAAAGGCTTTTTAAGTGAGGGAGCGACAGCACTTGCTGAGGTATCTGTTCATGCAGATACAGTTATAGATTTTCTTGAAAGAATAAATATGTATGACGGACTCAGAAGTATGGTTGCATACTTTGAAAACGAAAGCGACGAGGTCAATGCACATACTATAGCAAGACAGTTTTCTCAGATATGGAATGAAGTTTTGCATGTAATTGAGCAGGCTCGTATGACAATGTCGGGAGTGGAAATGACATTTATTGAGTTCGGCGAATACATAAGAGCAGGACTTGCAAAGTGTGAAATAAGTACTATTCCGTCCTCACTTGATGCTGTTTATACGGGAACTGTTGAGAGAAGTACGTCTGCACCTGTAAAATATCTGTTTGCGGCAGGTGCGGTAAACGGAACATATCCGTCATCAGTGAATTATGACGGCTTTTTCTCGGATATCGACCGTGAGCTTATAAAGGATAAAATTGACCTTGCTCCGACAAAGGACGAGCAAAGGGCAGCTCAGAGATATAAGCTGTATAAGGCACTAAGAGCCGCAACCGACAGGCTGTATATAACATATCCGTCGAAAAACAGTGTCGGCGAAGCATATAAGCCGTCTGTGCTTGTGACTAACATAAGAGAAATGTTTGACAGTGTTGAGTACAGTAATGATTTTAATATAAACCATCTTGACGAGGCAAATATCACATCAAGAGCGGCGGCAAAGAGAAGCCTGCTCTATAACTGTGCGTCTCCGGTGTCAAAGCTTCCGCCGGCATGGAAGCGTGTGTTTAATTATTTCCGCACAAACGGAGGCTATGACAGAGAAATGGCAATGATAGGCCGTGCGGCATCGTTCTATACAGAAACTCCGCACATCTCGCCGCAGACTGCACATATGCTCTATGACAGGGATATAGAAGCGGACGGCTCGGTTGAAAAGGGCAGGCTGTATAGTGCAAGCAGTATAAACACATATGCTTACTGTCCTATGCGTTATTTCCTCTCAAACGGTCTCAGGCTTAATGAGGAAAGAGGTGCCGATATCGGCGGTGACGAGGTCGGAACATATATTCATAAGATTATCCAGACCTTGTGCGAGGAGGTTGAGCGTGAGGCAAAGGAAGACCCGACGAAGGATTGGGTAAACCTCACTACAGAGCAGATACAGGCAAAAATCAGTGATATTGTCAGTCGTACAAAAGATAATCTTTCTGAGGAAATATTTGATTACCGCATGAGAATGAGGGTAATGAACAGAGTGGAAAAAACTGTCAGAAAGAGTGCTGTAAATGTCCTTAACAGTATCCGTTCCGGAAAGTTCAGGATAAAGGAGACGGAGCTTAACCTGGAAAATACACAGCTTGCAGACGGTGTGTATATTCGAGGTATTGTTGATCGTGTGGATATCTATGAGGGCAAGCTCAGAAAGCATTATCGGATAATAGACTACAAGAGCGGAAAAACAGGCTTTGACAGAACAGCCATGCTCAACGGTATTGATATGCAGCTTATGATTTACGCTATTGCGGTAGATAATTATTACAGAAAAACAGAGGGCGAAGCATATAACTTAAGCGGCATATATTATCAGCATGTGCTCGACAGATATATCAGTAAAAATCCGCAGGAAAAGGGAAAATTTTATCTTGCGGCAAGAAAAGATTTGTATCTTGACGGAGATACTTATCTGCCGTCAGACGTTGCAGAGATGCAGGAGCTTATTGAGGCGGTATGCCGTGAGGAAAATCAGGAGGGTGCAAACTATCTTAATTTCACTTTAAATAAAAAGCCTGATGAGCAAACGGGAATAAGAATGCCGTCGGGCAAGCAGTATAAGACGGAGGAAAGCAAGACGGAGCTTGTTGACAAGGTTAAGGAAAATATAGCCGGAATTGACAGGGAAATTATGGCAGGAACAATAGCACCGCATCCGTACGGAAGTGCGCCTGACTGCCCAGATGCATGTGTGTTCTGTGCATATAAAGAGGTTTGCAGCTATGAAAGAGAAAAGAGAGTCCGTATAAAGGACAGCAACGGTGCAGAGTTCGGAGGTGAGGTATAAGATGTCGGATATAAAGTGGACTGCTGACCAGAGTGCGGCTATTGAAGCAAGGGGTAAAAACATTCTTGTAAGTGCGGCGGCAGGTTCGGGCAAAACGGCTGTATTGGTTGAGAGAATATTACGCCGTGTTATGGAAGAAAAAGCGAATATAGACGAGATGCTTATAGTGACCTTTACGAATGCTGCGGCGGCAGAAATGAAAGAGAAAATCAATAAGCGTATCCGTGCTTATGAAGCAAAGAGTGAAGCGGAGGCAAGACATAAACGCCGTCAGCTTGCCTGCATAAGTGATGCGGACATAAGCACGATTGACTCGTTTTGTATTCGTTGTGTAAGAAGTAATGCTCATGAGCTTGATATTGCACAGGACTTCAGAATTTGCGATGAAGCGATGGGTAACATGATTGTCGATGAGGCGGCACAGACTCTTCTTGATTCGTACTATAACAGTGAGGATTCATCGGAATTTATAAGACTTACAGAGCGTTACTGCGACCAGTATAAGGACGCTCCGCTTGTTGAGCTTCTGACAAGGATTTATGATTTTATTCAGGATTACGAAAATCCTATGGAAAAGCTGGACGAGATTTTCAGGTTCTATGTAAGCGGCAGTGATATCTATTCTCAGGAATGGGCAATATCGCTGATGAAAAAGCAGCTTGAGGATATTGCGGAATTAAAGAAGCAGTTTAATGCTGACGGAACGGATATGCTCATGGAGGAGTTTTCGGATATAAAGAACAGCGAGGTTCTTTCGGGCATAAAGGGATATGACAGAGTTGAAGCTATTGAAGCGTATGTCGGTAATGTAGTAAGGGTTATGGAGCTTGCTGATGCGGATATTACAGCATATGACAGCCGAGAGCTTTGGGATATGCTTCTTGAAGTGAGAGATTTTATCAGAACCTCATCTAAGCCGCTTACGGTACAGCTTAGTGCAAAGGAGAAAAAAGAGCCGGGTGCAGAGAATGCCAAGAAAGTTTATGATACGCTTATAAAGCAGATAAACGATACATTAAAAGCATGCGGCGGCTTTGATCATATATTGATTCCGTGCAGCGAGCTTGAAAGACAGTATGAGGATATATGTCAGTCTGTAGTGCTTATCAAAACGATGGTAAGAAAGCTGTGCGAGCTTATTTTTCAGATTAAAAGACGCAGAAATACCTATACATTCCAGGATATTGAGCATATGACATATGAGCTTCTCAATGATGAGGAAAACGAGGTTGCAGCACAGTATCGGATTAAGTACAGCGATATCATGATAGACGAATATCAGGATACGAATGCTTTGCAGGATGCGATTTTCAGAAAGATTTCGCGTGATAATAAGAACATATTTATGGTTGGCGACCTGAAGCAAAGTATATATGCATTCAGAGGCGGTGACCCGACTATATTTGCCGATAAGGGTGCGAGATATGAGAATTATAAGAGCAATCCTTCAGATGGTGCATCGGGTATAAGAATTGATTTGAGTGCCAATTTCCGAAGCAACGGCTGTGTGGTTGATGCCATAAACTCTCTCTTTGAATTTATAATGACCGAAGAGGTCGGAGATGTTGACTACGGCAAGGAGGGTGAAAAGCTTGTCTGCGGAAGAGATGCGGATGAGTCAAAGCTCAGTGCTGAAGAGCTTGCCACCCGTAAAAAGCCTGAAATAGTCTCATTGCCGTTTGTAATGAAAAAAGGCTCGAAGGCTGTTGAAAACGGAAGTGTAATCGGCAGTCGTGTTATTGAGGCGAGATATATCGCACGAAGAATAAGAGAGATGATAGACAGCGGTGAAACGATTTTTGACGGAGGCGAGGTGCGTCCGATAAAATACAGCGATATCACTGTTATCGGTTCATCCATAAAGCATATTGCAGGTATTTACAATGAGGAGTTTGCCAAGGAAAATATACCGCTTGCAGTGCCGGTTATGGGATATTATGATAATTATGAAATTGTAACGGTGCTGTCTTTGCTTAGACTGCTTATAAACCGTCATCTTGATATACCGCTGGCGGCGGTTATGCGTTCACCGATAGGCGGATTCAGTGACGAAGAGCTTGCGCAGATAAGCTATGGTGGCGGAAGAGTGTCTTTGTATGAAAAGCTTATAAAGGCATGCAGAGTTTCAAAGCCCGGTGAGGGAGAGTCGGAAGATGAAACACGGGCTGAATTTGAAAGGGCAGCAGAGCGTGAGACTCGTTTAAGACGTGTAAGGGGTAAAATAGAACGCTTTATCGGAATGCTTGACAGGTTTGAGAGCTTTAAGAGATATAAGAATGTTGCCGCAATAATATATGATATTTATACCGAGACGCATTTCTATGATTTTGTCGGTGCATTGGAGGACGGTGAAACGGCACAGCAAAATCTTACATTGCTGTATGAGAAAGCAAAGCAGTATTCGCAAGCAGGTGACGGCACTCTGTACGGATTTGTGAAATACATGGAAAAGGTAAGTGCCGACTCGGAAAATGAAAAGGGTACAAGCCTTGTGAATGAGGAGCAGAATGTTGTAAGGATGATGACTATTCACGGAAGTAAGGGTCTGGAATTTCCGGTTATATTTGCAATAGGTCTGGGAAATAACTTTGTTCCGCAGCGTTACAGAGAGGGAATCATACACCGTGAGGCGGGTATCGGTCTTGGCTACAGAGACCCTGAGGAAAAGTCGAGAAGCGAATTTCCGATATATACATGGGTAAAGGACAAGATACTTTGTGAAAATCGTGGCGAGGATATGCGAAAGCTCTATGTTCTCTTGACCAGAGCAAGAGAAAGGCTTATCTGCGTGATTGCAAAGAGATACGATAATGCGGAGCAGTACCGAAATGCCCTTTACGGAAGTGAAGCGGTGGGTGAACAGCTTTGCATAGAATTTAATGAACGCGAAAGAGGAAGAAGTGCAGGACAAAAGGTTGAAACAGAGGCACATCTTGAAAAGTCGCACGGCTTCTATGAATGGATTTTTGCCGCTTGCAGTGCTGAGGCGATGAGACAGGGCGTAGAGAATAGCGAAGAAATGGATGTATGGGACTACAGCGAACTGAGTGAGGAGGAAATACAGGGTCTCTATGACGGAGATGTATATAAAATCCTTGAGGAGAGCTATAGGTTTGAACATTTGACAGATTTACCGTCAAAAACCACTGTGTCAAAAATCAAAGCTAATGAGCATGAAAAAAATTCTACCTTTGAACCGGTGTTCGTGATGAATCTTGACGCACCCGGACGAAGCAGTGAGGAAAAGAAAATACCTACAAACGTTATGGGTACGGCATATCATCAGGTGATGGCATTTATTGAACCGCAGCTTGATATGACACCGGAAAGTGCCGCAGCAATGATAGAGCGGACAGTAAAGGACGGTGAGCTTGAAGAAAGAGTGGCACAGGAGCTGAAATGTGAGCTTATCAGCGGTTTCTATAAATCGGGTACGGTAGGCGAGCAGGTAGTTGAGGCATACAAGGCAGGCAGGCTCTACCGTGAAACACCGTTTGAAATGGGAATTACACCGGATATATATGAGCCTATGCTTGACAGTGATAGCTATTGTGACGGAGATATTATATTGCTTCAGGGAACAGTTGACTGCTGGTTTGAGGACGAGATGGGAAATTGTACTGTTATAGACTATAAAACAGACCGCATAGGCAGCAGAAGCGTTGAGGAGTTTAAGGCGGATAAGCTTGAGGAATACAAGGTACAGCTCGATTTGTACAGTCAGGCGATAAACAGGCTTGAGGGCAAGAGAGTTGTCAAGAGGTATCTGTATTTATTTGCCATAAACGAATTTGCAGAGGTTCCGACAGACGGTGTGGAGCAGCTTTGAAATTAATATTTGAAGTGAGAGGTGAAATGAATGAATTACAGCGGATTTGGTACAGGCAGAAAGAAGAAAAAGGCGGTGCTTATTACTGTTGCGGTAATTATCGGCGTGCTTGTGATTGGCTTATATGTTCTGGGACTGACACTTGGCTCCGACAGTGAAGCAAGAGTTGAAATAGCGGATGCCATTGAAGAAAATGTACGTCTGAAGCAGGAGCTTGTAGAAAAGGACAACCGTATAAATGAGCTGAGCGAGAGAATAAAGGAGCTGGAAAATGCTGCGGCTCAGTCAGAGGCACCTCAGCAAGCGGAGGAAGAGGGAACAGCAGAACAGATTTCTCCGAGAGAGTAAGGCGTGGGGTGTGAACATAAAGAATTAAAAAGGTAGCTCATGCGAGCTGCCTTTTTTGTATGGTCAGAAATCATGCCTGCCACCGGAATTGATTTTGTATTTTTCAAATATATTAACAATCTCATCAACAACCATGAAATCGGATAATTTCTCATCGCAAATTACCGATTTTATTTCATATAGAGCCGAAATAGCATTTGTATTGGCTATTTTATCTGCATCTATATCAATGTTTTCAATATTAGATTCCACAAGCTCGGATATATCCTTTTTAAGTAATTCTAATTTTATATTCATAAATACCTCCAAAAATATATATTGTCTCATTTTTACAACCGATTATAACATAAAATCATAGTAAAATCAATATAATAAGTGCTAAAAATGATACAAAATTATGGCGGTGAAAATGGATGAAACAACGAACAAATGCGAATGGCAAGAATCTTATTGGTGAGAGATTAAAGGAATTGAGAAACAGAGCCGGACTGTCTCAAAGGGATTTAGCCCGTGAATTACAGCTAATCGGAATTGATATGGATAAGAATGTCATAACACGAATCGAAACTAACAAGAGATATGTAACAGATTTTGAATTACAGGCAATTAAGCAGATATTTGGAATTACCTATGAGTACCTTATTGACGGTACTGAACAGGATTAGGAAATATGCAAGGAAATTAACAGGGACGAGAAAAATCTCGTCCCTGTTGTGATTGTGTCACTTAATTAAAAATCAACCTCTGTTCCGTAGAATGTGCACTTGTATAACTTTGCCATCTGCTCCGGTGTGATTGATCTCGGATTTGAGCCTGTGCATGCGTCTGCAACTGCGTTTGCAGCAATGTCATCAAGCTTCTCTAAGAATTCGTCTTCCTTAACGCCAAATTCCTGAATTGTCTTAGGAATACCCATTGCACGGTTAAACTCTTCAATCTTAGCGATTAATGCCTCAACCTGTGACTTCTCTGATGTTCCGCCTAAGCCTACACGTCTTGCAATATCAGCATATCTTCTCATAGCCTCCGGCTCGTGAGCGTTATACTTGATAACGTACGGTAAATAAATAGCGTTTGCACATCCATGCGGAATGTGACCTGTTGAGAAAGCAGCACCTGTCTTGTGTGCCATTGAGTGAACGATACCCAATAACGCATTTGAGAATGCCTGACCTGCTAAGCACTGTGCATAGTGCATCTGCTCTCTTGCATCTAAATCCTTCTTATAGGATGCCGGTAAGTAATCAAATACCATCTCGATAGCCTTGATTGCTAACGGATCTGTAAACGGTGTATGTAATGTTGAAACATATGCCTCAACTGCGTGTGTTAAAGCATCCATACCTGTGTATGCAACCTGTGTAATCGGTAATGACTCAACTAAATCCGGGTCAACGATTGCTACGTCCGGTGTGATTTCAAAGTCTGCTAACGGATACTTAATTCCCTTTGCGTAGTCTGTGATAACTGAGAAAGCTGTAACCTCTGTGGCAGTACCTGATGTTGACGGAATAGCACAGAACTTAGCCTTTGTTCTTAACTTCGGGAAGTTAAACGGAATACATAAATCCTCGAATGTTGTATCCGGATATTCATAGAATGCCCACATAGCCTTTGCAGCATCAATAGGTGAACCGCCGCCGATTGATACGATCCAGTCCGGCTCAAAATCACACATAGCCTGTGCACCCTTCATAACTGTCTCAACTGACGGATCCGGCTCAACGCCCTCAAAGAAAGCAACCTCCATGCCGCCCTCTTCCAAATAAGCCTTCGCCTTATCAAGGAAGCCGCCCTTTCTCATTGAGCTTCCGCCTGATACGATAATAGCCTTACGGCCGCCGAGGTTCTTAAGATTCTCTAAAGAACCCTTTCCATAATACATGTCTCTCGGTAAAGTAAATCTTGCCATGATTTTTCCTCCTTTTTACTTACCCTTGGGGAGCTTTTGGCTCCTGCTTTGTTTTTTGATGCTTATAGCATTACGTTCCTCCGGATTGTTATAATAATAACAATCACCACTTGTTATTATTATAACAAATTTATATATAAATTGCAAGCCTTTTTTAATATTTTTTTGTGGAAAATATAATATTTTTTGCAAGTATAAGAAAAACGGTACATGAAAAAAATAAACCTGTTATTTTTAACAAAATTTGCTGTATGGATTTGACAAATATGATGGGAGAGAGTATAATAAAATTAAACAATGATGAAACGGAGGCGGAGGCAGTGGCTGTTACTTTAATTGATACAATTGAGTTGCTTATTGACAATAAAAAATACACCGCCCTACGGGAGATTCTGACAATTCATAACGAAGCGGATATTGCCGTGCTTTTTGCGGAGCTTCCTGAATCAGAGCTGCCCGTACTGTTTCGACTGTTGCCGAAGGATCTTGCGGCGGATGTGTTTGTGCATATGGACAGTGATTTGCAGGAGCTTCTCATTAAGGGCTTTTCCGACTCGGAGCTTAAAGCGGTGCTTGACGAGATTTATATTGATGACGCGGCGGATTTAGTGGAAGAAATGCCGGCAAATGTTGTTAAAAGAATTCTTGCCAACACGGACCCGAACAAAAGAAATGTCATAAACGAAATTTTAAAATATCCTGAGGACAGTGCCGGCTCGCTGATGACAACCGAATACATCAGTCTGAGACCTAAAATGACCGTGTCGGAGGCGATAAAACGAATCAGACGCACAATGAGCGGCAAGGAAACAATTTATACCTGTTATGTAACGGATGACAACAGAAATCTCTTGGGATATATTTCTGTAAAAACGCTTCTTCTTGCAAAACCGGATGATGTAATCCGTGATATAATGGAGGATGCGGTAATATGTGTCGGCACGAATGACGACAAAGAGGAAGTTGCAAGAAAAATGTCGCATTACGACTTTATTTCAATGCCGGTTGTTGATGCGGAAAACCGTCTTGTCGGAATTGTTACTTTTGATGATGCTATTGATGTTATTCAGGAGGAAACAACAGAGGATATTGCAATGATGGCGGCTATCGCTCCGAGTGAGGACAGCTATTTTAAAACCTCTGATTTCAGACATGCAAAGAGCAGAGTGTTCTGGCTGCTTGTGCTGATGCTCAGTGCCGCACTTACGGGTGCCATTATCACGGGCTATGAGGAGAGCTTTTCCGCAATGCCGATTTTGGTTTCGTTTATCCCTATGCTGATGGGTACGGGCGGAAACTGCGGCTCGCAAAGCTCCACGCTTGTTATACGAGGTATGGCGGTTGATGAAATCAAAAGCAGTGATTTCTTCAAGGTACTCTGGCTGGAATTTCGTGTGTCGCTGTTGCTCAGTGTCGCACTTGCAATAGTAAACGGACTCCGTGTGCTTATACAGTACCGGGACGCAATGCTTGCGATTATAATTTCGCTTTCAATTATCGGTACGATAATAATGTCGGAGCTTATCGGTGCAATGCTTCCCATGCTGGCGAAAAAAATTAAGCTTGACCCGGCGGTTATGGCGTCGCCGCTTATCACAACAATTGTCGATGCAGGCTCGATACTTATATATTTCAATATTGCATGCAGATTTATTGAGGGAATATAAACATCTTGACATTGGATTATAAAGTGATATAATATATATTAAGATAAATAGTTAGGAGAAATATTATGCGCAAGAAGCTTCAGGAGAAAATGTTCGAGTTGAGTTATCTGTTTGAACTCATGATTTCACTTATAGTCGGTATCGCTATCGTTATACTCGGAATAAGACTGTTTGCAGAAATGATTGGTACATCGATTTCGGGTCAGGGTGAAAATATTTTGGTTAATATACTTGACAATGCAATTACTCTTGCAATCGGTGTTGAGTTTATAAAGATGCTTTGCAAGCATACACCGGAAACGGTAATTGAGGTGCTTGCGTTTGCACTGGCACGTCAGCTTATTGTGTTCCATACAACCCCGTTGGAAAATCTTATTACTGTAGCGGCAATAGCTATATTGTTTGCGGTTCGAAAGTTCTTCTTAAGACGTGGAGACGTAATTGAAAATCCGGACGGATTCCTGGAAATCGGAAAAAGAACAAAAAAAGCGGAGAAGAATGACGAAAAAGAGGCGAATAAAGATGCGTAAATTACGCTATAATAAAAATACGGTAAAAGCGGCACTTACAATGGCATTTCCTGCCATTGTAGAGTCGTTTTTTGTTGCATTTGCAGGACTTGTTGACTCATATATGGTGAGCGGGCTTGGCTCGGAGGCGGTTGCGGCGGTAGGACTTACCACACAGCCCAAATTTGTGGGACTGTCTCTGTTTTTTGCCCTTAATGTGTCAATATCCGCACTCGTGGCAAGACGCTACGGCGAGAATAAAAAGGACAGGGCAAACAGTATTTTGCTTACATCGCTTATTATGATTGTTGTTCTGGCAGTGGCAATTTCTGCTGTACTTGTTATACTTGCACCGCAGATTATGACATGGTGCGGTTCAACACCTGAAACGCACGGGCATGCAGTGGCATATTACCGAATAATAATGGGCGGTATGATTTTTAACTGCATACAAATGGGTATTAACTCTGCACAAAGAGGTGCAGGAAATACAAAAATTACAATGCGTACCAACATGACCTCAAACATAGTGAATATAATATTGAACTATGTCCTTATAACCGGCAGATTCGGATTTCCTGCACTTGGAATACAGGGTGCGGCATTTGCAACGGTAATCGGAACGGTGGTTTCAAGTATAATGAGTGTAATCTCAATTCTGAATCCGGACGGATTTATAAGTATTCCGTACATAATTAAAAACCGCATAATGCCGTCACTAAAGGCATTTGCAGATATCATAAAGGTTGGCTATAGTGTATTCTTTGAACAGCTTCTGATGCGAATCGGATTTGTCATGACTGCACTTATGGCGGCAGATCAGGGAACCTCCGCAATGGCGGCACATCAGGTTGTGATGAATCTGATGGGACTTTCGTTCTCATTCGGCGACGGCTTGCAGACCGCAGCAGTGGCATTAATCGGCAGAAGCCTCGGAGAGGGCAGGCCGGAACGTGCAAAGGAATACGGAAGTGTGTGTCAGATGATAGGCGGCGTGATTTCAATTTCGCTTGCTGTTATTTATCTGCTTGCTGCAAAGCCGCTTATGAATGCATTTTTTGATGAGGCGGAGATTGTAAATATCGGCGTGAGCATCATGTATGTAACGATTATAATAGTACTCTTCCAGGTAAGACAGGTTATATATATGGGCTGTCTGCGAGGTGCCGGAGATACGTTATATACAGCGATTACCGTTATGATAAGTGCAACGATTATAAGAACCGTTGTATCATATCTGTGCGGATATACCCTGGGATGGGGAATAGTAGGTATCTGGATGGGTGTTCTGGGTGACCAGATCGGCAGATATACTTGTGCCATGATACGCTTTAAAGCAGGTAAATGGGTACAGATTAAAATATAGAAAAAAACCTTTTGCAGATTGAACTGCAAAAGGTTTTTTCATTTGTTATCCTGTTTATAAAGCTCACCGACGCTGTCTTTATATTCTCTGGGTGTCATCCGGTAAATACGTTTGAATGCACGGTTAAAGGTAGTCTGGCTCGAAAATCCGGACTCGTTGCATATATTTGTTATTGATTCATTTGTGGAACGTATCATGCCTGCTGCATATTCGGCACGGATCAGTGAGAGATAATTAGGCAGGCTGATTTTTATACTCTTTGAAAAAGTATGTGAAATATAGTATTTGCTGACATTGAACTCCCTGGCAAGTGAATCAAGCGTGATTTCTTCCGTGAAATTCTGTGCTATATAGTGAACAATTTTCTGTGTAAGATTTTCTACAGGGATTGAATCTGTGTGCGACAGCTTCACTTTTTTCATGAGCTTCGATAATATAACAAGCGACCATGCAAGTCTTTCGGGAAACTCATCGGCATTAAGCAGCTCACAAAATGCAAGCTTTGTTGAATTGTCAAGCTCTGTAATTATGGGGTTTTCGGGGATATGCGTGTCGAAGTTCGGAAACAGTCCCTTAAACAGAGCGGGTGAGCAAATCAGCAATAATTGGTCGGTATCACGGTATTCGTTGCGGTAGTAGGAATGCACGAGGTTAGGGAAGATAATTGCAGCTTCCCCCTCTTTCACTTCATAATCCTTGCCGTCTATATGTACATGCTGACCTACCTTAAATACATATACAATCTCAATATGTCCGTGAATATGCGAATTGTAGCGCAGCTCGCGGGCGTTATGTATTATCTCAATATCTGATGACTGAAATTCATAATACGGTACCATAACAATGCTCCTTGTAATAGTGCAATTTTTGACTGATTTCATAAACTCTTTGACTATTATTATACATGAAGTTGTGATATAATTCAAGTATAAAATATAAATAATATCCCTGTTTTACGGAATTATTTGAGAGCTTTGGAAATAAATGAAAGGACGGAAATTTATGAACATGAAAAAGCTTTGTGCATTGACTCTTGCGGCTTCAATGGCTTTATCAACCGTTCCGGTGTTTGCATCAACAACTACCGATGCAAACGGCTACGGTACAGTAACAGTTAATGCAGACGGATCAACAACCCTTAACTTCGGTAATAATTCGATTACGCAGAGTGGTAAAGGAAGCATTATTACAGATTCCACATACGGAGTATTAAGACCGGATAACTTAAAGGGTCAGAACAACGTGGCTGTTCTTACAATGCCCGAAATTGACCTCAGTACAACAACATATGATAAGGTTGACCTTTTAGCGGCTTGTAAGAATGACGTATCGGTAAGCGTAAAGGTGGGCGGCACAGAGATTGCAACATTTAATGCAGTAAACAACGGCAGCTGGGATACGTTCAGCACAAACACAGCAGATATTATGACAACTGCCGCAAGCGGTAATGCGACAATGGAAATTACACATTTAAGCGGTAACGGCTACTGCGGTAACTACATATCATTAAAGTTCTATGACTCGGATGCTCCGGTAGTTACTCCGGACCCGAATGCCACAACAGCACCGACAGCACTTCCGGCAACTCCGGCACCGACAGAGGTACCTGAGGGACTTTTACCGTATCAGGACACATCACTCTCATTTGAAGAGAGAACAGCAGACCTCGTATCAAGAATGACACTTGAAGAAAAGGTTTCACAGCTTGGTAAGGACGCACCGGCTATTGAGCGTTTGGGTATAAGCAAGTACGGCTGGTGGAAGGAGTGCTTACACGGTGTTGCAAGACAGGGTGTTGCTACAAACTTCCCGGCACCGCTTGCACTCTCAAATACATGGAACCGTGACCTCGTTTACAGTGTTGCGGACATCACCTCAACAGAGGCAAGAGGAAAGAACAACAGATATAATCTTTCATACTACACACCGACAATCAATATGGCTCGTGACCCGAGATGGGGACGTAATGAGGAGACATATGGTGAGGACCCGTATCTGACAGGTCAGCTCGGCGGTGAGTTTGTAAAGGGTATGCAGGGCGATGACGAGAAATATATCAAGATTATCGCTACAATCAAACACTATGCTGCAAATAACAACGAGGCAAACCGTCGCGGCGGTTCATCGTTAATGAGCGAGTTTACATTAAGAAACTACTATACAAAGGTATTCCAGAATGTATGTGAAATCGTAATGCCGGGTTCGGTAATGTCATCATACAATGCAACAACAATCTATAGAAACGGCGAGCTTTTATACAACTATTTACCTTCAGCAGCAAATGAGTATCTCTTAACAGACCTTTTAAGACGTAACTGGGGCTTTGACGGCTATGTTACAACGGACTGCGGTGCCGGCGAGGACTTAGTCAAGAATACTGCATATAAGCAGGGCGTATTAGGCACAACAAGTGCAGAGTATGGCGAGTACATCGCAGAGGCACTTATGGCAGGTATGGACCTTGAATGTAATCTCGGCGGCGGTAACATGTCAACTACATACGGTGCAGACGCAGTTTTAAGCGGCTACATCACAGAGGAACAGCTTGAAACAGCTATCTATCACTTATTCTTACAGCGTTTCCGAACAGGTGAGTTTGATGACAACAGTGCATACAGAGACATTACATCAGCAATGATTGAAACAGACGAGCATGTTGCAGTTTCAGAACAGGCAGCAGAGGAGTCATGGGTACTCTTAAAGAATGACGATAACATTCTTCCGGCTACAACAGCAAAGAATGTAGCAGTTGTAGGTAACATGGCAAATACACTTGCATTAGGTGACTATGCAGGTTCACCGACAAAGACAACAAACCCGATTGAGGGTATGACAGCGGAATTTGCAAAGCAGGGTGCAACAGTAAGTCACCTTGGTGCAGTTGCAGATGACGAGAAGCTTTTCAATGTAAAGAGCATAACATTAGTATTAAAGGACGGCAAGACAAGAAGCGTTGACCTTTCAAAGGCAACAGTTTCAAATGGTATGAGCCTTTCAAACGGCACATTAGTTGACGTTACACCACAGGCTGCTGCTGTAATCAAGGGTGTAAACTTCCTTGACGTTGCATCAGTAAAGGTTGAAATGGCAACAGGTGCACAGATGGGCGGTTCTTTAAATATTGCATACGGTAACGGCGGTCCGACAGTGGCATCAATCGAGTCAGTGCCTACAGCAAGCACAAGCACATATGCAGTATGTGAGGGTGTATATACAGGTGAAGACGGCGGTTACAACGGTACAGAGGATATGTACATTTCAGCAAGTCCGGCAGTTGCTCCGTTCTCGGTTGAGACATATAAAGCAGAGCTTGATGCAGCGGATATAATCATTGCATATGCAGGTACAATTCCAAAGCAGGACGGTTTCGGTGAGTCAGACTCAGCAGAGTCAAATGACAGAGAGTCAATCGACCTCCCGACACATCAGTCACACGTTGCAGAAATCACAGCAGCATATCCGGATAAGACCATTGTTGCAATGCAGACAGTAGGTCAGATGAACGTTGAGCCGTTTATGGATAACACTAAGGCAATCCTCTGGACATCATACAACGGTCAGACACAGGGTACAGCTTTAGGTAAGGTTCTTACAGGTCAGGTTAATCCGTCAGGTAAGCTTACAACAACATGGTATAAGAATGATGACTTACAGAAGATGGTTCTTGCCAACAGAGCAAAGCAGACCATCGGAGGTATCGAGGGCTACTACACAGATTATGATATCTGGCCGACAGATACACATAAGGGTATAACATATCAGTACTATACAGGCACACCGGTTTATCCGTTCGGTTACGGTTTGAGCTACACAAGCTATGAGTACTCAAATATGACAGCGGATAAGACAGATGTTGACGCTAACGGTACAGTTAAGTTTAAAGTTGATGTAAAGAACACAGGTAATGTTGCAGGTAAGGAAGTAGTACAGCTCTATATTTCACATCCGCAGACCGATGATAATACACCTGACAGACAGCTCAAGGGCTTCGAGAAGGTTGAGCTTGCACCGGGCGAGACAAAGACGGTTGAATTTACATTAGATGTAGCAGATTTAGCACTCTATCAGGAATCAGCAGTGAAGATGGTTATGACAGAGGGTGAATACACAGCAGTAATCGGTAAGAATGCAGCTGATACAGCTCTTTCAAAGAAGTTCAACGTAACAGGAAAACTCGCATCAACATTAAAGACAGTAAAGGCTATGCCTGACGGCGTAACAGTAAACGGTCTTATCTGCGAGGACGGCAGCGAGCTTGAAGCAAAGACCCAAATCAATGCAAGAGTATCGGCTGTAATGAGTGATGAAGAAAGAATTGAGCTTTCAGATGCAACAGTTAAATATACAAGCTCAAATGAAGAGGTTGCAACAGTAAACGAAAATGGTGTTGTTACATCAGGTGCAACAGAGGGAGTAGCTACAATTACAGTAAGCGTAACTGTTGACGGTGTAGAAAAGACAGACAGCTTCCCGGTAGTAAACAAGCTTTTAATAAAGCCTGCTGCGGCAGATATTGAGGCAGCAAAGGCAGCATTAAAGGCAGAGTATGATAAGCTCCCCAAGGCAGCTTATACAGCTACAAACCTTGCAGAGCTTGAAAAGATTTACAGTGAGGCATTTGATTCATTCGATAGAATCGAAACAAAGGAAGCTTTAACAATAGCTCTTGCAAAGGCAATCAATGACCTTAACTCAGTAGCTATGGATAAGCTCACGGAGAGCTATACAATCGAGTCAGTAAATCCGGCACATGTTGAAAAGGGTATGATTGACTACCGCGAGGGCGGAATCCCGATGTATTCAGGTGCAGCAGGTACAGTTACAGAGTCAAATCCGTATTCACCGATTGCACTTGTTGCAAAGGATGCTGACGGTAACGTAGTTGAAAACGTTACATGGCAGGTGAAGAAGTTTGACGATTCAAAGCGTAAGGTGGCTGAAATCAATAATAAGACAGGCGAGCTTACAATTTACGGTAACGGTATTATTCAGGTTACAGCAGCAGATATAGAGAACCTTACATGTGCAAGACTTATGATTCAGGTTAATATGCAGATTGAGGGTGAATATGCTGACGAGGGTAACGGTGTTACATTAAACGATGCACAGAGTGGTGCTTCGGGTGGTTTCAATGTAGGTAACACAGGTAATGCATGGTATGAGTATAAGTCGGTTAAGCTTTCAAACCTTGAGAGCATAGTTGCAAGAGTTGCAGGTAAGAATGCAGGCACAATTTACATCAGTCTCGCAAATAACAACAATCCGGATCAGGTCATTGCACAGGCAAGTGTAAGTGCAACAGGCGGCTGGAGTTCATGGAGTGAATATACATTCGACCTTAACGACGAGGTTCTTCAGAATGCAGTATTAAACGGCTTACTTGATACATACGGCTGTGCAACGGTGTATGTACAGTCAAACGGAATCAACTTCGACTACTTCAGATTAAATTATATCGAAAATAATGATGAGATTCCGTATGTAATTGAGAGTACTTTAAACAAGGTTGACTCAAAAATGAAAGCTACATTAAAGTACAGAGGAAGTACACTTGCAACAGATGTATTACTCGTTGCAGAGGTATTGAATGCTGACGGCTCTGTTAAGAGTACATCGACAATAACCGTTTGCGGTACAGGCGAGTATGAGCTTGAAACAGGTGCAAATCCGGGCGAGACAGTAAAGCTTACAATCCGTGATGAGAGCGGCAAGGATCTTTCGGAGAGCGTAGAAAAGGTTTACAAGGTTCCGGTTGACAGTGAAATAGTTGTTTATACATTAAACAGCAAGGAATATGACTATAGCGTATTATCAGGCGGTACAGACGGAGAGGCTTATACAAATACAGTAAACGGATTAAGCGGTTATGCAGCATGGGTAATTAAGAACGGAAGCGCTCCTTATACATACCTTGATGTAAACGAAAAGGCTTATGAGTACAACTTTACTCAGGCATGGCAGGCAGGAAGCGGTAAGGAAACAAAGAGAAGCTTATACTTCACGCCGAAGTCGGAGTGTAAGGTAACAGCAGTGTTCAACGGTGCTGAGGGACGTGATATGTATATTTCACAGAACGGCACAAAGCTTGCAACAGGCTTGGGCTGCGGTCAGACAATCGGCTTCAGTGCAGAGATTACAGACCTTTCAACTCCGGTATATGTATATGGCGGAAGCTCAAATAAGCAGCTTTATGCGATTATTGTAGAGTACTACGGTAAGGGTGAGGTTGAGCCGGAGCCGACAGTAGAGCCTAAGGCAGACACAAGCTTATCATATTCAGATGGTATTATAACAATTACATCAGATAAGGTAACAAGTGCAGTTCTCGTACACGCAATGTATGCAGGGGACAGATTAACAGGCGTTACAACTACACCGGTTGAGTTAAAGGACACAGAGGATACAACAGTAACATTAGCAGTAAATAACGGCGACAAGCTTATGCTCTGGGATAGTGTAAACGGCATGACTCCGCTTACAGAGGCACTTCTTGTAGAGGGTGCCTCTGTAGCAGAGGACGGTGAGGATATCGCAGTTCAGTATGCCACATGGGGCGGCAGTAACATGGTTCTCACAAAGAATGATGTGACAGGTGAAACAAAGGTATGGTCAATCTTACCGGGCGATCTCAGAGTAGAGCTGGCTACAGATTATTTTGCAGAGTCAGATGTAGAATACAGCTATGGCGACAAGTTCACAATCAATGCACTTGCAGAGTATAAGGACAGATTATATGCAGGCTGTGACGGTGGTTTGGTAATCGTATTCACAGAGTGTGCAAAGTGCTATAAGCTCAAGAAAGCAGCCGATTTTGATATCAAGACAATGTCAATCGAGAACGGCTACATGACAGTAAGCGACGGCGTGAACGAGGCTACAGTCGATATGAGTACTTTAGGCGGCGACGAAATCGAAGCTGATGAAGCATTGGTGCTTGCAGAGCAGGGCGCTGTCTTAGTAGATGTAAGAAGTGCAGAAGAATTTGCAGAAAAGTCATATGAGAGTTCAGTAAATATTCCGGTTGATACAATCGAAGAAGGACTTGCAGAGTATCCGACAGACACAGTGATTATTTTCTACTGCGGTGCAGGTACAAGAGCGGCAAAGGCATTAGAGACTGCAAAGGCTATGGGATACACGAATGTGTATAATTTAGGCAGCATTGACAAGTTAATGTGACGTGAAAAATAAGCGTCGCATCAATAAAACAAAATACAAAAAAACAGCGGTTGCTTCGGTAACCGCTGTTTGCTTGTTTCAAATTCCTGCTTTTTTCAGCTTAACATATATATATGCTGTTGCCACGCATTTTACCAGATCGGACGGGATAAAAACTGCACAATAGCCGATAAAAAGGGAAGTGAAAGCAATTGAACTGCCCGTAACGAAATTTGCGATAAAATATGTATAGGCAAGTGCAACCGCATAAATAACAATGCTTCCTGATATTGCCGCAAGGAATGCATGAGAGAAGTCTTTTTTCGTACCGACAACCGTACCTGTCACAAAAGCACCCGGAATAAATCCGATAAGAAATCCGGCGGTGGGTGTCAGGAGATATCCTATACCGCCGCCGGAAGTGAATACGGGTATTCCGGCAAGTCCGGTCAGCAGATATATAAGACAGCTTACAGCACTTATTTTTGAACCTGTCACCAGTCCTGCAAGAAGTACAAGCATAGTCTGTAGCGTAAATGGTACAGGAGGGACAGGGATACGCAGGTAGGCACTAACTGCAATCAGAGCCGTAAATATGGCACAATACGTCAGATTTTTTGTTCGCATAGCCTACTCCTTAGTTTTGCTTTCGCACAATAGTATATTCGTCGCCCTGACGGTAGTACGGACACTCGGAAAATCGGTTTTCGATAAACAGGCGCATTTCGTCCTCGTCAAGATCCATTCCGCAGACGTAGCAATCAAATTCCTCGTCATATTCATAATATAAACAGTAATCACAGTTTGCTTTCATGATATAATTCCTTTCTTGGGTTGTAAATTATGGTTTAGCGGTGTATTAGTTAGCACTTGTCCGAGCGACGTTGGAGGGGGCTTTGCCCCCTTACAGACTTTTGTAGAAGTTGTTTTCTTTGCTATAACCCCTACTGACTTTTCTGCCTACAGCAGCAGAAAAGTCAGCAAAAGAGTGCCGTTAAAGAGGGGACGCCCCTCCCTCTTTAAAATCTCCCGCTGTGCTTTACCAAAAGATTCAATCAATTAAAACGAGGCTAAACCATTTGCTGACGTAGATACTTTTTTGAATCAAAAGACAAAGCTTACTCAAAAAAACAAGCAAATTTACACCGACACATTTCAATTGCAGCCTTTGGCTGCCGAGACGCTTGATAAGGGGGTTTTTAAAGGGGGAACGCCTTTAACAGCATTCTTTTGGTTCGTTTTCTGTTGCTGAGGACAGAAAATGAACTGGGGTATAGCAAAATAAGCAATCATATAAAAGCATCGAGGGGCAAAGCCCCACAGCGTCGCTCGAACAAGTGCTAACAGTAACATAAACCATAATTTACACCATTATATCATAACAAAAATAATAAATCAATAGCGGAGGTGTTTAAAATTGGAATATGACAGAGCAGCTGCTGTGGCATATGCCCGTGAATGGGCGTATAAAAGAAACCCAAGATATTACGATTTCTCGAAAATCGGCGGTAACTGCACCAACTTCGCATCTCAATGCATTTATGCAGGTGCCGGAGTTATGAACTATACACCTGTTTTCGGGTGGTATTACAGAAGCGTAAATGACAGGACTCCCTCGTGGACGGGAGTAGAAGAGCTGTACCGCTTTCTGACCTCTAACCGGGGACCCGGTCCGCAGGCGGTAATAGTCGGATTGGCACGGGTTGAGATGGGGGATATAATACAGCTTAAATTTAACCCCGGTGAACGCTTTGACCATTCGCCTGTGGTGATTGATGCCGGAGAACGTACACCCGATACAATAATGGTAGCGGCAAATTCCAATGACAGCGACTGCCGTCCTTTATCTACCTATAATTACATTGCCTACCGCGTTATTCATATTGTAAATGTCGGGGTATAGGCAAAAAAAGGGACTGTTGCAAAGATTGCAACAGTCCTTTTCTGTTAACCCTGTGTATTATAGCTGTAGTTCGGAGCTTCCTTAGTGATGTAAATATCGTGCGGATGGCTCTCCTTAAGACCGGCACCTGTAATTCTGATGAATTTGCCGTTCTCCTTTAAATCCTTAACTGTCGGAGTGCCGCAGTAGCCCATACCGCTGCGTAAACCACCAATAAGCTGGAAGATTGTATCTGATAACGGTCCCTTGTACGGAACTCGTCCCTCAACGCCCTCCGGAACAAGCTTCTTTGAGCCTGTCTGGAAATAACGGTCCTTTGAACCCTTTTCCATAGCTGCAAGCGAACCCATGCCGCGATATACCTTGAAGCGTCTGCCCTGATAAATCTCAAACTCGCCGGGGCTTTCGTCACAGCCTGCAAGGAGGCTTCCCATCATGATTACGTCAGCACCTGCTGCGATTGCCTTTACACAGTCGCCGCTGTACTTGATGCCGCCGTCTGCGATACACGGAATACCGTGCTTCTTTGCAACCTGAGCAACGTCATATATTGCAGTAATCTGCGGAACACCGATACCTGCAACAACTCTTGTTGTACAGATTGAACCCGGTCCGATACCTACCTTGATACAGTCAGCACCTGCTGCAATTAAGTCCTCAGCTGCTTCTGCTGTAGCTATGTTACCTGCAATTACCGGTAAGTTCGGATATGCAGCCTTGATTTCCTTAACCTTGTTTATGATATTTCTTGAATGACCGTGAGCACTGTCTAATGCAACCACGTCAACTCCTGCCTCTACAAGAGCCTTTACTCTTTCAAGACAGTCAGCTGTTACGCCGATTGCGGCACCTGCAAGAAGACGGCCTCTGCTGTCCTTTGCACTGTTCGGGTATCTGATAGCCTTTTCAATATCCTTGATTGTAATAAGTCCCTTTAAATGACCTGCTTCGTCAACAATCGGAAGCTTTTCAATCTTTGCCTGTGAAAGAATTGACTGAGCCTGATCGAGAGTTGTACCCTCCGGAGCTGTTACGAGATTCTTTGAAGTCATAACGTCCTTAATGGGCTTTGAGAAATCTGTCTCAAAACGAAGGTCACGGTTGGTAATAATTCCGATAAGGATGTTCTCGTCATCGACAATCGGTACACCTGAAATTCTGTAGCGTCCCATTAAATTGTCTGCATCCTGAAGTGTGTGTTCCTTGGAAAGGCTGAACGGATTTGCGATAACGCCGTTCTCTGAACGCTTTACCTTGTCAACCTCCGCTGCCTGTTCTGCGATTGTCATGTTCTTGTGGATAATGCCGATACCGCCTTCTCTTGCGATAGCAATCGCCATTTCAGACTCTGTAACAGTATCCATAGCAGATGACATGAACGGAATATTAAGCTTAATATCCTTTGTTAAATAAGTTGTTAAATCAATCATGTCCGGAGTAACGTCTGATGCCTGCGGTACTAAAAGTACGTCATCAAAAGTAAGTCCCTCCTTGGCAAATTTATCAACCATTGTCTTTCTCCTTTCCGGTTATTTAATTATTTATATAATTTTAACACAAATTACATTTCTTTTCAAGTGATTTATCAAAACTTTTATTTTTTATTGCAATTGTCGAACATAGTCGTTTAAAAGCGATTCCAATACATCAAAATTACTAATCGTAAAAACCTTACCCTTTATTGCCGAGGCACCCGGCAAGCCCTTGATATACCATGCGATATGCTTTCTTGACTCCTTGATTCCCCTTGATTCGCCCTTTTCATTTACAAGTGCTTTTGCATGAAGCAGAGCCTGCTCAACTTTTTCGGCGGCGGTGGGGAAGTATGTCACATGTCCGTTTTCAAAAAGCTCGTTTATCTGTCTGAATATAAACGGATTACCCTGCGAGCCTCTGCCTATCATTACGGCATCGCAGAGTGTATGCTCAAGCATACGCCTTGCGTCCTCTGCACTCCATATATCGCCGTTGCCGATAACGGGAATTTTTACGGCGGCCTTGATATCACGGATGATATCCCAGTCGGCTTTGCCGCTGTAAAACTCCTTTCGGGTGCGTCCGTGAACGGTAATTGCGGCGGCACCATTGGCTTCGAGTATTTTTGCACATTCCAATGCATTTATGCTGTTTTCATCCCAGCCCTTACGCATCTTAACCGTTACCGGTACGCTTGAAGCGTCAGATACGGCACGCACTATTTTACCCATCAGTGCGGGATTTTTCATCAATGCGGAGCCATCTCCGTTATTCACAATCTTGGGTGCCGGACAGCCCATGTTGATATCAATCAGCTCCGGCTTAAATTCAAGCACCTTTGGCACTATTTCAGCCATAATATCCGGATCCGAGCCGAATATCTGAATTGCGGTCGGACGCTCCTCGTCGGCTATTTCCATGAGCGATGCGGTTTTTTTATCCTTGTACCATAACCCCTTTGCACTTATCATCTCGGAGTATGTAAGTCCGGCACCGTAGCTTACGCATATACAGCGGAACGGTAAATCGGTTACACCTGCCATCGGAGCTAAAAATACATTGTTCTTGGTTTCAAAATTTCCTATTTTCATACCTGTATCCATAATAATATTTTCTCATTATAATTATATCAATGCAGATTACAAAAGTCAAGAATTTTTATGCGGACTAAGGCAGAAAAAAAATCGTTATTTTTTTCTAAAAATACTGATTTTTTTGGTTATTAAGCTGATTGGTAAATGAGAAAAAGTCGTCAAAAATTCATTGACAATTTACTGATATTATGTTATAATCAATTTATAGTATAATGTAGCACTTATGTGCATGGTAGGTTTTTTGTTAACTGGTAGGGATGGGAGTTAAAATGGAAAACAACTATATTATCCATGACGGCAACAGGTATATAACTGCAGATGAGCATGAGAATATACTAAAGGAATATGAAGAGCTGAAAAAGAAATGCGAAAGCATAATTACCGAGAATGCCGAGTTGCGTACAAAATCGGAGATAGATCCGCTTTCGAAGGTTTACCGCAGGGGTGCGGCTATTGAGAAAATCACTCAGCTTTTAAAGGGCGGAATGAAATCGTGCGCCCTGATTGTAATGGATCTGGATAATTTCAAGTATGTCAATGATACATTCGGACATAATTACGGAGATGCGGTTATTACAACCGTATCCGAATGTATAACAAAGGAAATTGCTGACAGAGGCATAGTAGGACGCTTTGGCGGTGATGAGTTCCTTGTATTTATGCCGGGTGCCGATGAAGATGAGGCAATGGAGGCGGCGAGGAATATAATTGCGACTATTGATGAGTTCAATACTGAGCCGAATGCTGAAAACAAGCTTACCTGTTCGGCAGGTGTAGCAGTGGGAAGCGGAAATGTTACCTATAATTCATTGTTTAAAATGGCAGACAAGGCACTCTATAGTGCAAAGCATAACGGAAAATCGCATGCAGAGCTTTATAATCACACAAATATGGGTGATATCAGAGAGGCTTGTCTTACATACGTTGAGGATGAAGAGATTACAAAGAATCCGTACAGTGACGTTGTATCCCGTGCAATTGAGATGGCGTCCCGTGCCGGAACTACCGAGGATGCAATATATGCACTGTTCTCGCATATTGCCATGAATTTCGGAATTATTTCCGCAACAGTTCTTACGGTGGATGTTTCCAAGGATATGATAACCGTTAACTACGGATATAAGCTCAACAGTGAAGCGGTTCAGGAGGGACGACGTAAAAATAATGTCGGCTACTACTTCCATCAGGATCTGATTTTATTCAGAGACATGCTTACCGACAGAATGGCAAAGCATCTTCCGCAGTCCGAGTTGACAAAGCTTTCAAATAAGCTTGCAAGAGAAGTGTGTGATGACGAGCTTGCTCACCGCCTGTTATATATGCATAAGAGCGATAACGGAAATTATTCGATTTGTTCATTCATAGTTCCCGGTCCGGTAAAGTTCTGGGGAGAGGATGAGCTTAAAGCGATTTCTGAAATTTCAGCAATTATTATGGTATATGCCGACAGAGGCAGATATATATCCAAGCATGAGGAAAGCCTGCAGGAAAGACTTGATACAGATAAGCTCACAGGTGCGTATTCGATGCAGAAGTTTTATGAAACAAGCGGTCTTATCCGTAAGCTTGCGGTGGAGAATAATATTCACTGTTATCTTCTTAGTACAAAGCTTAAGAGCTTGCGTAAATTCAACCGTACTTATTCAATGTCAGACGGTGATAAGCTTATAGTGAATTATTACAAGTCACTTGACGAATCACCCTACAGACAAAACGGCATAACAGCACATGATTCGAGTAAATTTATAACCATTATAAGAACAACGGAAACTGCAGAAGTAGTAAAGAAATCTTATATGGAGCTGGCGAAGAAGTTTATTGACGGATATGCGGAAAGATACCCCGAATGTCCGGTTGAAATTGCGATAGGTATAGTTGAAGTATTTCAGGATGATGTGCTTGCGGTAAAGATTGATGAAGCATACTATGACAGAACGTTAGTTGAATAGTGAAAAGGAGGTGCAAACGCACCTCCTTTTTTGTTGACATAAAGGGAGTTTTACTGTATAATTATAGGAAGAATAGTTCCTGTTTGGAACAAAACGGACGCAAAAAAAGAAAGGACAGACAACATGAAAAAGAAAATTTTAAGTCTTATGCTCGCATTATCAATGCTGATGGCACTTATGCCTGTTACTGCAAGTGCGGCAATTACCGGGTCATGCGGAGATAATCTCCGATATTCCTATGACCTTCTTGATGATACACTTGCTGTTTACGGCTACGGTGATATGGAAGATTATACCGCAAGCTCCGAGAGCAGATGGGGTATGATGTGGGTATATTTAAAGGATGTAACTATTGACGAGGGCGTAACAAGTGTGGGCAACTGGGCATTTTCCGGCTGTCCTGAGTTGACAAGTGTATCACTTCCTGAAACTCTGACAAGTATTGGTGAACACGCCTTTTTCGGATGTACCGCACTTGAGGAAATGACGATACCTAAAAGTGTAACAAGCATCGGCTCGGGAGCATTATACGGAATTACTGTTACAGTACATGAAAATTCATATGCACATACATATGCGGTTAATAACGGATTATCATATAATCTGATAAAAGCAGCTCCGACACCGACACCGACACCGTCGCCTATACCTACATATAAGGTTACATATAATGCAAACGGCGGCTCGGGTGTACCGTCAACCCAGAGTGCAAAGGCAGGTAACTCAATTGAAATATCAGCACAGATACCTGTACGGGCAGGTTATGCTTTTGATGGATGGTCAACATCCTCATATGCAACATCAGCAACATATACCGCCGGGGACTATATGACTGTAACAAAAAATACAACCCTTTATGCGGTTTGGAGCAAAATCAACACAGTCGGAAACGAGATAACAATTTCGGATACAAAAATAAACGGAAATGTACTTAGCTTTACGGCTGAATTGACTTCACCTCGTTCAATAAACGGCGTGTTGCTTGTAGCTTCATATAATTCTGAAAGAGAGCTTGTTAATATCACAAGTTATCCGGCAGAAGCAAGCAAAAAAATATCTGTTAAACAGCAGTCAGATGACGGATTTGTTAAGGTGATGTGGTGGTATGACCTTTCCGGCATACAGCCAATGTCAGACAGTGTAGAGGTATCGGCAGCAGATGTTCCAAGCCTTAGCTATGTATATGATAATAATATTTTAATAATTAACAGCAAGGGTAAGATGTTTGATTTTGAATCGGCATCAAATTCGCCGTTTTATAATAACCGTGATATAACAGGTATCATTGTTCAGGACGGTGTTATAAGCATTGGCTCATATGCATTTGAAAAGTGCAGCAGCGTGACAAGCGTTACCATTCCGGCAAGCGTGACAAGTATAAACGAAGGTGCATTCAGCAAGTGCAGCGGCTTGACAGAAATATATTATACAGGCACACAGGAACAGTGGAACGCAATCAAGGTATCGGGCAATAATGATCTTCTTTCTGCGGCTACGGTATATTTTGCACATTCAATTACAGCAGAATATGATGCAGATTGCGGCTATGCAGTAACAACAACCAAGGGCAAAAATATTGGTGCAGCTGTGGCAGGAGATATTGTGGAAATAGTAGTAACGCCCGACAGTGATTATGTTATTCATTCAATCAAGGCAACAGATACAAACGGTAATGAAATTGCAATAACAAACAATACATTTACAATGCCGGATAGTAATGTTACGGTAAGCGTTGTATTTGACAAATTATATACAATTGCAAAGGAATACAATACAGAATACGGCACTGTCAGCACACAGGTCAGCGAATCAATAAGCGGGAATACCATAACAATTGACGCTGTACCGAATGACGGATATGCAGTGCGTTCTGTTGAGGTTGCAGATGAGGGCGGCAATGCAATTGACGTGACAAATAATACATTTACAATGCCGGCAAGCAATGTTACGGTAAAGGTGACATTTGACAAGCTGTACACAATCACAACAGAATATGAAGAAGAATACGGAACTGTCAGTACACAGGTGAATGAAAGCCTTAGCGGATATGAGATAACAATAAATGCTGTACCGAACAGCGGCTATGCTGTTCGTTCAGTTTCGGTAACAAATTCATCAGGTGCAGTGATAGCGGTAACAGACAGTACCTTTAAAATGCCTGCAAGCAATGTCACTGTAAATGTAGTATTTGACAAGGCGTACGAAATCACAACCGAATATGACAGCTCACAGGGTGCGGTGGAAATTCTGTATAACGGTGCGGAAGTATCGCAGTGTATTTCGGGTGTTCCTGTGAAAATGAATATAACTCCGGATGAGGGATATAAAATTGACGAGGTCATTGTAACAGATACACAGGGCAATGAAATTGATGTGAAATCAGATACATTCACCATGCCGGAGGGTGGTGCGAATGTTAAGGTGACATTCTTTGCATATATTGCAGACGGCAGCTGTAATGATAATGTATCATGGCTGATTGATTCAGAGGGTACGCTTACATTAAGCGGCAGCGGAGCAATAGCGGCATATTCCTCGGCAGCGGCTGTGCCTTGGTATGAGTATCGTTCACAGGTTAAAAAGATTGTTATAGAGGAAGGAATAACAAATATTCCGGCATATGCGTTCAATGGATGCAGTAATGCAGCAGAGGTTACTGTGCCGATGAGTGTGACAAATGTAGGCTACAGTGCATTCGCCGGCTGCGGAAGTCTGGAGAATGTGTATTATCTTGGAGCAGAAGCTGATTGGTATAACGTGACTGCTGAAGAATATAACGTAGCTTTTACAACTGCAAATATTCATTGGAAGTTGCCGCACGCAATTACATTGGAATATGACAGTACATACGGCTCGGTAAGTGTTACAAGCAATGATGAGGAAATATCGGAGTGTTATTCGGGAGTTTCTGCAAAAATAAATGCAACTCCGATTTCAGGTGATTTGGTTAAAAGTATAAAAGTAACGGATGTGCAGGGTAATGAAATTGAATTGGATTCGGATACGTTTATAATGCCGGAAAGTGATGTTATCGTTAAAGTGGAGTTTTATATAGACAGTGGTACATGCGGCGATAATTTAACTTGGACGCTTGATTCTGAGGGTGTGCTTGTGATTTCGGGTACCGGTGATATGGAAGATTACTATTCTTCTTCCGAACTTTGGGTCAGTATAAAATCGGTGGTGATTGAAGATGGCGTAACGAGCATAGGGCATGCTGCTTTTTTGTTCTACAGCAGCTTGACAAGCGTAACAATTCCGGACAGCGTAACGAGCATAGGGGAGTATGCGTTCTATAACTGCAGCAGCTTAAAAATAGTGTACTACACCGGCACGAAAGCGGAATGGAATGCAATTTTGATTGATTCGACTAATACTAATTTAACAAATGCAACAATTGTGTATAATTACATGGGTGAATAATGGAGGAATTAATTATGAAGAAAAATTACAAAGTTAGAAAACCTATTTCGGAAAAATTTATGAACTTTGTGGAAAGGCACATGAAAGCTATTGTAATTGTATTTATTATTACTGTTGTTTTGATACCAGTAGCTTGCAGTATTCATATTAACTTCCAATTTAAATTTGGTGGTCTTTCGAGAGCGGGATTACTTTCTTATTTGGGGGATGCTATTGCAAGTATAGCAACGTTATTTACTGCTATGGTTGCATTATGTACAGCACAACAGAGTTCGGTATTACAGGAACGGATATTTTTAGCTGAAAGCAAGGACAGACAGCGTTCAATGTTTAGTCTAAGTTTGAACAAACGAGAAAATGAAGTATATGAACTGACACTTAAAAATGTTAGTGACAATCCGGCAAAAGAAATTTATCTGTATGACGGTACTCTTATTTCACAATTTATAGATAAAGGAAAAACAATAAAATGTAAAATAACATTCAACAAAGAAGTTTCTGGAGCTATTAACATTGATAATACGGATTGTTATGATTTGGTAAATGGTTATCCAAAGGAAATTGTATTAGGATTCTCGGATTTATATGGTAATGATACTCAGCAAACTTTTAAGAGAGAAAGTGATAACTATTATATTTCAAGTAAACTGGAATACTGTTAATGAAAGGTAAAGAGGCGGCGGTGCCGCCTCTTTAGTTTTCCAAAAGAGAAACATATTTATAGACGGTTGTGCGGCTCATGCCGCATACTCCGGCAAGCTCTGCAACATTCAGCTTGCCCGATTTCAAAGACGGATAACAAAAAACGGTGCAGTTCATTTGAACTGCACCGTTTCAATTCATTATTCTTCCTCGAATACGTCCTTACCGAGTGCGCATATCGGGCATACCCAATCCTCGGGTACATCTTCCCATGCAGTTCCCGGTGCAACGCCGTTGTCTATGTCACCGATTTCTGGGTCGTAAACATATCCGCAGGGACATACATACTTTGCCATAATTTTTGTCTCCTTTATATTAACCGAAGTATCTCTTTAATAAGCCAACAAATCCCTTGCCGTGTCTTGCCTCGTCCTTAGCCATTTCATGTACTGTGTCATGAATTGCATCGTAGCCAAGCTCCTTTGCTCTCTTTGCCAACTCAAACTTGCCTGCTGTTGCTCCGCATTCAGCTTCTGCTCTTAACTGTAAGTTCTTCTTTGTATCAGCGAATACAACCTCACCTAAAAGCTCTGCAAACTTTGCAGCATGCTCTGCCTCTTCGAGTGCAGCTCTCATATAGAACTCACCAATCTCCGGATAACCCTCTCTGATTGCCTGGCGGCTCATTGCTATATACATACCAACCTCAGTGCATTCGCCCTCAAAGTTAGCCTTTAATCCCTCATATACGTCAGCCTCAATCTGATCCTTTGCTCCTACACCGATAACATGCTCACATACGAAATTGAGCTCTGCACCCTCATCCATCTTTGTGAACTTTGAACCCGGTACTCCGCACTGCGGGCATCTCTCCGGTGCGCTATCTCCTTCATGAACGTAACCACATACGGGACATACATACTTTGCCATAATTTTTTCCTCCTTATTTATAGCGGATTCCTATTCCGCTTCTTTACAATTTTTACATTTGCCGTAAAACACCAGTGAATGTTTTTGCGTTTCGGCACCTATTGACTCGGATACCATATCGTCCAGGTGGGACGGAAAGGGTAAATCCACATCTGTTACGGAATTGCATTCCGTACATACAAAATGATAATGCTCATGAGTGAAGCCGTCGTAATGCTCGCTCACATCACCCAAGGAAAGCTTTAAAATTTCGCCTGTTTCCGAAAGCTTTGCAAGATTACGGTAAACCGTACCCATGCTGATATTCGGATATTCTTTTCTCAACTCTCCGTAAATCCAGTCAGCAGTCGGATGCGACCGGGTAGAACGAAGAACATTCTTTAAGGCTTCTCTTTGCCTGGAATAGTTCATTGGTATCTCTCCTATTGGTGGAAATCAGTAATCATTATCAATTTATGTATTGATTATAGCACACAAATGAGAGCTTGTCAATAGGAAATTGTTATTTTTTTGGAAAATTTTTTAAAAATTTTTTTTCTACCTATATTATATGCAAATAATAAATTTTATACCAAAAAACAGTGACAATAAAAAACTGAAAATTAAACAGAAAATTTTACAAAAAAACTTGCAAAATAATATTGTTTATGGTACAATATATATATCTAAATCTGTGAAAAAATATATTCATGATAAAGGAGAGAAGATTTATGAGAAAGACATTAAAGAGAATCGGTGCATTCTCGGTGGCTCTTGCACAGGTTGCGGCTTTAGGTCTTACTGTTCCGACAGTTGCAAACGCACAGGCAAGTCCTGCTACCCGTAACATGGAAAACCTTGACAGAGGTGTTGTTGCGATGAAGGTTTCAAACGGTACATATATCTCATGGAGAAGATTAGGTACAGAGCCTGCGGACACAACGTTCCAGCTTTACAGAAACCAGGAGCTGATTGCAGAGGGTGCAATGACAAACTATTCAGACCCGAACGGTCAGTTGGGTGATAACTATACTGTTGTATGTAACGGTAAAATGTCAGCATCAGCACCGGTATGGGCAGATAATTATATCGAAATCCCGATGAGAGAGACTCCGGAAAGTGATAACATGAGAACAGACCGTCAGGGTATTTACTACGGTTCATATGCACCGGGAGACGGTTCATACGCTGACCTCGACGGAGACGGTCAGTACGAAATCCTTGTTCTCTGGAATCCGCCGGATGCAAAGGACGCTGCTTCGGGTGGTAAGACAGGTAAGGTATATTTAGACGCATATAAGCTTGACGGTACATTAATGTGGACAATTGACATGGGTTATAATATCCGTGCAGGTGCTCATGATACAATGATCAGTGCTGCTGACTTTGACGGCGACGGTGCTGCTGAGATTATGTTAAGAACAGCAGACGGTACCATCGACGGTACAGGCAAGATGCTTGGTGATGTTTCAAAGGGTGAGACATACGAGAATTCATGGGCGGCTTTAAACAGCGGTAAGAACTTACAGGGTCCGTTATATGTAACCTGCTTCGATGGTGAAACAGGTGCGGCATTGGATTCTGTTGAGTATCATCCGCAGAACACAGTAGGTTCAATGGAAACATCGCTCTCATTCGGTGACGACTTTGGTAACCGTTCAGAGCGTTACAACGCTACAATCGCATGGATTGATGGCGTAAATCCGTCAGTAGTATTCTGTCGTGGTTATTATCACGGTAAGAACGGTAGGCAGAGAATGGGTGCAGCTGCTTACGGCTTCAAGGGCGGTAAGATTGTTAAGCACTGGACATTTGATACAGCAGATGCTCAGTACGCTGAGTATGTAGGTCAGGGTAACCATAACGTAGAGGCTGCCGACGTTGACGGCGACGGCTTTGACGAGGTATTAATCGGTGGTCTTGCATGGGATCACGACGGTACTGTTTTATGGTGCGGAGGTCTCGGACACGGTGATGCGATGCACTTAGGTGACTTCACACCGGAGAATGAGGGTCTTGAATTCTTGCTTGCACACGAGGAAGGCGGTAAGGACCTTAACCATAAGTTTATTGCAGATAAGGGTCTTAAGGATGCGATTGGTATGCCGGCAGACGCAACTCATATGAACTGGGGTCTTACTATGCAGGACGCAAAGACAGGTAGATTTATCCAGGCTTATCAGGGTACAAAGGATACAGGTCGAGGCGTTGCAGCTAACATTGGTGCAGGCGACTCATATTATGTAATGTGGGGTGCCGGCGGTACAGGATATCATGACAATAAGGGTAATGATTTAGGCAACCTTGGTCTTGCAATGAATGGTAGAATTTATTGGGACGGCGACTTACAGTCAGAGCTTCAGGATCATAGAGGTGCAGGCAAGGAAATCGTAGTTCAGAAGTATAACGATACAACCAAGAAGGGTGAAGAACTCTTCGTTGCAGCAGATACACACTCAATCAACTCAACAAAGGGTAATACCTGCGGTCAGGGAGATTTGTTTGGTGACTGGAGAGAAGAGTTTGTTACTTATGTAATTACTGATGAAAAGTCAGAGAGCAACAAGATGACTATCAAGGGTAACTTTGATAAGGACGTTGAGGTTGAGGTTAAGAAGACTGTATATCAGTATGCTTTAAGAGTTTACACAACAAATATTCCGACTGATTACAACTTCTACACATTAGCACACGATGATGTTTACAGAAATTCATCAGGTGCATACAACAACTGTTACAACCAGCCGCCGCATGTAAGCTGGTACATGAATGACAAGATTGCAAATTCGCCATATACAACACAGCCGGCATGTAACGTTAAGCTTGTTTCAAACAAGTACTCGGCTCCGGCATTCAGTGCAGCCAACTTACCGGTTGCAGGTGCAGCACCGGTTGCACCGCAGCAGCCGCAGACACCGACAGCAAGTGCAATTACAGTTAAGCTCAACGGCAGCGCACTTTCATTTGATGTAGCTCCGCAGATTATCAATGACAGAACTATGGTTCCGATGAGAAAGATCTTCGAGTCAATGGGTGCAACAGTTAACTGGGATGAGGCTACAAGAACAGTTACATCAACAAAGGGTGATACAACAATCTCAATGACAATTGACAATGCTACAATGACAGTAAACGGTGCAGCTGTAACATTAGATGCAGCTCCGCAGATTGTAAACGACAGAACTCTCGTTCCGGTAAGAGCAATCGCAGAGTCATTTGGCTCAACAGTTGATTGGGACGGTAACACAAAGACAGTTGATATCACAGATACAGCTTCTTCAGCTCCGGCTGCTCCGGCTGCACCGACAGCACCGGCAGCACCTGCTGTAGCATTCACAGGCTATGAGAATGCTCCGTCAGTTCCGGACTACGCTGTACAGACAGGTTCAACAGCTTATTCACTTGGTATGATAGGCTCAAATGTATTAGAGGGTGTTTACAAGCTTGATCTTACAGGCTATCTCTCATACATTCAGCTCTTAACAGACCTTGGTTATACAAAGACAGTTTCAGGCAAGACTATCACATTCGTGGGTTCAGAAGCAACTGTAGTTGTAACAGAGGGAACAGATACAGTAACTGTTAAGGTTATTAAATAAGTAAAAGAATAAAGCAGGTGTTGCGTAAGCAGCACCTGCTTTCAGCTTGCAGACAAACTTGTCTGCAAGCTGTTAGACTGCGAGAAATTAGGGCAGATTTTGCGAAAAGGAAGTCGTAGGTGAACAACGCTTTAGCGTTGTAGCCAAGAGCTTGCTCACAGGCGTAACATGCGTACATGGGTACGTTAGAGTTTCTTTTCGTAAAAAAC
>JAZQKZ010000074.1:0-1826 GCA_045542415.1 Clostridia bacterium
AAAGGCTGATTTATATTTATCCTCGCTTCGCATAGACAGGTAGTCGTCATTGCCGACAATGATGTGGTCCAAAAGCTTGACATCGACAATCCTAAGCGCATCCACCAAACGACGCGTTGCGCCCATATCCTGTACCGACGCTGAAAGGTTGCCGCTTGGATGGTTGTGGGTTATAATGGCACAGGCGGCTTTTGAGCGAAGGACGAAATCAACCGCTTTTCGCGTGCTGACCTCGGTCATATTGAGGCTGCCCGTTGATATATCCTCGTGAGCGAGGTATTTGCAGTCGCCATCGAGCGCAAAGACTGTGAAGACCTCTTCGGCTCGATAACGGCAATGAGCTCTGACGAAGTTGACAATATCCTCGGGATTGCTGAGCTTAACCTGAAGCTGATGCTTCTTTTCGTCATAGTACTTGGTGACGGCCTGAAACAGCTTTAGCATAACGGCTGTGTTCTCGCCGATTCCGTCAACCTCTCGCAAGCTTTCAATGTCCGCTTCAAGAACTCGTTCAAAGGAGCCGAATTTTTCAATCAAGCGATGAGCAATATCGTTGGTATCCTTGTACGGAATACCATAAAAGAGCATCAATTCGAGAACGTTGTGCTCCTCAAAGCCATCAAGCCCATCCTTAACAAAACGGCCTTTAAGCCGTGCACGATGCCCCTCGTGCAGATTTTTATTTCTCAAGCAATCACCTCCTGACACAATCTATAAACTTATAATACTACAAACAGTCCGAAAATGAAAGTAAATTTGGTGATAAAATGAAAGAAATTGTCGTTCAAGCCAATGATGCCAATCAAAGATTAGATAAGTTCTTATCCAAGGCGTTTGACTCAATGCCTAAATCCCTTATGTATAAATATATCAGAACAAAGCGCGTAAAGGTCAACGGCAAGCGCGCCGAAATATCAACCCGTCTTAGTGAGGGTGACATTGTTTCTCTCTACATAAATGATGAACTGTTGACGCCGTCGAAACCGAAATATGACTTTCTATCAGCTCCCACAAGACTCGACATCGTTTATGAAGATGACAATATTATGCTTGTAAACAAGCCGGAAGGGCTTGTTGTCCACCCTGATAATAACGAGTACCGCGATACCCTTATAATGCGTATACAGCACTACCTATACGATAAAAAAGAGTACGCACCTAACGACGAGCAATCCTTTAAGCCGGCTCTTGTCAACCGTATTGACAGAAACACAGGCGGGATTGTTATTGCTGCAAAAAACGCAGAATCACTGAGAATTCTTAATGAAAAGCTCAAAAACCGTGAGATTGATAAATATTATCTCTGTGTTGTTCACGGATGTCCGAAAAAGAAGAGCGATACATTAACAGGATATCTGTCAAAAAACGAAGATAAAAATATCGTCAAGATTTATGACCGACCATTTGAAAACGCGCGCACGATAGTGACCCAATACACAGTTGTTGCGTCAAAAAAGCAGCATTCTCTGCTCAAGGTCCATCTGCTTACGGGACGCACACATCAGATAAGAGCTCATCTTGCATCTATTGGCTGCTCTCTGCTTGGCGACGGCAAGTACGGTATAAACAAGCAAGACAAGAAATCAGGATACAAGCATCAGGCGTTATGGTCATATCAACTTAAATTCAATTTTACCGATGATGCAGGTCTTCTGCAATACCTCAACGGAAGATGTTTTCAGATAGACGATATATGGTTTGTTAAAGAGCTTTACCCCGAAATTATAATATCCGACTTATAAAGAAAGGCGCAGTTAAAACAACTGCGCCTTTATCTTTAATTTATAAGGTCTTTTATAACCTCACTTGCAATAATAAGGCCGGCA
>JAZQKZ010000075.1:0-30151 GCA_045542415.1 Clostridia bacterium
GACTTTTCTGCTGCTGTAGGCAGAAAAGCCAGTAGGGGTTATAGCAAAAAATCAAATCATACCAAAGTCTGCAAGGGGACAAAGTCCCCTCCAATGTCGTATGGTTAAGTGCTAACTAATACACCGCTAAACCATAATTTATTCTATTAACCAACTACACCCATCAAAATATCAACTAAAAGATTCGGTGCTACGAAGATTAAAAGAATCGCAATAACCAACGCATAAAGACCGGTCGTTTCTGCAATCGCACAACCCATAAGCATTGTTGATGTAACATCACCCTTGCACTCCGGCTGACGGCCTATAGCCTCACACGCCTTTGCAACCGCATTACCCTCACCGATACCGGGTCCGATACCTGCAATCATTGCAGTTCCTGCACCTAATGCACAACATCCTAAAATAATACCAATAGCTAATTCCAACATAATATATTACCTCCGTTTATATGTTTTTCTTTTTTTTCTTTTCAAAATATAAATCAATATTAAATCCGCCCGATACATAAAGCATCGTCAGCATAGCGAAAATATACGCCTGTAAGCATCCGCTGAACACATCAAAATATACCGAAAGCACAGCCGGAATACCAATTTGCAGGAACGGGAACGTTCCCAAAAATCCCGGCAGCCATCCCAATATAATAGCCGACAGTCCCTGCAAGCCTGTTGCCACAAGCACCGATATTACACCGCCCGATAAAACATTTCCGTAATGACGGAACGCCATTGAAATCGGCGTTGCAATCTCGCCTATAACGTTAAGCGGAGTCAACAGCACAGGGTCACACATAGCTTTGACATACTGTACGGGACCGCACTTTAATTTATAATACGTTATCAGTATAAATACAAGTATTGCCCAGCCTGCGGTTACATTGATGTCCGAGGTCGGTGCATAAAGTCCGAACAGGGCAAGCAGGCTTGAAAATGCCGATAATGCGAGAATCGCTGCAATGAACGGCGAAAATCCCGCAAAGTACTCTCCCATGTTTCCGACCGTAACCTTATCCACAGTCTCAACTATCCACTCTGCAAAATGCTGTCTCTTTAAATCAGCCCTGACACTGAGTCCGTGTGTCAGATAAAGGCACAGCCCCAATATTGCAATAATAACAATCCATGAATTTATCTGCGATTCTGTTATCACGAGATTTTGCAAGGGCATCGGGATTTCAAAAAATATCTGTGCTCCTGTTATCTCTATTCCGTCCGAGGGAGCCTTTGTTAAAATCTTTATAACAATGCCTGCCAGTATCGGCACTGTCATCATTGCAATGTATAATATATCCGCTATTTTAAAACAGCGGCTTTTTGTTGCCATTAATCACTCACCTCCTTATTTCCGAAGCACGGTCTGAATGCAATTGCTATACGGGGGAAAAACAGCGGAATAATACTTGCCCATGTATTGAAACACGGAGCCAGAACACCGACAGCCGCCGCCGTAAACAGCATAAAGGTCCTCACCGACTGTGAAGCACGCATAGCCGTTTTTGCTTCTTTTTCATCTTTACTAACCGCCCTCTCAACGGTTATTCCCATAACAAAGAAATTCGCCACAGCAAACACTCCCGAAAGAATATTGCCGAGAAGTACGGTATAATCCCAACGCTTCAGAATCAGAAACACCGCCTGCATAATTATACTGAGTACCACAACCCATCCGGCGATATACAGAGTTTCACGTTTTACCACATTTCCAATACCACTCATCCGCTGATCTTCTCCTTTTCTGATACTGTATATTATCAACACTATTGTATATTATAACATGAATTATATTACTGTTCAAGGAATATTTTGTGAATTTTTATCTGTATTTATGTGTATTTGTTATAAATAACCCATTTATCACACATACCAACCTGACATTACCGCATATAATATTCCCAAACGGTGATTTATACATGCATGAATAAGCAAGACAATGTAAAGCTCCCGAGCAACAATGGCAGTGAGGAAAAATAATTTTAAGCAAAAAAAACACCGCCATTGGCGGTGCGTCAATGGCGGTGTTCTCCCGACCTCCTTAATCAATCCTCGTCTTCATCATCCGTAAGCTCATCGTCCCAATCATCCCAATCATTGTAGCTTTCCTCATTCATTCTGCTAAGAATACGCTCAAATCTTTCTATTCTGCGTTCACAGATAAGCTTGTATTCTTCCTTTGTTATTCTGAAAAGCGGCGGTATTTCTTCGTCACCATATGCCGTATATTCATCATATTCTTCTTCCGGCTTACACGGTGTGAAAAAATCTCCCCATAGGCTGCCTGAGCTGTTTTCCTCGGAAAAGTCACATGCACAGAGAATTATACCGATATAGTAGCCTATATTTGCCAGAAGTAAAATACACCAAAATAATACAGCATGTTCACCGCTGATAAACTCCACAACCTGATATATAATTGCAGTAGCGTATATTGCCGATAATATACCTGCAACCACCTGAACGGTTCTGCCTTTCAAATACGGAATCAGAATAACCAGCATAAAAATTATATATATAGACACACTCTCAAACACACTGCTGTCTATATACATATCATTAAGCATAACAACCACACCTATCGGCTGAAGATGTCCGCCAAAGAAAAGAGCCGGAACAAACATAGAAGCACCCCAACCCAGCAACGCCCATCTGACAAGTCGTCTGGGATTCGTCTCACGGTTTTTATGCTTGTCAACCGCAAGCCATACGGTCATAATTACATACGGGATAAGCTGTATGCATATCTTCATCACGGATACTACAGTCTCCGCATATGTAAAATCCAGTAAAGTAAGCCACTCGATAACACCAAGCAGGAATATACCTGTTGAAATACCGAATATGCATAACGCATCATTTCTTCTCTTGTTTACTTTCTTCTCCATTTTATCACCCCTCCATCATTTCATAGTGATCTCTCTCGAAAAAGCGTTTTACACGGCTTATAAATGTCTTCTGCACAAACATGTCCTCAGCCTTGAACTTATATTCATAATACGGCTTGTACTCGTCAAGACCCGCAAAGCCATTGATAAGTCCGAGATAAAGTCTTCCTGCCCGCACGGTATTCTGTGTATCGAACAACGTCCAGAAATCGTCTTTACGGCTCACAAATGCAGAGTTAAGCTCCCATATTCTCACCGACTCATTTGCCAATGCCACCATCTTCTGCATGTCGTTTGCCTCCTCGGTGAGGTACTTGACCTTATACTCCATACGTTCTTCCCACTGCTCCTCCGGATCAATCGGAACTATCAGATCGGCGATTTTGTCGCCGAACTCCTCACGGATTTCATCAAGACTCACTCCTGCCTCCTCAATAAGTGAGTACAGTATTGCCGCAACAATAATGTTCTCATTGTCACTCATTCTTAAAATCTCTCTCAAAACCGACATGACGCTAAGTATCCGGAGCTTGCCCGAATACTTGTCTGTCTTGTCCCCCAGCATTTGCGCTGCATAAATAATTGCTTTGTTAATCATTTCAAATTCCACCTTTCTTGTATGTATTTAATCTAACCTTGTCAAAACTTATTTTTATGCTTTTCTTTCATTTCCTTTTCAATTTCATATCCGCTTTTTATCTCTTCCTTCTCAGGCTCGGAAAACGGAATCGGACGTGCTCCGGTAAAGACATCCTCCACCAGCTTCTTAACCGACATAATCCTTGCCGGTCTGGGTCTGGACTTAGGAGCCTGCATTACGGGATATCCCTTAAAGATATCAAATTCATCAATATCGGGCAGCTGTGAAACAAAGGGGTGCAATCTTCCGACAAGGTAAAGAATTTCGCCCTTCTCTTTGCTTAACCTCTGCATTTCTGCTTCCGTAATCAACGCTCTCATTCTGCCATCAGACAGCTCTCTTACACCGCACAGCTCCGAAAGCATCTTCAGCAGCGGCAGCTCTCTGCTGTGTAAAAACGCAATATTATTACAGTTACCGATAATATTATGAGCCTCCGACTCACCGTAGGTTGCAATCAGCTGATGCAGCGACTGTACCACCAGGAAAAAGCGTATATTCCTCGAACGTGCCGCACTTATCATATTCCTGAAATCCTTTATACGGGGAGCATTACAAAACTCATCAAGTATAAAATTAACTCTTCTCTCAAGCTTCACATCCTCTCTTTCCTGTGCCTGTGCAACAAGCACCTGATACAACTGCTTTACCATCATAGAAATCACAAAGTTATAATTTGATTTCTCATCGGGAGTGATTATAAACAATGCTGACTTTTCCGTTGCAAGCTCCTTGATATCAAAGCTTGAATCCGACAATGCCGCCGTAAGATTCTCCTGATTAAGGAACCTTGACACCATACTGAACAACGTGATATATACCGACATCTTCGTTCTTTCAGCACCTGCAAGAACTCCCTTGAGGTTAATCGCTTCAATACTGTTATCAGGCAGAATCCTTGCAAGCCTTTCAATCTCCTCCATAGAATCCAGCGCACACATTCTTGCAAATGTACCCACATTCATCTCATCAGGCTCCGCCGTATTTGCCGCAAGCCTTATAAGGAAGGTTGCCAACGCTGAAGCAATGCTTGGCCAGAACGCATCGTTTGTAGTCTTTTTCTGATCCGCACTGATTGCATCGATAAAATCCGAAAACAATTCTCCTGCCTTATCACGCTCCCCTTTCTTATAATACTCATATCCCAGCATGAGCGGATTCCAGAAATCTCCTCTCTGTGCGATATGTCTCATGTCTATAACGCGTATCTTATATCCCTGCTCCTTCAGGAAATGACCGGTTCGTGCAAGCGACTCGCCTTTCGGGTCATTAATCACTATATTCTCACCGTTCTTTGCCAAAAGGTAAATTGTAAGGAATATAAGCAATCTGTTCTTCTTCGAGCCGCTGCCGCCTATAATCAGGCTGTGTGTGTCATCATCCGCAACATATACCTTACGGGTATCGCCAAACAACGGAAGACCTGCTCCCTGCTGAGCCTGTGACTCAAGTATAACCTCCGTTCCTGCCTTTCTGATTTCTTCACGCTTCGCAAAGCGAGCTCCTATTCCCTCATACTGCATCATGCACCGCCTCCTCTTCCTTGATAAATCCGATACGGATATTCTCTTTCTTTTTTGCACTGCACATAATACTCTGTCTGAAATATGCGTTTACCATATTTTCTGAGATAATGCTTCCGCACTCCTTACCCAACAGATAAAACAGTAAATCATCACAGAGATTATCGACATCCGTAAGCGATGTAAGCTTGTTTGCGTCAATCATCTGCCTGAGCATGATTTCAACGACGCTCTTTGCACCTGAATCTAATGTAAAGCCATACTCCTCAAGCTTTACCTTCATGAATATACGCGCCTTATCAAGCGATAAAGCATCACTTCTTATTGTCTGAAAACCGTATGAAGCGTCAACTAAAGCCTGTTCAACCTCCTTTATTTTATGCTCTCTTATATCACCCGTTATCACTCTTATACAGCCCTCTGTTTCGTTTCTGATATATCTCAACAACTCACGGAAATCCTTGTTAAAATGCTTGACTGAGTGTATGTCAACGCAAACCATACCCTTAAAATCCCCTCTGAAGCCTCCGGCAAGCATTAATATATCCGAAATCTTTCCAAACATATCCGACAGCTTTCTTGCTCCGTCCGGAGATTCAAGCTTTATTGTTATCATCTGACTTTCTCCCACAAAGTCAATAAAATTCTCCTTTTCCAGATAACAGCATAACAGCTCAAGACAGCTCTTGTCACTACCTCCCGTAATCCACAGCAAATCGGGCAAAAGCATCTTTATTGCAGAGTTGCTCTTGTTGACTCTTGCCTTCATTGCATCAATCACCGAAATGTACCTTTTCAGCTGTGACGGTACATTATCCGACTTCATCAGACTCTTGTAATAACTCATATTGATTCCCTCCTGTACTGACAATGATATAATCTCTGTATTTTACGACACCCACCGAAAAAAATGCCGTAAGAGTCATGTGTTTCCCACCACCTTTCTGACTATATAATAACTATATCATTTTGCATTCAAATAAAATTTTAGGGGGGCTTTTTTTCATCAAAATAAAAAACGCATATCTGCAAAAAAATGCAGATATGCGTCCCACATAGGAGGTACCTCGATTACTCCTTTGTTATTGAATAACCGAGCTTTATAATCAGCTTCAATGTTTCCATTGCTGTTCTTCTGTCATACTCCTTTTCATTCTCCGGAAGCTCATCATACGGAACAAGACACGGCGTTTCCTTTTTTGCATCGTCTCTCACATCTCCGTACCTCCAGCCCTCCTCGACTCTTCCCTTTGCCCACACGTCATGCGTATTGGCGGCAAGCACCTCTCCAAGCTGAATTATCTCATCTGATAAAACAACCTCATTCGTATCTATCGGTTTTGGTTCATACATAACTAAATCCTCCTGTTTTTCCCTATCCGGCAAAAGCCGATATTTTTTGCCTTTACTATATTATTCCTTATCGGGATTTATTATTCCCATTATTACATTGCTGATATTATCAATCTCAGAAATCTCCGAAATTGTTATGATTCCCAGCTCATTGCCTCTTGCTTTCTGCTCGCTGTTTACAATTCTGACTCCCTCAATGTGATTTGAATACTCATTCGAAACAATGATCGGAGTACAGTTGATACCATAAAGCCCTGCAAGTGAGCTGAGCTTATGATAGAAGCCCTGTTCAAGCTGTTTTCTTGCCTTGCACTCTACAAATACAGAACGCAGTCCCTTTGTTATAATGAGGTCAAACTCGTTTTCAAACTGTCCCGTCTGAGCAACAACACTCAAGCCAACATCATCAAACTCCGGATTGTCAAGAATCGAGTAATAGGTATGCAGCTCCAAAATACTTCCTGCCACAGTCAGAACATCCTTTATTTTTGCAAAAGCATATGTAAAGCTTACCTTGTATGTTGTCTCGTCTTTACCGTTGTTATTCCCTACGGTTTGCTCTTTCACGGCATTTAGTGTTACATATTTCTTTTTCTTAATTTCTTTGAGACAGCTGTATGCATGCTTTGAAATCTCAATATCCTTGACTTCAAGCGAGTTATAGCGTACATCCATGACCTTATACTTACCCTGGTAATACACGTTGGTTATAAGCTTTTTCTGAAGGCTCTCATAATCGGAAAAGAGCTTTGGTGTAGGATTGCTGTCGCCGTTGCTGTAATAAGTAATAACCACTCTTATGCTATCTACACTTAAAAGACTCATACTTCCTTTTTCTATAAAGCCATGCTCTTTCAGCTGATCGAGCAAATACATAACTGTATTATAGCATTCAATCGGAAGAATCCTTTCAAAGCTTTTCGTTTCAGTCTCTGAATTATCCTGAGGATTCTCATATTTCACCAGAATACCGTTAGACTTTTCATAATCACTGAGTGCCTTCGTCAGCTCTGTCCAGTTCTTGACACCATAGCTTCTCTTTGTGCGTGTATCCTTAATATAATTTCCCGTATATATCTCCCACAGCTCCTTATAAATACCTCTCATATCCGATGTTTCAGACCTGCTCTTTACATCTCTTAATGCAAAGATGTCCTTTATCATCATGCTGACGCCCTTTTTATTAATACTGTTAAGGTGTTCGCAGCCGCTGACATTCAAAAAGTCGCCTGTAGCCGGATCAATCTCGAAGTACGGCAGATCGCTCATCGCACATATAAAACGGCTGTTTTCAACAACCGTCGCATACGGAAGATTTGTAATGTCAATAAGATCATACTCTTTAAATTCCTGATGCAGCGTAGTGTCAATACTCTCCTCGTTTTTAAGCACTCGCACCGTGAGCATTCTTCCTGTCTCTATTCCCTCTATCGCCCCGGTCAATTCCTCCGGAATTTCACCGGCTGATATAAGAACAAATTCAATCGCCGTTTTTATTTCCTTGCTGTCAAAGTAGGATATTACGCCCTTTGCCGCCTTAATGAACTGCTTTACATCAGTCTGCGGTGTATAACAGTAAAAATATGTCAGAAGCTTCGGAATAATTATTGTGGATGAAACAACATTCCTGAAAAGTCTGTCGTTTGAAATTCCGCTAAATCTTCCGTCCTCAAATATCATTGCCAGCTTCGGACGCGGCTTGTGACCTATAATATATGCCAGACTTCTTATAAGGTCCTCATCCATTGCCTTATAATCCGCTTTCTTACGGAAAAGAATAATCGGCTTGATCAGCTTTTCCATTCTGTCAAGCTCTGCAATTATGGTTTTTTCGCCATCCGGCTTTTGATCCTCAACCGCTTTTTTAAACCGCTTGTGCAGTGCATCAAATTTATTTGAATACAGTGTATTTTCTCCGTAAATAATAGCCTCAAGCGTATCGGCATATTCATTGTAAAGACTTATTAATACAGCATTGTCATGCGCTATTGCGGAATGTATGTTTCCAAGAATTTTACGCCCATCTATAGGGTATTTAGCTCTTGAAGACTGTGCCATCTTTTTGAATTTGCGGTAGAGTACTACGCTGATTCTGTCAAGCTCATCAAGCTTTTCGATATCGCATTTGTCCCAGGTATCCTTTTTCGGAGTTTTTGACCTTGTACCCTTTGCAATGCAAAAATGAAATTTTTCAGCTTCATTTTTATTTGCAGGCATTTTCCATTTATCGCAAACAGATGCATCAGGCTTACCATCCTTGTCCAATGGTGCCCTGTAGCCGTCACATACCTTTTCCGTTACCCAGCGACGATGCTCATAATATGCCGCCTCACGAATCTCAGCATCTGACAATCCCTGAATCAGGCTCAGGTTCTTTTCAACCTCGTCGAGACTTTTTTTCATCGACCAAAGCTTATAAGGAACGGCAAGAGCAAACGACATTGACGAATTGTAATTATACTGCTTTTTAAATTCATGCTCAAGCTCTTGAATATCATACTTTGCCGAATCATTCCACACAAGATGCGTATTAAATGCCATTCTTGTAAGTCTTTCATCTATTTTTTTGTAGCTGTAGCTTACCTTCTCATTAATGCAAACGGGTGTCAGCCCCTTTTTCTTGCTCGCTGCCGGGCAGTCATCGCCGCTCCACACATAATTAATCGCAAGCTTCCCTGCCGCACACGCTTCATTTTCAGCGTCAGCCTTTTTCTTTTCCTCCACAAGCAGCTCCGCAATCTGAGCATTAAGCTTATCATCTCCAAGCGAAACCAACACATAGCAGGGCTTATATTCTGCTAACAGTTTTCTTATAAGCTCCCTGTTTTTCTGCTTGCTTTCTTTGAACTCTATCTTTTTAAAGTTTATTCTGCCATAGCAATCCTCACTCATCGGACCGGTCTTATTTATTTCAAAGAAACGCTCCATATCCGGTCTCTTTGCAAGATATTCACTCTTTTCCTGATCCTCACTATCGGAAAATGCAGTTATATAAACCTGCTTGTCCTTTATCTGCATTACCTGAAGTGCCGTATCCATAAACATCTGACCGTAGGTACCGCTTCCCAGAACCATTATATTTACAGCCTTTCCCTCCGGACAGTATTCATATACAGGAACTTTATACAGCAAATCCTGGAATATCGGCTTTGCCTTGATCGGCTTTACCCTGTCTATAATTGCAATTCTCTCGTTTGCGTCAAGTCCTCTTGACTTTTTATACGGAATGAGTCTGTCAAGCATCATGTCAAGATATTTGACAACCTCATCCAGAGTTTCCCATCTGTGAATATATGAAGTCTCAAGCGTTCTGTATAAAAGCTCTCTGATAAGCTCATTAAGCTTTACATCCGGCACCTCACTGAGCAGCTTCGATTTATTCATTGCATCAGATATTTCTTCATATTTATCCGTTGAATATTTTGTCTCACCATCTACGATAGCATAGAACAGCAATGCACCTATCGAATACACATCACTGCAGCGACGTGCTCCTCCCTCTCTAACCTCCGGAGCCATAAAGCCCTCTGTTCCGACCTCATATTTTTTAGCTGTTGCTCTTGCAAAGCTGTTTATATCAAACATGAGTACATTATGCGGATTTATATCACCCCTTGCATCATTTAAAATCATGAAATTCCCGGGTGCAATATCACGATGCAGCAAGCCCTTCTTATGCATTTCCAATACACAGTCCGCCAATGTCTTTACGGAGCAGAGAATGTCATGCAGCTTAAGTGCGGCATTCTTTGCAGGATTTTTCCATATATTTTGTATATACTTCTCAAATACAAGTCCCGACCCCTCCGGAGTCCAGATATATGCAGTAGAATTCGGCTCAGTACCCACATAAATTTCATATGTCGGTAAAAAGTTTGTAAGTCCGGATTTCCTCTTCGGATCACGCAGCTCTTCCAGGAGCCTGTAGCCCTCGATAAATTCCTGTCTGTGTTCAGCAAAGCGTTCAATGTACGCATCACCGTCAGCAACAAGCTGTCCGTTGTTTTTTCTTTTAAGAATGTTATATTCCGGATTATCTTCCTTTCTGAAATCTCTGGGATAAAACTCCTTAAGTAAGCCTCTTACACCGTTACGGCTCACGCTGTAGCACAGACACGCTCCGCCCGGCTCACCGTACAGAGAATGAACGGTAAATGCTTCTGTTCCGCCCGACACAAAGTGAGTAAGAGTTATCTTTTTCTTGATACGGTTTAGCGGTTCTCTTCCTGCAAGCTTCTCTTCAATTTTTATTTTTTCTGCAAGCTTCTTTTCCTTTACTTCGCTCAATATATTTCACCTCATTTTACAAATCCAGTCTTATAAAGCTCATATCATCCTCCAAAACAAAGCTTTCCGGACTGTCAATTATTTTTTCCACTCTGCCGTTGTCTGCATTGGCATCTGCACCGTCACTGCATATAAAAACCGAGCTTATATCAGCCGCATCAACAACCTCAACACTTGCAAGCTTATACGCACATTGATGTACTGTCAATATCGCATTTCCTTTCCATTTTTTCGGTGTCAGCTCAAGACGGTATTTTTCATCAGATCGCCTTTTTACAAACAATGCCCCATCGCCAACATTAAACAACAAAATTTTATTTTTTTCCTTATCAAGACAAGCCAGAGCAAGCGTGCTTGCAGTCTCATTCTCCTGAGAATTCAGTTTCTGTGCCTCTTTTTTCTGATGGAAGGCAACCTCCTCAAGCAATAAAAACGCAAGCTTCTCCGCATCAAAGTACATATTTTCACAGCCGTTGGTAAGCCATTTTATTGCAGCAGTGCATGCCGCCCTTGCTCCCTCGGCACCGAACCGGCAGCCGGTTGCCCCGTCTGCCAGCACGATAAGCTTATGCCTCGATGTTTCTTCTGACATCACGCAGTCCTGATTCACTTCTTCTCTGCTTTTGTGATAATTTCCCCTTTGAGAAAACTGTGAAATCATTTAATTTCGTCTCCTTTACTATTTATTTTGTAATTCAATAATAGCATAGGCGAAATTTTTATTTTTTAGGGGGTTATTTTTTGAGTATCATTTTTTTATACATCATACATATGATATAGATATCAAAAATGTTTTTTGCACTCATCGGCTGAAATCTTGCTCTTGTCAGTGCATCATCCAGCTCAGAAAGCATCTCCTCATAAAGATCCGAACGTGTATCAACATATTGTGCATAGTCAAGGAACAGTCGGCTGCATTCAAGTACAATAATATCCGTACGGGTAATATTTTTCTTGCCTATAACCTTGTCAACGTTTATCATTTCCTCCATAGCAAACAGTACATCCATGAAGCCCTTGTCCTTATTATACTTTGCTGTTTTCTTAAGCTCCTTATTCAGACCCTCAAGCTCCCCTCTTAAATCCGATCTTGCTTGAGACATAATTTCATAAAGCTCTTCCGGATTAAGCTTTCCTTTAATCTGATGACGATAAATATCCTCGGATGTATTATTATACTCCTCATACGCAGTAATTTCTTCGATGCTCAGATTGAAAACACTTGTATATGCATTAGAGATATATCCTCCGTATTGTGAGAGTACATACCCGGCAAATTCCTCCGGAGTGTAGGCAATTGCTTCCCTGAAGAAGAAGTCCCTCAGTCCGGGTGCCTCACTTGCCTCATGTTCAATCGGATTTTCTTCCGTCGTTGTATAAAAAAGCTCAAACGCCTGCTGCATACGCTCATTTACAGACAGCTCATCCTTTGACATATAATATGCACATATCACATCTGCACGCTTTGTAAAATCAAGTCCGCTGTTAAAATATCTTTGAAGAAGCGTCTCAACATCAAGGACACTACAGTATTGCGGAACCGTTTTATCCGGATACATTCTCATACCGAACGCTATTGCAAGCTTGAACAGCGACTCCCTCCTGTTTGCTTCCTTCATGAAATCTCCCGATACAAGACTCTCCGCCAGCTTCAGCAAAGCTCTGTCAGCATTAGCTGTATATTTTTGCTTATATTCTTCAAGTATCGTTCCTGTAAGCTCCGCCTGCTTTCCATTCTCATCCTTTCCCTTTTCATCAAGAAGCTTTGTAAGCTTCTTGTTAAAGGTTGAGGCACCTGTCACTTTACCGTCGCCCTTATGGCAGGCATATCGGATAAACTGCTTTACAACAGCAACAACAGCCTTGTCATCAACAACTACAGCCTCGTCACCACCAGTGACAGCCTCGTCATCAACAGCGACAGCCTCGTCATCAGCAACTGCAGCCTCATCATCAGCAACCACAGCCTCATCGTCATCAAGGTACAGCGGCTGATTTTCATCGGTTTTTGCGACTTCTTTTGCTATCTCTCTTATGCTGTCTATGCTCAATTCCTGTATCACCGCATTCGGAAATCCCGACGGAACGGGAACCTCATATTTCGTGCAGATGTACTGCGCGAGATTACTCTCCGGAACAGCCGGCACCTCTCCGTAGAAAGTATTTTTGAACACCATTGTTCCCGTTCCGGGATCCACCTTTTTGAATCCGCTTGCCTTGGCAATCTCCTTACACTCCTTAATACACTTAAGAGCCCTTTTATAACGCTCATATTCATTCAGCGTATCATCCTGCAGCATAATATAGTACAGACAGATTACTTCTGCAAAATTCTTATAATTGATGCCCTCTCCCGACGGAATTGCATCAGTATTTTTTTTATCCGGCTTAACAAGGTGTCTGAAAGGATTGTCTGAAAACACCTCAAACATAAGCTTTTCAATATCAAGCAGTCTGTCGTAATTAACATCAGTCTCGTCAAACAGCTTCATTCCGAAAGCGAATGCAAATGTATATATGTCATTCCTTGATCTTCCGTTCATCTTAAAGCTTGCATTCGCCAGATCGTTAACAATCGTAAGAAGCTTTTTTGTATCCTTTGACATATTTTCTTTCTTGTCACTCTTTTCAGACTTCATTGCAGCAAGCTGTTCAACCGCCTTACGCATTTTTGGGGTAAGAGTAATACGGGAATATATTTTATACACCGACTCTATTACATTCATCTGCGTATTGGTAACTGTTATTGCATTGAACACGAACTTATACGCCTTATCAACAACCTCCTGATATTTTTCCTCAAATTCCTTATCGTTCATCAGGTGGAATGCAAGCGTTTGTATATTATCAATCAAATCCTTGTGGATAAATACAAATTCACCCTTTAATTCCGTAATCGCATCATTGAGATAAGCAATATTATTCTCCGCTTCCTCTATCTTCAGCTTGCCCGCATTTTCTTTCACTGCCTCTGCCAGCTCAAGCAATACATCTCTCTGACCATTTCTCAAATTCACATACGATATGCTCGGAAGAACCCCCTCTGCCACCTGCTCCGTGCCTTTTTTCCGGAACAGCATAAAGTATTCTCCGAGTGCCCTGTCGGCAGCCTTGCTCCAATCGCCCGTCAACTCATCCTTGAATACAACCGCCATAGCATCTGAGATGTATTTACTTCTCAGTACGTCTGACTTTTTCAGCATTCCCGTCAGCTTTTTTCTGTTCTTCTTCAACACCGCTTTGAGTTCTTCGGAAAATCCCTCTGTTCTGACAATAGTATGTATATTCTTCAAAACATTCATTTCCGCCTCAGACAAGGAACCTGTTTCAGTGTATGCGTCAAGAATATGCTCTGCCGCCTCATATATCTTCTTCTGTTCCTCTGAAACAAGCTTCTGCTTGATTTCAGGCATTACCTTATCACGAATATATTCAATAAGCTTGCAATCCTCTTTTTCGAGAACCACAAAATTCTCAATCTCTGCAAAAATAGTGTCATCAAGTGATTCTACGGTTATTCCGTTTTTATTCAAATGGGTAAGAAAATTATTGATATTCTCATCAGGCGATTTCCCTCCTTTTTGAAGCCTTGTCAGAAACTGCTTTAATATTGCAACTCTGACGGTATCATTCTCAAAGGCCTTATCGCCGTAATTTCTGACAATTCTCTCTATATATTCCTTTGCGTATATATGCTCGCTGTATGCCTTATACAGCTCCTCAAAAAGCTCAAGCAGCGTTTCATCCTTTGTTTTCAATCCGGGTATCTTTTTCCTTATTTCTTCCATGCACTCACTAAAGCTTGCATCAAGGCTCACATCGCAGGCTGCCGCCATGCTGTCAAGCAGCTCTCCCGCACTGTAGGCATCTCCATTTTCTATATATCTCTTTGCCCGCTCATATTTGAACTGAACCACCTCACGCGGCAGTTTTTTGAACTTTGCTTCAATGGACCTCTTCCTGATATCAGTAACCTGAGTAAAATTCCATGTCACATTTCCCATACTCATATTCACAGCCTCCTATTTTATATAAATTGCCAATTGCATATTGTTACACATATTATTATTTTATTACATTTATCCAAAAATGTCAACATTTTACGTCTATATTTTTAATAAAAACCCAAGAAAGGTACACAGATTGCCATACAAGGCAATCCGTGTACCAACAGAAAGGAGAACGCTACCTGAACGCAGCTCTTATCATCATTGCGATACCTATTATTATAATCAGTATGTACAGCACCGACCCTGCAACCGCCGAAATACTGCTCGAAAAATACGCCTCCAGTGCATACCAGTATTTATGCAACGCAATAACAGAAAGTATAATAAAAATCATCAGCAGTACAATTGCATATCTTAAAACTCTTCCCCAAATCACTTAACGCACCCCCATTCAATACCGTCGTCCCGGCCTGTTAAGCATAAGAGCGATGAAGCCTATAGCCAGTGCAATAACCAAAACAATTCCTATAAGCTGCGCTCCCAGCACAATAACCGGAAACAGCACCGTTACAAACAGTCCCTCAAGGAAACAGTCCCAGTTAAAGGCAATCAAGCCTATAACCACCGCAATCACGCTGATGCATATAATGTCAACTACTCTCTCCGCTTCAAGTCCGCCGCCTCTGTGTGATGCCGGAGCATCGCGTCTCTGCCGCATAACCGATTCCGAACCAAAGGTTCCCGTTACTCTTTCTTCGTCCATACTACTTCCTCCTAAAAATTCCTCGCCACTATAATTTCCATGCCGTTATGTCCGTACAGTCCCACGCTGTAGCCTATCTCCTCTTCAAGCCTTACCTTGGGCTTTGTAAATGTTATAATACCGTCCCCCTCCGCTTTTTTGGGATTAAAGAACAGCCTCGCCGGAGTTGTTACAGTCTTTGACGGCTCGAAGTGCTGATACTCCCCGAAGCACTCCGTCAGTATTTTCTGTATGTCCTGCGACGGTGCCATTCCGTTTAGGAATACAACAAATTTATTAAAATTTTTAAAAACTTCTTCACCGGGCAGAGCCATCACGTTTTCATGTGAAATCACAACATTTATGTTCCCTCTCTGCTTGAGCATATTAACAAGCTCCGACAGCTTTGTATTGTTAAGCAGGCTGCACTGATCAAATACAACCGTAAACGGCTTTGTCGATACATCCTTTAGCTCTCTGACAAAATACGCTGCAAGAAGCTCGTAATTCTTTGTATTTGTATCTATCAGCACCATGCAATCCCTGCCTGCCGCTTCTGCGATATTAAAGCCCGTGTCGCAATCCGAGGTGGTTATTTCGAAAAATGCCTCCTCTGTAGAAGTTATTAATCTTCTGAAGCTTATTCCGCCTCCGGCTGAAGCTCTGATGATATCACTCTCACTGTAGAGTCCGTAGCGTTGGGCAAGCTCCAGAATCATATCATCGGTATTGTTTGCAAACTGAACTATAGTCGCAAGCTTTACCGGTGCCGCCTTTTCAAGGATTCGCAAAAATGCCCCTGCATAATTCGCAAGCTCTCTTGCATCACCGTAATTCATAAGCTGTGAAATTTCAGTAAAATAATCAACAATCTGATTAAGTGACATCTTATGAAAGAAATCATAGTTCCTGTACGCACCCGAGCACACATACAGCTTTCCCGTTTCACCTGCATTCGCCATGCTGATAAGCTCACTGCATAAGGTCGGGCTTTCACTGAAAATTATCATCGGTGATCTCATCTTCTGCCTGTGATTTCTTATCATGGCACAAAGTGCGGCTCTTCGCTGATTATCCGCCCCGCCGGTAATCAGATGATTACCGACGGGAAGTGCAAAAAAGTTATCCGGGGAGTATGTCCGTACATGCCGTACCATTCTCGCCTCCTTATTGTGCTTGTCACAAATGCTCTGTACCTTTGAATATGCCATATCAATATACCTCCATTTTCTTGATATATCTATCATACCACATTATCAAATCTGAATTTAAAGGGGGGTTGTTCCGGCAAGTCTATATATGCCTCACCCACTCTGAGATTGCGGATATCCGAATCCTCAACCGTGTGTCCCTCACGCTGGATATTCACACCTCCGAAAAGCTGGCTTGTGAACGCTCCTCCGAATCTTCCCGACACATAAGCTCGTGTATCCTCATCCACAGCCGAGAAGCATATGGCATTTATGAAGCCTGCCGCAATATTCTTACCCTCGTTTTCGCCGTAGTTTTCATAAAGCTGCGTAATAGCCTGCAATCCGACTATGGTTTTTACTCCCTTACTTCTGCCGTAGTTCGTCAAAGTTGAAAACTGCTCGCTGTGCGGAAGCAAATTCATCTCATCAACAATCATATAGGTACTGCCCCTGCCGATATCAAGAGCCTCCTTTGCCGCAAGGTCAAACAGGAGCGAGTTCATTGAGTCAAGGGTTTTGCTGAGAAGAAGGTCATATTCCATGAAAATGATTTTCTTGCCCTTTTCACGCATGAGCCGGCGAATTGAGAACTGCCCGTTTCCCTTACCCGAGAACGGACCCACGAAATTAGAGCCGATCATACCGTGAAGATAACCGAAAACACCCAACGACTGATTTGTAGTCTTACCCGGCTCACCGAGATATGATTTTATGTAACCGAAATCCGGATACTTACCCGCAAGTGCATATAAATCATCAGTAGTAGCTTTTTTCATAAATCTTATAAATTCCTGATTATTAAGCTTCGAATAATCACCCGTCGCCTTAGCCTCACGGCAGAAAGCCACCAATACCATCGCCGTTATATCAGCAGCTGCCATGCTGAAAAACGGCTGACTCTGCGATTCCATGCCCTTAAAGAGTGCCTTTGCAATCTCCTTTGCCATCAGCTCAGAGCTTTCGTCAAGAGCTCCGTTTCTGTTAAACAGCTCACCGAAAATATTCCATCCCCTTGCAAGGTGTTCATGCTCCTTCTTCGCCGAGATAACCACATGTGCCGGATTTCCGGGTTCATAATAACGCTCAAGAAAGTCGCCCTTACTGTCAAAAATCAGCATTACATCATCTTTGGTCATTCCCGGAACAACACGGTCAAGCAGCATTTTATAGACCGTTGTTTTACCCACTCCGGTTGAGCCTATAATAATCATGCCTCTTGAAAGCATGTCATCTGTAAGTGTAAAGCTTCCGCTTTCACCCCTCATGACTGCAACAGGCTTTCCCCTGTAATTTACAGGCGGAACCTTACTCACTTCATTACCCTGCAAAACTGTCCTTGCAGCAACCGGCGAAGCCGGTGCTGCAGGCGTTGACGAAGCCGCCCCTTGCGGAATTGCGTTATTTCTCATATTAAGATTACTGTAGCTCATATTTATTCCCTCCCTATCAATCCATATCCATACCGTCGTCAACTCCGTCATCAACGGTATTATCAGTATCATTGGTAACCTCTGAGTCAACCGATGTCGTTACCGTTTCTGTTGTTGTTTCCGTATCCAAAGCAGTCTGAGCCTGCTGTTCCTGTGCCGCATCAAACGCAGCCATTTCATTTTGATAGTTCTCTGCCATCTGAGCCGTTGAGCTTATCGCTTCTTCCTTGCTCATATTCGGATCATTCATTGCATGCTCATAATACTGATTCACTGACGATCTGAGCGTCGCATCATATTCTTCTCTTGTAACATGTAAATCTGCCCATTTGTTATCCATTTTCGTTTCCTCCATATCTATTGCCTCTTTGCTTAATATCATTTCCCTTGAGACCATAGCCTCAACCGTTTTATCTGTCGGAATGTTAGTCCCGTAGAACTTATTAACAAGTACATTCCGTACCTCCATGTCAATATTCTCATTGCCAAACCGCTCTCTGAACTGTTCAAGCCGTGCCTCGTAGCCTGTCTCTGCAAGCTGTTCTCTGTAAATCTGAGAAGAGAGCTTTACCGCTCCGGCATTTTTGTCAAGCTCCGCCGCAAGCTGCATTGTTTTCTCCTGAGACGTTTTATATGCGTCAAGCTCTGTCGGGTTGAGATAATAAAACTCATATCCGCTTTCACCGATCATATACTGTAATCCTTCTTGTCCGTTCACGTCGGATATTGTAAAATTATTTGCCATGAACACAGCCCTTGTTTCGGCATCCGCTTCAACAACCCCGTAAGAAATCATATCCTGTTTAACGTGCTGATGCTCATGCTGAACAACTTCATATGCCCGCAGGTTGGCATCATTGAGAGGCATCATCATTACCCTGCCGTCATATTTTGCAAACGTCATGTCCTCCACAAACATGGTTCTGTTCATATAAATGGTATTTCCACGCTGTTCACCTGCCGTACCCGGCTCGAGGTCATCAAAGACCACCTTGCACGAGTACTGACCGCCGTTGGCTATCGCCTCACGGTTAACCGTTTCCTGCAAAAGGTCAAGTCTTTCGTTTTCACCGAGATTAAACCATACCGATTCATCATACATTGAACGCAGCTGTGAGTCGGAAAGGTTTTTATACATGGTTTCAGGCTGTGTTATTTTTGTATTTCCCTGTGCCATTCATATCACATCCTTATCCGCCAGATGCGATACTCCTGATCGCTGTTTTTTACATATTCGTTAAGGTCAAGAAAGGCATCCGCCACGTCAAGCCCGCTTCTGCCACCGCCACGGATTTCCAGTACCGCATTCATACAGTACTTATCCCGTATCCATACGTCCGACAAGGGCTTGTCCTGTGCCCATTCAACCAAATTAGTATGCAATACCGCTTCACAATCTACAAGCTTTTCGGCAAGCTTCTGCGCCATACTCTCCGGTAAATAAGCGAGCTTGTTTTTAAGCTTTGCCAGTAATTCATCTCTTGTCATAAAAATTCCTCCCTTTTTTTGAAATTTATCAGTTGAAGCGTCAATTCAACTATATTATTATTATATCAAATTTAAAAAAGTAAAATTTACCCCGGTATATAGGTGACTTCACTGCTTCATTTACCAACTTTGAAATGAGGGATAACACGCCAATTACGGTTGAAATAACAAAGCTTTTGGGGGACCCCATTAAAACCGCAGACGTAAAGCCGCATTCCAAAAACATATCCAATATAGTTGACGGAAATAAAGTAATATTCACAATCACCAAGCCTGCACTGCTCGCAGTGGAAATAGACGGATACCCGAATGCCGGAACGAAAATAAGCAATGAAAACGCAAAGGATTTTAACTTTATATTTATAAATGCGGATGATGTAGTATTCAAATAATTCCCGTCACCGCACGGTTTAGCTATAAAAAGGAGCTGTAGCAAAACGATTAAAATCGGGTTTGATATAATCCCCTTTTTAATTCTTCACGCTCGTGTTGCCACACACTTTCAAAGAAATCACCTCCGACACAGCCGAGTGTAATTGATTAATAAAAATTTTCTTGTATTTTGTCGTAAAATATGATAAAATTTATATATAACACAAAAGAGAGGTACTATCATGGGATGTAAAGAGGGAAGAAGAATAAAAAGCTCCATGCCTATGGATGCAGTTTCACCGTTTATCATGCCTACACGCAGCGGTGCATCAAATTCATTTTCAGCCACAATTGATGTTGAGAAATGTGAGCAGCTGCTTCGTGAAAAGCGTGCAGAGGGTATGAAAGGTCTCGGAATGATACATATTTTTATGGCGGCATATGTTCGTGTAGTGTCTGAGCTTCCGGGAATAAACCGATATATACGCGGTCAGCGTCTGTATGCACGCAACGGAATAGAAATCTGTATGGCAATAAAAAAAGAGCATAAACTCAATGCTCCTGAAACAGTAGTAAAGCTTTACGCCTCTCCCGATTACACCTTAGAGAATATCTATTGGCGGCTTTGTGAAGAAATTGTAGAAAATAAACAGGACGGCGATCAGAATAATATGGATACAGCTGCAAGGATACTTGTCAACTTTCCGAGAGTTCTACTGAAATTCACCGTCTGGTTTTTAAAGACTCTGGACTATTTCGGCTTACTGCCCCGCTGGCTGACAAAGCTAAGTCCGTTTCACGGCTCAATGTTCATCACAAACATGGGGTCGCTCGGTATGCCGCCCATATTCCATCATCTTTATGATTTCGGAAACCTGCCCGTATTTATAGCAATGGGAGCCAAGCGTTCCGAATACCGCATGGACAAAAACGGCGAAGTCAAAAAGCACAAGCTTCTCGACTTCACGGTTGTATGTGATGAGCGAATCTGTGACGGGCATTATTATGCCACAGCATTCAAGAAATTAAAAAAGCTACTGGAAAATCCGGAACAGCTGCTATCGCAGCCCGAAGCAGTGCTTGAGGATATAAGATGAGGAAAACGGCAATGCCTTTCTATAGCATTGCCGTTAATTATTTAATTGCCTCCCGGACCGTCCTGACGTTCACGAGTATCCTTAACCTCTATTTTACCCTTTATATCGCCCGGCTTAACAGGCTTTTTCAGGTTCTGCACCTGCTTTACTTCCTTTTGTTCTTTCATTGTGCATCTCTCCTTTCCTGCTTAGTATGTGCAGGATTCAGGAGAAATATTAGTTTTTTCAGTCAAACAACAGCAAGAAAGCCGCTGCGGCGGCACCTTCATTGCTTCCCTCGCATTCTCCCACAATTTTTCTCTTGAAGTAGCCTTTTCCGGAATAGATATACCCATTGTAATAGCCTATCTCTTTTCTGCTAAACCAGGTTCGTCCGGAATAAATATATCCGTTTTTGTAAAAGCCCACAACCTCTTTAAATAAGCCTGTACCCTTATATACATATCCGTCATCGTATTCACCAATTGCTTTCTTATTTAATCCCCAACCTGAGTAAATATACCCGTTTTCACAATAGCCGACATATTTTCTTCTGAATCCTTTACCTCTGTAAATGTCTGTCATATGTTTTTCCTCCCTTTATCTGTCACGATGCCGTCCTTTCATCTCCGGCTTTTTTATGAGTATATTATACATCATTTCCGGAAAACAAAAAATAAGGGTATCACAGGAAATGTCGGTTACTACAGAACAGACAAAAATAACGGCGGAGTTCAAAATGCCGCCGTTATTCCTTTTTTACGAACAGATAACTACTTATTGCCTCTTACTGCTTTGAGCATCGTGTCACATTTTTCGGAGAGTTTTTTTACTGCATCGATATCCATAGTAGGATAATCAAATTCCTTAAAATCAAATCCATTAAAGCCTTTCTCCGATAAATCCTTTGACAGGTCATCCAGCATATCGGGGCAATCTTTTTCTTCGAACTTAAATCTTGATTTCGCATCAATGTTGCAATTCAAATCTATTTTTGCACGGATACCGACCTTATCACATTCCACGAGGCACGGATGCAATTTGAGGTCCATTTGCTTGTATGTACCTTTTTCTCCTTCAACAGCATAGACATCATATCTGTCTGTATGCCTGAAGCCTTTTATTCTTGTAAATGCATTCCAACGCCGCTTTTCCATCCATGCTATCCTGTGCATAAGTGACATATGCTTCTCAGCCTCTTCACCGCTAAGCTGATCACCCCCCGCAATCTCCCTGACAAATTTATCACACGCTGCCTTTAGTAGCTGTATGTATTCGTCATCGCTCTTGCCATTCATATCAAAAACAGAGAAATCAATAATTCCCATCGCAAACATTTTGTATTTAATCTGCAAGGCACGGGCCTTATTTGCCCAGTATGAATAATCATCCTTAATTCGCGTCCTATATTCATCGGCTCTTTTTTCACGGTCATTCAAAATCATATATGCTTCATTAACCTTTTGGGACGTATCCTCATGATCCGTCATAAAGATATTCCTGAGACCGTAAACCTCCCTGAGACCGCCGACCGCACACATATAAATATCCGTCTGCTTTCTATCTGAGCAATAGTACTTATTTCGATTTAATATGCTCGTAATTTCATCATCATATACGACATAAGCTATAACCGTACGTCTGAAATCGGGCAAATTCAGGTGGTGCTGACCGACACATTTTCTGACAGCGTTCGCTACGGCTATGTTCTTTTCGTCCGAACCCAGGGCAATGAAGAAATAATCCGAATCCAATATATTATCAGAATCACTGAATACAGCCGACTTCACATCACATTGAATATAATTAACACTGCAATATACATCCGCATAGTCGCCCCGACGGTTAATTCTCAGAATAGGATCATTTTCAATTGTAGTTTGCCTGATTTCAGGATTTATATAATTTATTTGATCCCAGAAAGCCTCTTCCGGATCCTGAGAAAGTATGTTTATCGTCAGCTTACAGTCCGACATCTGTCCAAACCAATATGTTGATAAAAACATTTCTATTCCAATCGGTCCGGTTCCTAAAATCGTCACTGTCAGCTCAAGTAATCCATTACTGTTTCTTTCCTTTCCGACTAACGGCTCATATAACGGAAGTTTCTCTAATAAATTGGATATAAGGTTTCTGTAGCTCCGTACAGGCATGAAAACAGGGAGGTCTGTTTCCGAAAAGCCTAAGCTGTTTAAAAGTTTATCGCGTATGGCCTTTTCAAGCTCAACATATGCATCATCATTGGTAAAGAAATATATTTCCGATTTTTTCAGACACATGCAATTCTGTGCATTTGCGAAGCATGCCAGGGTCTGCAAATTTCCTGTTTCCTCCTCGTCAATCAGGAAAATTTTACGCATTCCCGAACCATTCATTCTTACATGAGACAAGTCATCACGGACGCAGATTGCACCGATCTGCTTGGCTTCAAGCAGCATTTCCGAATCCTTCTCTTTTTCCTTATCAATATATGCATCTGTAAATATAATAACAGGTCTCCGGATTGAAGACTCGCTTATACTGCACACGCTTTTTGCCAAAGCCAGCGACGCCTCGTTCAATTCGCTGAAATAATACTTTTCTTTCCAGAAAGCAAGATTATAAATGGTCAGCTTTATTTTAGGGAATATGTTAGCAAGTATTTCAAAAATAACAGCACCTCCGGCAATGGGAGCAACAGTGTTAAGTATTGAAACATAAACCCCGTAAACCGACGGCATAACAGAGCCATCGCCCAGCATTTTGCTGAGCATCAGCTTGCCGTTGAGCATATACCATGTATAATCCTCGTCCATACTGAACGTCTGCAGGGTATGTCCAAAGCTGTTAAAAATCTCTTCCCACCATGTCAGCGTCATTTCTGATTCTACGTCATTTATTATCTGATAAAATCCGACTGCATATCTCAAGCACCAGATTGAACCCAAAAGACACGCCAAAAATAAAATCATTCCGCTTATTCCCATTTTATTACGGCGACCGTAGGGCGGTTTTTCAACCACCCTACGGAAAAGCCAAATAACAAACGGAACCGCCAGACATGCGACCGACATAATCAAAATCACAAATATTATCGCCGCTTGTTCCTTTTCCATAATATCCTCATCCTCCTGAAATACTTATCTCATGTAATTAATAACGTACGGCTTTAATTGCATCCGGTTATTACACGTTCAATCTCCGACCCGTTGAGATGATTTCTTGACATCAAAGCCTCTACCAGGGCATCAATTTTATCCTTATTATCTGAGATAGCACAAATAGCATTTTCCAGCTGTTCCTCCAGAATACGATTTACCAACGTTCTGATTTTATCTGACATCATTTCATTTGCCGCACCGGTTACAACCGCCGGTCCGAAATCCTTATCCATGCCGTAAACGCAAATCATTCTCTGTGCAGTATTGGTAGCAGAAGCCAGGTCTCCGCTTGCTCCGGTTGAAATACCATCCTGTTCACCATAATAAACAATTTCCGCCGCTCTGCCGCCGAGTGAGGTTCTGATTTTTGCAAGCAGCTCATCCTTTGTATAAATTGCCTTTCCCTCTTCCTCTGCATGCTGCATGTATCCGCCATGATTACCTCGTGCAACAATCGTGAGATATGACGGTGTTTCTCCGCTGAGATAACAGATAAGTGCATGTCCGGCTTCGTGCCTTGCCACACGCTCCAGCTGCGATTTTTCCCACTTTCTCACATCACCACTGTTAAATGTCTCAAATGCCTCTTCAAAAATTGCATCCGTAACGGTTACGCTTTCTTCTCTGATTGCAGATCTTAATGCAAGCTCAACCACCGAATCAAGCTCGGCAAGGCTCATGCCCGTTGATCTCATCGAAATATTATCTATTTGCTCTTCTGAAATATCAAGCGAAGCATTTAATTCGATTTTACTCTTCAAGAACCTGATTCTATCTTCTTTTTTAGGAAGCTCAATGTAAATTCTTCTGTCAAAGCGACGCATTAAAGCAGGGTCAAGGCTCTTATCTCCACCCGGTTCAACATCAAAATTTGTTGCAGCAAGAACAAATACCGGTCTTGACGGATCATTAACAAAGCCGTCCATTTCTGTCAGGAATGCAGTTAATGTTTCTTCGCCTGTGGCACTCGAATTAACTCCTCCTCTTCGTTCCTTTGCAATTGCATCAATTTCATCGATAAAGAGAATAGACGGTGCATACTTTCGGGCTGTCTTAAACAACTCGTGAACCTTTTCGGAGCCTTCTCCTACAAACTTTTTCAGGAACTGATTTCCCTCTGCAGCAATAAATGTAACTCCTGCTTCACAAGCCATAGCCTTTGCAAGCATTGTCTTACCTGTACCCGGAGGTCCGTAAAGTAATACACCCTTAGGTGCCTTTACACCGGTACCCATATACTTTTTTGGATTTTTAAGGTACTCGACAAAGTATGTAAGCTCTTTCTTTGCATCATTTGCACCGATAACATCATCAAAGCGGACATTAGGCTTTGATACGGCACTCAATACATTCTTTGTATCCTCAGAGTCAACCGCTACAACCATCTTAAAATCAAACAGTCTTATCTGTGCATTCTTACCGTCCTCAGAAACTGTCTGCGAGGTTTCAAAGGATATCTGCTTATTTTCCTTTGCAAGCTTCACCATACTTGCCTGCTGATGTAAGCTTATTGCAATTATGTCAAGCTGCTGTGCAAATTCATCGTCCTCTCCGTCTATCCTAAGAACCCCGCGAACACCCTGTCTTATAAAGGACACTTTTTCCTCTTCACCCAAAACAGAGTCCTGCCTCTCAATAAGATATACCGGAGTATCTGCCCTTTGGGTATTCAACGACTTGAAGAAATCACGGGCGGGCGAATCCACGTCTTCTATATTCAAGTCTGCAAAATCCTTATCTGCTATACCGTACTTCATGTCAATCAGAATGAAATCGATATTACGTCTTTTTATAACGTCAATTGCAGCAGCAACATCGCTTGCCCCGATTATATCAACAGACGGAGCCTGCTTCCTGCATGCTTCAATCATTTCCTCACCGGCAAACACCAGCACCTGCGGCCGCTCTTTCGCATCAAACAGCTCGCAAATACCATTTGTCGTATTAGTCAAATCAAGACTGATTCTGATATTTTCAACATTTTCGATATTGGTTTTTACCTTTTCGGAGCCTATCAGTCTCAAAAGCTCATATAATTCATCATTAAAGAACGTCTCCGACCGGCTCCGTATTGTTCTTGCATCCGCTGTACTTCCCTCTGAGAATAACAGGGCAGTATAAACACTGTCGTCAATCCTGATTTTTATTCCTGTCTCATTTTCAAGATTATCCGCCTGACGCTCAATCTCTTTTTTAGCAATGGTATAAAGGTTATGAGCGCCGATATGATTAAACATAACCACATTACCGGATGCAAAGCGCGAGCAAATTGCACCCGGAAAATAAGGAGCCCCCGTTTCAGGATTGATATCCTTTTGAAGAGCTTTAATTACAACTCTTCTGGATACAGATGAAAAATCTCCACTTTCGCTTTCTTCATAAAGCTGTCTGCCTGCATTTGTAGTAAGAATAATAATCGCATCTGAGAACGACACTTCTTTATTTTCAAAATTATCACGCAACTGTCCTGCATCAAGCATTTGCAGGAATAAATGAATAACACACATATGTGCTTTTTCAATTTCGTCAAAAAGCAGAACACACTTAGGATGCTTTGCCACAAAGCTCGTGACATTACCCGCCTTTGAGTTTTTATATACCTGATCCGTACCGCAGAATTCAAGGTGTGCTTCCTTGTCTGCATACTCACTCATATCAAACCTTTTAAACGGCAGCTTCAATGTTTCTGCTGCTTTTTCGGCTAAAAAGGTCTTGCCAACTCCGGGCGGTCCTGCAAACAAAAACGTTGCACGCGGACGTTTTCTTGACTTATCAATCATAGAAAGCATGCTTGCCTGAAAATATCCGGTAACAAAGATGTTAATAGCATTATCCTGTCCGTAGATAGAGCTCTGAAGCTCTGTCCGTATGCGCTTCACATCAGAAACCAATAATGCCATTTCTGCCTTTGACTTACCTGAGTCATGCTCTTCGCCTGAGCTTGCTTTGGCGGTTATATCCATGTAAGACTCATCTTTTTCAACATTATCTTCAAAATCCTTGCTAAGCTCACCTGACAACAGAACCTTAATCGGATCCGGAGGATTCTTAGCCAGGCATGCCAACAGCATCGGTACAGTAACCTCCGGGCAACTCTCTTCCTCTGCACGCTTACCTGCCGACTGCAATATTTTTTTCATATATAAATCATCCAGGAATGATATTCCTCGGTTCTCTTTGATATACTCAAGCAAAAAATCTTTAGCTTTTCCAAAATCCAAAAACAGCATTCTTGCAATTGTTTTTGTTTCTTCAAGCTCTTTATCATATATCTGCTCCGAATTATCTGTAATTTTTTCTATAAGTGCAACAATAAATCTCTCGGCTGTAAACGGGGGATTTTGCATGTCTCCTATTTTTTTTGAACTTTTAACTAGTTCTGTCAATAACTCACTGGTTTTAATCTCGTTCATTCCATATCTCCTTTACTTTGAAGTTAATTGTGTGCTGTTATTCCGATCCGTTCCTAAAAATGTTGTTCCTTGTACAAACGCACAAGGAACAACTCAGAAACTTTTATTAGGTTTTCTCAATAAAATCAGAAATACTCATTAATCCTGAATTTATCAGAAAGAACTCGTCATTATATCTGTCAACCATTGCACTTGCACAGGAAATCATATACTGGAATAAGCCGTCACCTATTTCACTGTCAAGGAATGAGGCTGTCTGTCTGAAAACTATCTGACCGTCAGAGATATCATAGTCAAAGCTTCCGTCAGCCATTTTATAGCTCGCAACACATGTTGCAATTGCTCCCTCCATACGCTTGTCCTCAGACATATTAAAGGGAAGCGGAGACATAAGTCTTACCATCTGTCGGCTCACGTCAACAATAATAATAAATTGCATGGGTAAATCGTCGCCTTTGACAGCAAAGCTAACCAATAACTTCTCTTCTTCTTTATCATACTTCCAGCCTCTTCTTTCAATTGCTGCACAAAGGCCATCATACACTTTTTTAGCATTGTAGATTTTCTTTTCGTCAGTCATTCTTGTCTCCTCCTAATTAGTTTTTATCAGACATTGCCCATGCTATGAACTGTTGAATAGTCATCATATTCTTCGCCAACGCAAAGAACTTGTCATTATAATCATCAATAGTTTTACACGAACAAAAGAGCATATAATCAAAAACCTCTTTACTCAATGTACTTTCCATATAGCTGTTGGTCATACGGAATAACAGGTTTCCTGTTTTCACATTATAATCAAAGCATCCGTCAACCAGTATATTATTTACTACACTGACTGCTACGGCTGCATCAAGTCTCTTATCCTCCGGAATACGGGCAGGAATAGTGGAAAGTAAAATAACCAACTTACGTTCAGCATCCACTTCAATTCTAAGCTCGATTGGAAGATCTTCTCCCTGTGCACCGCATTCAATGGTAAGAGCTTCTTCATTCTTCTTGTAATTCCAATCATTATCCTCCAATGTCCGGCATAAAACACCAAACATTTCCTGCGCCTTTCTCAGATCATCCATTTTTAAATCCTCCCGTTTTCTCATTTGCAAAGCAAATAATTTTATTTTCTATCATTGTATCACGCATTGTTAATTATGTCAAGATATTTCGACAATAATCTCCAAAATTTATGCAAGTTGCCATTACCGCATTTTGATATTACGCATGACAATTCTGTTAAAGCTTTTTCTTACTTTTTATAAACTACTGTCAATTTGTTGTAGCACCGATACACTTCTTGCAATTTCAATACAAACAATTTTTAATAGAAAAGCACTCAGCAATTGATATGCACCTCCAAAAGTGTCTAAACTTTGGAGTTCACATCAAATTTGCTGAGTGCCTTTTAAAGTTTTATTTATTCGCTGAAATTTACAAATCCCAAATCAGCAAGTGTTATATCTGCATCCCGCAAACAACTCTCAAGCTGTGTCAACGCTATTTTTGTCATTGCAGATGCAATATTTGCATATGAACTGTTAAGCTTTGTATTTCCTGTATCTCCGGCATAATCATACGGAAGAGTCGTTGTTTTCGACGTTATGGATGTGTTTTCAAATTCGCCTTTCTTTACATCTCTTCAGCAGTTTCTGCCAAAGGCTCCTCTGATGGCATAGCTTCTGCTGCTTCATCATTTTCCGGACCCGCATTGTCAACTTCAGTTTCATTTGTCTCAACTGTTACACCCGGCGAAGGCATTGAGCAGCCCGCAAAAACAACACCGAAACCGCAGAAAGACAGCAATCCCAAACCTATCATAAATAATCCGCAGCAATTTTGTAAAAGGTCCGAAATCTGGCAAAGATTAGAAGAAGCTGCCCTTGCTGCAACAGCTGCCTCTGCCGTATTATTGACAGAGTAAGTATAATAATCGCCGCCAAAAGTCGCATAACCTGAATCATAGGGTGATGATCCGGCATAAGAATCCGCACCTCCAAGAGTACCATTCATTGCCAAAATGCCAAACAAAACAATAGCCAACCCAACTATCATGCCTGTCAACGAAAAAAATTTCTTCATAATCTGTTCCTCCTTATTTTGACATTTTGTAAATGTCATTTTTTACAATTATATCATATGATTTCTATATTGGCAAGCAATAAATTTCAAAAAGCTTACGTTTATAAACCGAACCTATTGAATATAAAAAACAAATTCTCTATCACATTCAACTTGTTGCGTTCCCAAAGTCTTTTCGCATCCGGCTTTCAACCACTCTGTTACAACAGCAGTTATTCCGTTAAGATAAAACATCATGGCATATTTTCTGTCAGCGGTTGGATAATTGTATAAAAAGTCTAACTTTTTGGGGTTACATCACACATCACATATGCTGTAGGGATATTTCATATTGCAAAGCAATATTTCATACACGAAGTGTATTTCACATACCATAGACAAATTTCATTAAAAAAAGGCTCTATAATAAATGTTGGGGTACACAACAAATAGAGCCAAAGAAGTTAAAAAAACTTTTAAAAAAAGAGAGCATATTTGTTCAAAATCCTGTATAATGGAATTGACCAGAAACCATGTCAGGAGGAACTAAATATGCTCTCACTTAATTGTACCGAAAAATTACTCAATTTGCAAGGGGTTATCGTAAA
>JAZQKZ010000076.1:0-2083 GCA_045542415.1 Clostridia bacterium
CTCGCTTGCGCCGCTGATATCGCAAGCTTTTTTCAGCTTTTCATCATTGAACCTCTCATCGAAGTCAGAGAGCGCAATGATCTCGCGGAGAGGTAAGCAGTAAGTAACGTAATCTTGGAACAGGACGCCGAACACCTTACGCACAGCATAAATATCGTATTCTTTAAGATCTATGCCGTCGAGCTTGATACATCCCTCCTCGGGATCGTAAAAGCGGAACATCAGCTTGATGATCGTGGACTTACCTGCACCGTTAAGTCCTATCAGACCAATCTTTTCATGTGGCTCGATGGTAAAGGAGCAATCCTTCAGCACATATTGCTCCGCATTGGGATAGCGGAAGGATACGTTGCAGAATTCGATTTTTGGATTGTTCGATGGCTTCAGCGTTCCGCTTTTCTCGACCTCGGGCTCAATATCCATAAAATCTTGCAGCTCGATCAGGCGGGTGTTATCGTTGAGAAACTTATTAACCTTATTCATCAGCATTTGAGATTGGCTTCGCAATCGGGATACCATGCTGAGATTGTATTGCAGATCACCGATACCGATATGTTTGTTTACAACATCAAACACCGATACTGTCAGTACCCAAAATTCGCTTGATACGTTCACAATCATAATCAACGTATTGATGATGTTGTGCTTAACATCCTCTATCTTGTTGATTTTATAAAGCTTCTGCCTCGTTTCCTTATATTTGCCGATAAAGTAGGAACCGATATTATTCAGCTTAACCTCAAACTGAACATTGTCGTTAAAGAACACATCACGGTAATAATCCTTTTTTCTGTTGTCGCGGAGCTGTTCTTTTTCCATTTGAAGCTTGCGCTCGGTACGCTTTTTATTGTAGAGCATAAACGGAATCAAAAGCACAAGTGTAACAAGTCCGAGCCACAATTTGTATGTGCAAACAATAATAAGTGTTGCAACCACGTTGATAAACGCGGAAATGATGTCAAACACAAGCCACGACATATTCATCATCGTAAGGAAGTTATTCCTTGCGTGTCTTACCTTATCGCCCATTTTGGCAGAATCAAAGAAGGACAGATCCATCCGCGAAGTCTTATCCATCATCACAGCGTCAATGTAAAACTTCAATTCGTCACTATATCGGTCTTGAACATAATTATCGAATTGGTCTATTAGGTAGGTTGCCAATTGCAACGCAAGATAGATAACCAAGCATACGAGTACGGTCTGTTTTCTGTTCCCAAAATCCACAATGCCGTTGAGAACCTCTTTCCATAGCCATAGATTCACAAGCGGTATTAGCGTCGTGAACATCAGAATTACAAGCTTCATGGAAAAATAGAATTTTGAAGCAAGGAAACAGGTCTTAATGCCGAACCATACGTTTTTGAAAAGTCCGGAAAAGAAAGTCTTTATTTTATTCATATCATTCAGCCTCCTTTACCGTGTACTTCTCGCGCTGGAGGTTATAGAGCTTAGCATACAGACCGTCAAATGCAACAAGCTCGTCATGGGTGCCTTGCTCTGTAATCTTTCCTCCGTCAAGCACAATGATTTTATTAGACATTCGGGCACTTGAAATACGGTGCGAGATCATAATACCCGTCTTACCATCGGATATGGATTCAAAGTTCTTAAATATTCGGTCTTCCGCTGCGGCATCAAGCGCGGCAGAAGGCTCGTCAAAGATGATAATGGGAGCATTTTTGAAATAAGCTCGTGAAAGTGCAATCTTCTGCCATTGTCCTTTGGAAAGCTCCGTTCCTTTATCTGCAAATTGGCGTGTCATAAAGGAGTCGAGTCCATTTTCAAGTTTAGGCTTTATATCCTCGTATACGCCGCTTTGTGTCAAAACACCTTCAATCTCATCGCTGTTGTCCATTCGTTCAAGTGAGGAAAGTGCAACATTTTCTCGCAAGGTCAGCGGATACTGCACAAAGCTTTGGAACAGTGCCGAAAACAACTTCCGTACATCACGCATATCGTAATCAGACATTGGATAACCGTTGATCAGAATTCGTCCCGACTCGATTTCATAAAGACCGAGCATCAGTTTGATGATCGTGGATTTTCCCGAACCGTTAATACCGACAATCGACAGCTTATC
>JAZQKZ010000077.1:0-12883 GCA_045542415.1 Clostridia bacterium
CTTTTTCGTGCTTTTTCTGTTGCTGAGGACAGAAAAAGTACCGGGGTATTACTGAAATAACAATAACTACAAAATGTCAATGGGGCAGAGCCCCAATATGTCGTATCGACAAGTGCTAACAGTAATATAAACCATAATTTACCCTAATCCTACATCCAATATATCACAATTAAATTATACTGTCAAGCATGGGACAAATTCACCTCATAGACTGTGATTTCATAAAAAGGGGATGCTCACAACGTCATCCCCTCCTCTTTAAAACATATCCCTTATCTCATTACACAGCTTATTAATACTGTTTTTCACATCAAATAAATCAACGAATCTGACCTTTACAACCGCACCGTCTTTGGCGGTGTATTCTATCGGCTTATCTGATTTAACCTTATCCGTCATGGGATAAATAAGAACAATCCCGTTTGCACTGTATTTCTTCTGATACGCATACATCTGATACATATCCGGCTGTGAAATTCCGTAATTTTTTTCACCGTCTGAAAGTATCTTCCACTTTGTATCAAGTACAACTGCTTCTCTGCCTGAACGTACTGCTATATCCGGCTTCATCAAAAACCTCTTTCCAGGCGAATCAAAAAGATAATGTCGCCTGTCCTGAAGCGAAACTCTGTATCCGACAAGACTTTTTCTTATCAATGCGGCTATATAGCTTTCAAAAAGCAGCTCCATAGGAAACAGCAGTGCATATGCAACGCTTGAGCCTGCAAAGGAGGTAAAGCTCTCTCCCTTTAAAAATACCCTGCACCACATAAGTGCGTCGGAGTATTTTGCCATGTCTCTGCCGTTGGAGCAGAGCGAAAAATCCTTGTCATAATTTCCGGAAACGGAAATATCCGCAAAAGCGTCAAGCAGTATTTTTATATTATTTCTGTTTTTTGCTGATTTGCTTTTCGTATAAAGATATTGAAGCGTGGATTTTATAAGCCTGTTTTCGGGGCGGTTCGCGTTGTATTCGTCATGCTCCGCAAAAAATCGTTCCTTATGTACAAGGTTGTGTTTTATATGCTCGGAAAATATAAGCTTTCCTTTAAGTACGTTAAGATTCTCCTGTACTGATTCATAATTGCATTTAAGTCCGTGTTTTACTATCGCAAAAATCTCGTCGATAAACATGCGTATAAATATTTCAAAAATATTGAGCCTGTCGGTATCCACTCTTGTGGTCTGCAACGACTTGTACGGTGAATTTTTAAGGGTTTTAAGCATATCGATAAGCAGCTTTTTTGAGTCGCCCGGAACGGAAGAATAAATTTTCGGCAGAATCTCAATTGTTGTACCGTCTTTCATTGAAATTACACCGACATAATTCTTCGCCGTTATATATTTTCCGACTCCCCTTCTCGCAGAGATGCCCATAAGCTCCACTGCCCCGGTGCCGCAGTTGTTTGCAAGAATAAATTCCTCCAATGCGTCAAAGGTGCTTTTATCAAGAGCAGTATATCCGTGCGGCAGATGTCCTCTGACGGTGTCCTCACATACAAATGCACCGTATTCCTGTATCTGATATACCATCTCTTTTTACACCTCTTTTCTCATCAGATTTTATATGAATCAATATTATAAAAAGCGTCAGCGTTTATGCTGTAAGTCTCTATTTCGTCAAATTCCTCTGTGTCAGAGCCAAACAGCTCGATATAATCCTCTTCATTTTTTGTTATGAACTGAGCGTCCTCCGTCTTGCGGTTATCGCCCAGCACAAGACGGATTTTACCGTAGTCCTCATAAAAATATTCCTGAAGCAGCGGAATAACTTTCTTTTCAAATATTTCGCCAAGCTTATCTATGGAATTGTCCTTTAAAAGCGGAATAAAATACGCATGACCGATTGTATGCTCTCTGTCATAAAGAACGCTGATTCGCTTATTCATTGTATCAAGCAGCTCTTTGATTGAAATATCCTCAACATAGCAATCCTCAAGAGTATCTGTATCGGGCAGCATTTCGCAAAAATCAAAGCGGCGGCGAAGTGCTGTATCAATTGCCGCAATGCTTCTGTCTGCGGTGTTCATTGTACCGATTATATATACGTTATCGGGGACACCAAATTCTTCTCTTGAATACGGAAGAGTTATACGCATTGCCTCATCACTTCCGACACGCTTCGACGGCTCGATAAGAGTTATTAATTCACCGAATATTTTGGAAATGTTTCCTCTGTTGATTTCGTCGATAATGAATACACGGTTTTTTCTGTCGGTGTATTTTCTTACAATATTAAGAGCATCTTCTGCTGATACATTTAATTTATGTACTGTTTGATCAGATATTTTTTTACCTCTGTTAATACTAACAATATTTTCTGTTATTCCTTTTAAAATCCAGTTTACAGTTCTTGTATTATGGTAGGAGTTAAGATCTTCACGGTATTGGGCATCGCCTGTTATAACGCCGATAGCGTTTATTTCGACAGGTGAGCAACGGATAAAAACAATATCGCCTATTCTCATTTTATTCATGAATGCATTAGCTGAATCATTTGTAGCCGGATCATAATAACCGATTCTTATATAGTCGTTATCCATACATTCCTGTCGAAAATCGACTTCATGTGATTTACCTAAAGACACTTTCCATACTGTGGGATTTTCATTTAAACCCATATCTTCGGTATTTACAGTACCGACAGGTGATGCATTTTCACAGAATGCCTTAAAAATACCCGGCTCTACTCGGTAGCGAAGCTCGCCTGAAGCATCATTCATTACAGGGCGTATTCCCTCAATAAATTCCTCATAGCCCATTGACTGATGGAATGTTGTAAACGCAATAAGCCCCTGCTCTTTATAGATGTTATATCTCTTAAGAACGTCTTTATAGTTGTTCTGTGCCTCTTCCATAACCGTATCCAACGGAACATTTTCGATAATTGCTACTGCATAAATAACGCTGCTGTAGGTTTTGCCCGTTCCCGGCGGTCCGTAGAGAATTGTGTTTTTTTCTATATCTGTCATGTCTTCCTCCGTATCCCATTCAAGCAATTCATAGCCATTCTGTGCCCTGTGTGTCAGCTCAGGAAATTTATGAGCTATCTTTTTCTTACATTCTTTTATCAGCTTCAGGTACTCCTTGCCGCCAAGAGCTTTTGAGAAATCTGTTTTAATACTGCTTTCTTCCAATGCCTCTTTATTTTTGGGCGTCAGGCTTAAAAACTCATAAGGACGAATCCAATAAAGTCCGGTTGTTATGTTTTCCAAAACACATTTTTGAGTCTGAACTATATCAAAATAGGTTATAAACCTCCGTTCTGCCTCATAGGTTTTTTCATCAGCATATTCAATTGCCGCTTTAAACAGCTGCCATAAATTATCTATATCATTCTCGCCCCTGTCAGACCTGAAAGAACAGAATAAATAATTATTTGGAGCCATTTCTCTGATTCCGTAAAATTCATCGGAGTTCCAATCCGAAAGCTGAAATTCCTCTGATATTGATTTTATAAGCTTGTCCTTATTGTTTTTTGACAGTCCTCTGTTGAATAAAGCAAAAACGGCGAACGGATTAATATCTTCAATATTATCATCCTCCTCCAATTTAGGCAAAGGCATATCACACTTTTTGAATACGTTTTTAATTTTTTCTATTAATGTTGGTCTGTTGCTCATGTATTCAAGAAGCTTATTTGCAAACATCTGATAATAATGAACCCAAAATAAAATCATTTCAATCCTCCCAAAAAAAACAACAAATTCTTACAATAATTATACCACAGCCGCAGGGAAAATTCAACCCAATACGTTGATTTATCTCAAAAACTGTGATATACTGATACAAAGTAAAGAACGGAGGCAGATATGAAATTCACAACCTATACCGATAAGGGCGGCAGGAATATAAACGAGGATTATATTTCAAGCACTCATAAAAACGGAATATACTGCTTTGCAGTCTCTGACGGTCTTGGTCCGGGTGGCAGTGGTGCAGTAGCATCAGAGCTTGCGGTTAAGACTGTTATAAAAGAATTTGAAAAAGCACCTGCACTCACAAGCGAAGCACTTCATGCATATATAGAAGAGGCACACAGGCAGCTGCTTATAAAGAAATCCGAAAAAGCGGAATACGGAGACATGGCAGCGACAATTGCGGTGCTTATGACTGACGGAAAAAGAGCCGTATGGGCAAGCTGCGGAGACACGAGAATTTATATATACAGACACGCATGGATAAACGAGGTTACCGAGGATCACAGTGCAGCGTTTGAAAAATTTGTAAAGGGCGAAATAGAATATGAGGATATCCGCTATGATGCAGATTCAATCAAGCTCCGCCGTGCGTTGGGCGACAGACTTGCATGGCAGCCGCAGGTGTCGGAGGTGTTTGGCATAAACTCTGCATTTTCGTTCCTCATTTGTACCGACGGATTCTGGCGGCTTATAACCGAGCAGGAAACGGAAATTGCAAGATTTTTATCCTCTTCATCAAAGGGCTGGCTTAAAAAAATGCTCAAAAAAATCGTTCTCCGGACGGAGAACGGCTGTGACAATATAAGTGCCGCTGCAATAACAATGCAGCTTGGCGATACTTTTTAAAGCTTGAAATCATCGGCGCTGTACTTATTTTTAAGACGGCGCTTTCTTCTTGTCGGCTTTTTGAAGATATCATAAACAAAAGCGTCGCAGGTGGAATTGACAGCGACGTATTCGTTTTTTAATGCACATTCAAGATGTGTTTCTGAACCCAATGCCGGCTTTGAATGACGGCATAATGAGCAGATTTTATTTATGTCCTGTGAATATAGCATGGCTTTTACCTCTGTGTATAAAATCATTTACAGTGATATTACAAATAAGTAATCCGGTTGAAATCTGTCGAAAGCTGTGGTAAAATATCAAAGTCGGATAAATCCGGCATAAGGGTAAGACAAAAAAACGGACGGTCAGCCACATTATACATCCAAAAGAGCTATAGCAAAGCTAAAAAGGCTCAAAAGGAGGTGGTGGCATTATGAAGAAAAAATTTCGTAAAGCATTGGAAATAATGCTTTACGCATTAATCTTTATGATAATCTTTGCAAAAAACGCAAGATGACCGCTGCTCGGCTAAAAGTTGCGGTTACCTTGCGTAACTGATATTTTGGCTGACCGTTTGAGGTCTTGCCCTTTTCGTTATTATTATATCCCACATAAGTTAAAAAGTCAAGTATTTTCAAAACTTTATCATATTTTTCATATTTCCACTTGATTTTTACAGAGAAATATAATATAATATAGTCTGTATAGAAAGGTACAAAACCTTGTTTTTATAAAAAGGAGTTTTATTAATGGCGACAAATACTTATGAAAGTCCGCTTAATTCCCGCTATGCATCCAAGGAAATGCAATATATCTTCTCCCCGGATAAAAAGTTTTCCACATGGAGAAAGCTCTGGATTGCCCTTGCTGAAAGTGAGCAGGAGCTTGGACTTAACATAACCGATGCACAGATAGCTCAGATGAAAGAGCATATTTATGACATCAATTATGACGTTGCAAAGGAACGTGAAAAGAAAGTACGTCATGATGTAATGTCACATGTATATGCATTCGGAGTTCAGTGTCCCGATGCGGCAGGTATTATCCATCTTGGTGCTACAAGCTGCTATGTAGGAGATAATACGGATATAATTATTATGACAGAGGCACTGGAGCTTGTAAAGAAAAAGCTTATCTGCCTTATAAATGAGCTTGCTAAGTTTGCGGATGAATATAAGGATTTACCGACTCTTGCATTTACTCATTTCCAGCCGGCACAGCCCACAACGGTGGGTAAGCGTGCAACGCTCTGGCTTGAGGATCTGATGATGGACCTTGAGGACGTAGAGCATCAGCTTTCAAAGGCAAAGCTTTTGGGCTGTAAGGGTACAACAGGTACTCAGGCAAGCTTTATGGAGCTTTTTGAGGGTGACCATGAGAAGTGTAAGGAGCTTGATAAAAAGATAGCTGAAAAAATGGGTTATGGTTCATCATTCCCGGTAAGCGGTCAGACATATCCGAGAAAGCTCGATTCACAGATGCTTAACGTTTTAAGTGCAATCGCACAGAGTGCATATAAGTTCTCAAACGATATCCGTTTACTACAGCACTTAAAGGAGATTGAGGAGCCGTTTGAAAAATCACAGATTGGCTCATCGGCAATGGCATACAAGCGTAACCCCATGCGAAGCGAGCGAATCGGCTCACTTGCACGCTACGTTATAGTAGATGCCTTAAATCCGGCAATCACCGCATCAACACAGTGGTTCGAGAGAACTCTTGACGACAGTGCAAACAAGCGAATTTCAATTCCGGAAGCATTTTTAGCGGTTGATGCAATATTGAGCCTGTATATAAATGTAGTTGACGGACTGGTTGTGTATGACAAGGTAATTTACCGTCATTTCATGAGCGAGATTCCGTTTATGGCTACGGAAAATATAATGATGGATGCAGTAAAGAAAGGCGGTAACCGCCAGGAATTGCATGAGCGAATCCGTCAGCACTCAATGGAGGCAGGAAAAACCGTCAAGGTTGAGGGTAAGGAAAACAACCTTGCCGAGCTGATTGCGGCTGATGAATCGTTTGGGCTTACGGTTGAGGAAATCACCTCACATTTTGAGCCGAAGAATTTCGTAGGCAGAGCACCGGAGCAGGTTACGGACTTCCTTACGGAGTGCGTATATCCGGCGATTGAAAAGTATAAGGATTTACTCGGCGTTGAGGTAGAAATCAACGTTTAATGACGAGATACAGACTAAGATATAAACTCACAGGAGGTTTTTAATTATGGTAAAAGCAGTAGTAGGCGCTTGTTGGGGCGACGAGGGTAAGGGTAAAATTACCGACATGCTTGCAGGCGATGCAGATATAGTTATCCGTTATCAGGGCGGTGCAAATGCAGGTCACACAATTGTAAACGAGTACGGAAAGTTTGCACTTCACATTCTTCCCTCAGGCTCGTTCAATTCAAATGTAATCAACATGATAGGCAACGGCGTTGCACTTGATATCCCGTCACTCTTCAAGGAGGTAAAGGAGATTGTATCAAGAGGTGTACCGGCTCCGAAGCTTGTTATTTCAAACAGAACACAGGTATTGATGCCCTATCACAAGCTCTTTGACACATACGAGGAGGAAAGATTAAGCGAGCGTCAGTTCGGTTCAACAAAGTCGGGTATTGCTCCGTTCTTCTCAGATAAGTACTCAAAGATTGGTTTCCAGGTATGGGAGCTTTTCGGCGAGGAGGAGTTAAGAGAGAAGATAAAGAACATCGTAGAGGTTAAAAATCTTCTTTTAGAGCATGTATATCACAAGCCGCTTCTCGATGTGGATGAGATATACAATACATGTAAGGAATATGCAGAGATTGTACGTCCGTATGTGATTGATACAGTTCCGTTCATGCACGAGGCAATAAAGAGCGGAAAGAATATCCTTTTAGAGGGTCAGCTCGGCTCATTAAAGGATCCGGATTTCGGTATTTATCCGTTCACAACATCATCATCACCGTTAGCAGGCTACGGCTCAATCGGTGCATGTATTCCGCCGTATGAAATCAAGGAAATCATCACAGTTGTAAAGGCATATTCATCAGCAGTTGGTGCAGGTGCATTCGTATCAGAGATATTTGGTGAAGAGGCTGACGAGTTAAGACGTCGCGGCGGCGATGGCGGTGAGTACGGTGCAACAACAGGCCGTCCGAGAAGAATGGGCTGGTTTGACTGTGTGGCATCACGCTACGGCTGTAGAGTACAGGGTGCAACAGCAGTTGCATTTACAGTACTTGATGTACTCGGTTATCTTGACGAGATTCCGGTATGTGTAGGCTACGAAGTAAACGGCGAAGTATTAAGAGACTTCCCGACAACTGATTTATTAAATATTGCAAAGCCGGTATTAAAGGTATTACCGGGTTGGAAGTGCGATATTCGCGGCATCAAGAAGTACGAGGATTTACCGGAGAACTGCCGAAATTATATCGAGTTCATTGAAAAGGAGCTTGAGGTTCCGATTACAATCGTTTCAAACGGTCCGGCAAGAGAAGATATTATAATGAAATAAGCTTTAAGGGAGGTACATGCACCTCCCTTTTTGTGTGGGATATTAGTGTCACTCCCGCCGATACCACAAAAATCCACGCATATTTACGGCAAATTAAACAAAATCCGGGATTGCTCTTGCAATGGACGGTGGGATATGATATAATTAATATATGTGAGTAAAAATAATGTAAGGAGACTAAAATAATGTCAGGACATAATAAATGGAGTACAATTAAGCGTAAAAAAGGTGCTAATGACGCACAGAGAGCTAAGATTTTCACAAAGATTGCAAGAGAGATTATCGTTGCAGTAAAGTCAGGCGGTCCCGATCCGGCTAATAACTCAAGCCTCAAGGATGCAATCGCAAAGGCACGCAGTGCCAACATGCCTAACGATAATATCAATCGTACAATCAAAAAGGCTGCCGGCTCAGGTGACGGTGATAACTACGAGAGCATCACATACGAGGGCTACGGTCCGAGCGGTGTAGCTGTAATTGTTGAAACTCTTACAGATAACAGAAACAGAACAGCGGCAGACGTGAGAGCTGCTTTCTCAAAGTACGGCGGCAACCTTGGTCAGGTAGGCTGTGTAAGCTTCATGTTCGATAAGAAGGGTGTAATTGTTATCGAGGACGAGGACGGCGAGCTTGACGAGGAAGAGGTAACAATGGACGTGCTTGAAGCCGGTGCAGACGATGTAAGCATTGAGGACGGTATTATTGAAATCACAACAGACCCCGATGCATTGGGTGAGGTTCGTGATGCACTTGAAGCTAAATATACTCTTGCATCAGCCGAGGTAAGCCAGATAGCACAGACCTTAACAGAGCTTACAGACCCCGACCACATCAAGAACATGAACAAGCTTCTTGAAGTGCTTGAGGACAACGATGATGTACAGAATGTGTATCATTCATGGGATGCCCCTGACGAGGACTAATGGAAAAATAAGCTGCGCATCTCACCATTTTTCAGACCTTGACGTACCGACGTACGCCTGCGGTCTTCAAAACGGCAATCTGCTTGCTTCTTTTTCCATTAGAGCAAGCCGCGACACATCTTGCCCCTTTTGGGACTCGAAGTATAAGCATACGTTATCGCCGGGGTTCTATTGAGGCGGTTATTAGTTTCGGTCAGGAGTAATGAAATGAAGAAAAAAATATTAACGCTCCTTGAAAGGAGCATACCGCAGCTTGTATTCGCACTTTTAAGCGGACTTGCGTATTTTGCGGTTATATATGATATGATTATAGTTCAGTCGCAGGTCGGCGGAGGACTTATTGTGTTCTTCTTCTGCCCCGCTATTGTCTGCGGTACGGCGTTGGTGTTGATTAAGCTTTTTAAGCAATGCCGTGAAAATGAAAAGGAAAATACAATAGTGACTGTTTTCTCTCTGCACGTTCTGCTGATGATTATTGCGGCGGCTATGACTGCAGCGGCGATTATGAGATGATTAAAGGGGATGTTTTTGAAACATCCCCTTTTCTGTTTACATAAATGTAAATATATCCTTATTTTCCGATCTGACGCTTTTAATTCCTGTATTTGCAATCGCCTTTTCAAACAGCTCCAATACGTTTATTTCCGTACCGTAATGTCCGGCATCGATTATATTTATTCCTATGTTCACATTGTCTATTGTATCGTGATACTTCATATCACCGGTAATTACTGCCTGTGCGCCTTTGGCATATGCAAGCGGAATAATCTCGCTGCAGCTTCCTCCTGCAACTGCTATTCTTTTAACCGCTGTATCAGGATTACCTGCGAGTCTTACTCCGTTAATGCCCAATACTTGCTTTGTGTATGCACAAAGCTCCCTGATACTCATTTGCGCCTTGAGATTTCCTATTCTACCCAAGCCGCATGCAGGATTTACGGGATTTTCTTCAAGTATCTCAACGTCCTGAAGCTCAAACAGCTCTGCAAGCTTATCGTTTATACCGCCCTGTGTCACATCCATATTGGTATGTGCCGCAATAAGCGAAATCCCGTGCTTCATCATCAGTTCAATCATTCTGCCTGTGTCATTGTCAGTAAGTATTCTTTTCACAGGCGAGAAGAATACGGGATGATGTGAAAGAATCAGGTCACAGCCGTTATCAATTGCTTCTCTTACGACTGATGCATCTGTGTCAAGCGTAATAAGAACCTTGCTCACATCATTTTCCATATTGCCCACAAGCAGTCCGACATTATCCCATGAATAAGCAAGTCCAAACGGAGCATATTCATTTACTGCGTTATATATATCCTTTACTTTCATTGTATTCTCCTTTATATTTTCAGTCTCCTCAGTCCCTTGGGGTAATGGTTCTTCAGCATTCCGCCGCTTGCCTTGCCCCAGCCGAGCGTGTATCCGCCTACGCATACTACACACCAGCCGTTCCTATTACACGGAATAACCTCGCCGTGCAGATACCGGTACAGTGCTTCGTCATCAAGCGTGAGATTTACATTTCTTACTTCATCACATTTGAGTGCAAGAGCAAGTGCGTGTGACGGCTCAAATCTGTTCTTTTTTATTACTCCAAGCTGTAGCCCGCAGCGTACAACCCTGATTCCGTCAATATCAATATCAACGGGCTTTAAGTACAGGTTTTCGCCAAACAGCACGAAAGTGCCGTTAAGGGTAATGTTTAAAACATCCTTTTCAAAATCCCGATAAAGCCTTATTGCAGCATCAAGTGCAGAGGTATCAATACGCTTGGTACCTTTCTTCTTCTTTTTCTCGGTCGGTGCTTCATCTGTGAATGGCTTTTTAAACAGTGCAACAAAGTGCCCCTCGCCCTTTTGCTTATGCGGAAAAATACGGCGAGTGAGAGACATATCATAATCCGATTCGCTCCATTCGCTTCTGCCCTCACAAAGCATTGCAAGTGCGGGCATTTCACAGATTTCCATTCCCATATCCATAAGATACGCCGCTATTTTTTCGTTCTCCTCGGGAGCAAACGTGCAGGTTGAATATACTAACATGCCACCCGGTTTAAGCATCTTTATGGCTGAGTCGAGAATATTTTTTTGTCTTGCTCTGCATGAAACGGTATGCTCAACGCTCCACTCTGTCACAGCCTGCGGTTCTTTGCGGAACATTCCCTCACCGCTGCACGGTGCATCTACTATGATTTTGTCGAAAAATGACGGATATTTTTTTGCCAGTGCATCGGGTGATTCATTAGTGACTATAGCATTAGTCAACCCCATGCGTTCAATGTTTTCCGATAAAATATCCGCACGGCTTTTGACTATTTCGTTTGAAACGAGCAAGCCTGTATTATTAAGCCTTGCACCTGCCTGCGTAGATTTTCCGCCGGGTGCGGCACACAGGTCGAGGACAAAATCACCCTCGTTTATCGGCAAGCCCTCGGCGGCACACATTGCGGACGGCTCCTGAAAATAGAAGAGACCTGCCATATGGTACGGGTGATTTCCCGAAATAAGAGACTTGTCAGCATAGAAGCCATTTTCGCACCACGCCACTTTTTCAAGCTCGCCAAATTCAGCCTTTATTGCATCTGCACAGCCCTGTCGCAGTGTGTTTAAGCGTATTCCCGAATAAATCGGTGAATTTTCAAAGGCATTTAAAAACTCATCATATTCATCGCCGAGCATGGCTTTTGTTCTGTCCGTAAAATCCTTTGGCAGCTTCATTTATTTTCCCCTTTTGTACCCTCAGGCATAAGTATGCCGTTATTGTCAAACGCAAGCTTTATTTCCCTTAAAACCTCACGCCGGGCATCGAACTGATTTTCCGGCGTACAGTATGCAATTACCGAAATTTGTACCGAAAAATCGGTCATTGCACTCACGCCCAGAAGCTTGGGCGGCATAGTCATAAGCTCAGAGCGTTCATATACCTCAGCTATTGTTTTTTCGATAAGTGCAAGAGCAGAAGCGGTGTCCTGCCTGTATGAAACGAAAATCGGGATAACAAGGCTTTTGTCGTTTTGTGAATGATTGATTATTCTTGTCATATTACCGTTAGGGATAATAAGCCTGTCGCCCTCTGCATTTTTAACTATTGTTGTACGGATTGTAATTTTTTCAACCGTACCCATAAAGGAATCGACAGTCACAACATCGCCTATTTTATATTGGTCCTCAAGTAATATGAAAAATCCGCTGATTGAGTCCTTTATAAAGCTTTGTGCGCCCAGTGAGGCGGCGATACCGACAACTCCGGTTGCAGTAATGATTGATGATGCACTGACGTTAAAGAAAACCTGCAAAAGATATACGGCAACGAAGAAATATAAAAGCACGGCAAGGAGTGTGCGGATTATTCCGAAATGTGTTTTGACACGGGTTTTCATTGCGATATCCCTTGATGTAAGCTTAGAAACCGAGTGTTTTAAGAGCTTGCCGAGAACTATGCGGTCAATGAGCAGAGCAAGAATAACGGCAAGTACTGCATGGAAGTATTTTGATTTTAATATAGGTATGATAAATTCCATTGATTCCTCCTGTAAATTGTGGTTTATCGGTCTTGTTAGCACTTGTTATTGCGACGCTGTGGGGCTTTGCCCCTCGATGCTTTTATATGATTGCTTATTTTGTTATACCCCAGTTCATTTTCTGTCCGCAGCAACAGAAAACGAACCAAAAGAATGCTGTTTAAGGCTTTCCTCCTTAAAAATCCCCCTTATCAAGCGTCTCGGCAGCCAAAGGCTGCAATTGAAATGTGTCGGTGTAAATTTGCTTGTTTTTTTTGAATAAGCTTTGCCTTTTAATTCAAAAGAGTACCTACGTCAGCAAATGGTTTAGCCTCGTTTTAATTGATTGAATCTTTTGGTAAAGCGCAGCGGGAGATTTTAAAGAGGGAGGGGCGTCCCCTCTTTAACGGCATTCTTTTGCTGGCTTTTCT